>CAZUMR010000087.1:0-15717 GCA_964622075.1 uncultured archaeon | reverse complement strand
ATGTTGTAGTGTTGAGAGTAAAAGCTTAAAAACGTTGCATATTTTGTACTGTTAGAGCCGGGGTTGCAGAGAGGTACTGCGCCGGCCTTGAGAGCCGGTGCCCGCAAGGGCTCCTGGGTTCGAATCCCAGCCCCGGCGTTTTTATTTCTGGTTCTACACCTACCATAACTTTCAAAGAGGACTATACCTACAAGCTTCTCTGATTTATATTTCGAATCAAATTGAGATAATAAAATTCCAGCCGAATTTGCTAAAATCTCAGACAAAAACGCAATCGAAAAAACTCACAGAATCCCAGCACCTTTTACAGCGATAAATCTTCTATCCTCATCAATTTCAACACATCCATCAAAGAATTTGTTAATCACGTAAGCATTGCTTATCTGATGTTTTGTAACCCTTGAAACCGTATATCTGGTAACACCTTTCGCAAGGGCGGCAAAGACCATCAGCTGATCTCCTGCCCACTCGTCAACAGCTGCTTCAGCCTTCAAACCCCTGAGTAAAGCCTCTGCAGCCTCTCTTCCAACAATTTCTGCTCTCTTCCCTTTCTCCCCAAGAGCACTCCCGCCAACAGGGCTGTCACACCACAGAGTAATGCCGCTCCCCGTTGACTTTCCTCTGCTGACCTCAATCTCCACATCCACACCGTCCAGCTCAACGGAGCATTCTGCTTTCCCCTCACTCAACCTTTCAGCAGCCGATTTTGCCTGTCTCTCTGCAACGTGCCTTGGTAAATTGGAGCAGTGACTTATTCCTTTAACTCTCGCTCTCCTTACAACCTCAAATTCAACAGCATGCAGCCCTGATGGTTCAATAACCGCTGTAACCCTGCCTCCTCCCTCAGGATAGTAACCTCTCCTGACAACTTCAACATCAGCCCTGCCACCCATTCTCTCTACAGCTTTTAAAGTGACGTTTTTCAGGTAATCGACTGGAGGAGACCACTTAACATCCGTTCCACCCGTTACAGTTATTTCACTCTCACGATCAGCACTCATGGCTATTGGAATTAAGACCTGAAGAACGAGAGAAATACTGCCAGCTGTGCCTATATCAACTCTGAACTTTCCACCCCTGACCTTACCGGGTTTGAACAGCACTCTTGTGGATCCCTTTCTCAGGCCTTCAACCTCAGCAGAACTCATCAGTTTTGCCGCTTCAATCCCTTTCATATGCTGCATCGCTAACCCGGGCCTTGGCCTGTTCGCCCTTATTTTATCAACCTCGACAGCAACACCGGTAACGCAGGAAAGAGCTATGGCCGTTCTGAGAATCTGGCCACCCCCCTCACCATAACTGCCGTCGATTTTAACGACTTTATCTGTCATTGTTACCGGCCTCCTTTTTATTTTGGGATTTTAAGTTTGTAAGTTTTGTAAGTTTGGTTATCCCAACTAAATTTCGTTTAAATTCATTATAATATTCATTATATTCAATCAATCAATTTCAGAATCCTGAGTGCTTGTTCCACACCTTCACCATCGCTGGCAGCAACTATTACATCAGCAACCTTCTTTAAAGCATCATCAGCGTTTGCAACGGCTATTCCGATTCCTGCAACTTTCAGCATCTCTATATCGTTTTCGGAGTCCCCTATTGCTGCAAAATCTTTTACATCAATCCCTATTTTATCTGCTATGTAGATCAGAGCTTTTCCCTTGCTGACGTTTTCATCAACTATATGGTACGCGTAACCGGAGTCAAGAAGTCTGACGCCCATCCCTTCCAGCAATTTCCTTGCCTCATCAGCGGGAAATGTTCTTCTGACACAGACCTCTGACTTCCGGTATTCTTCATCAAGAAATTCAAGGTCGAAGTACTTTGAGAGTAAATCGGCTGCTTTTAAGCACTTTTTCTTATCCCCGAGCACCACATCCTCTCCATCGTAACTGAACCTAACGACCCCTCCATTTTCACATATCACAGTATCTGAAACACCGATCAGTTTAGCAGCCGTTCTTGCAAAACAGGATATATTCCCAGTTGCAAGAACAACGGGTATTTTCTTCTCCTTAAGCTTTCTCAGAGCTTTAACAGCCCTGCAACTTAGACTTCTGTCTCTGTGAGTTATCGTTCCATCTATGTCAACTGCAACAGCGAGAACCATGTCTCAACTACCCGTTGAGGTCGTTTAACTCTTTGGTTTTCCTTAATGTGGCTGTAACATCAAAACCAACAAAACAAACAAAACACCAAACAAAAAAGTCAAACAATCAAAAACAGAAAAGGTTTATTCAAGCCTTCCCTTTTCAAGCATGTCCATTAGCTCATCCAGATTGATAACACCGAATCCAATGGCGGAATCAGAGGCACCGTACGATATGAGGAGCTGATCATCTATCAGCAGAGAACCGCATGGAAATACAGTAAATGGCCTGTCTCCAAAGACCTCATAGCATTCCTTTGGCTCCATTATGTAGTGAGGAGATATTGCTGTGACGTTTGCGTTTTCATCCATGAGCATCGCAAATACCCTGTAGGCCTTCGTCTCAGCATCTACTGCATGCAAGAGCAGCAGGTATTCCCCATCAACTCTGACTGGTGGAGTGTTCCAGCCAAGCTTGTCCTCCCACTTGGCAGGTTCAAGAACGGTTCTCGTGTCGTTAACGCTGATGTCACACAGTTCTCTCTTTTCAAATATATCGCACTCAACAACGCTCATAACGAGATAAAAGTTCTCGTCCTTCATATGCAATCTGTGGAACAGATAACATTTGTCCATCTTGACAAGGAATGAATCCTTATCACTTATTACGAAACCTCTGAATTCCTCCGGAACTCTGAATGCACAGATCTTCCTCCATTTTCCATCCTCGTATATGGCAGTCACAGGCAGAGTTCTCTCTGTTCTGACAGATGGATCGAAGTAGTGAACAGTTCTTCCACAGTAAGTCATCAGCCTCTTTTCTCCAATTCTGTAAACTCTTGGATCTTCAACACCCCACAGGTCGTACCTGTTATCAGGATAAACACATATGTCAGCCGTGTAGTGCCCCGGAACGAACTCGTTTGAGAGTACATCGTTTACAGGAATTCTAAACTCAGCCACCGCACTTGCGTAGGTGAAGTAGCCAAGGACAATTCTGCCGTAAATTATCAGCTCATCCCCTTCCATGTCCATGGAAGCGTTGAAAATTGTAACGGGGTTATCGACCGGATATTTCTTCAGATGAATGTTTTTTGCTGTTATAACGCCCTTCCTCTCGACTATATCAGTTGTCCTGTATTCTCTCTTAACTTTAAGCCCGTCCCTAAGCTTGAACACCATCGCCAGCAGCTAACCAAACAGATTAAAAACGTTTTCCAAAACTAAAACTCATTAAACCCTCATCAAAACATTATCAAAATCTTCTCATCACTTCGTCGATTCTGTCCCCCACTTCAGATATCCAGTCAACTTTTCCCGGCAAGTACATCTCCCTGTCTTTACCGGAAACTATTCCAAGAATCGCAGAAACAACCTCGTCCACACTCCTGTCAGTAGTGTCAATTTCGTAAACTTCTCCACAAACGTCCATGGCCTCTATCAGAACGGCATCAACGAGCTCCGCTTCCACATTTTCCATGATTTTTTCTTCACTCCACCCCTCTCCACTCTCAAGTCTCTCTTCAAGCCTCTCTTTAAGCACGAGGGGATTACACCTGAGCACAATTGCCATGTCTGCAAGGTGGTGAGATAGATGACCCTCAACGAAAATGACTTCCTCACCGGTAGATTTTAGCTCATCCCTTATCCTTCTCAGCTTCTCCAGATCAACCACGGCACAGCCCTCTTCACGATCGATTATGCATCCGAATTTCTCTGCAAGCTCGTTAACTCTGTACACACTGAATCCAAGCTCCTCAAGCTTTTTTGCAACAGTCGATTTGCCAACTCCCGGGGTTCCAGTAATGCCCACGATGGACACAGGATCTCTTTCCACCTCTTCCCTTCTGTCATTCAAAACTTCGAGCATTCTCAACCTCTCCCGTTTTTACTGCATCACATCTCTGACTGCATCAAGCATGAAGTCGTTATCCTCTCTCCTCCCTATGCTTATTCTGACGGAATTCTCTCCACAGCCGTAGAACGATGAACAATCCCTCACTATAACACCTCTCTTCATAAGCTCCTCTACAAATTCCCCGGCCTTCACAGGAGTCAGCACAAAAACGAAGTTTGACTGACTGTCGTAAACTTTTAATCCAAGCTTCCTCAGTTCCTCTGTGACTCTTCTCCTCTCCTCAACTATACTTCTTACGACGAAGTTCAGGTGTTCTTTATCCTTCAGAGCCTCGCTTGCAGCAAGGCATGACGGCAGGGTTACCGGAAATGGAGTGGTTGCCTTCAGATACTCCTCTCTGAGCACATCATCCATAAGAGCATAACCAACCCTCAGGCTGGCAAGGGCAAAGGCCTTTGAGAGAGTTCTGCCAACGATGACGTTTTCACCCTCAATTCCTTTCATGGCCTTTCCCTCAAACTCTGCAAACTCTCCATAGGCCTCATCTATGAAAACAACACTTTTACCCTCACAGTACTCCACAACCGCCCTTACATCTTCCACTCTTTCAGCATTTCCTGTGGGGTTGTTTGGTGAACATATCATTATCAGCTTTGGCCTCTCTCTATCCACAGCTTCAAAAATTTTTTCTACATCTATAGAGAAATCATCCTTTCTGTTTACGAAAACGCCCCTGCAGCCGAATACGTTCAGAATTGTGTGATAGTAAGGGTACGTGGGCACAGGAAGCAAGACAGAATCTCCCTCTCCAGCAAGCATTCTGAACACTGTTTCAAGAACTCCATCAAGACCCGCCCCTATAACAATCCTCTCCCTATCCCATCCTGTGTGCTCCTGTATTGCCTCAAGCAGAACTTCAGGGAAAGTTTCAGGATACACGCTCAGACTGCTGGGATCTATTTTTCTGATTGCTTCCACAGCCCTCGGACTTGGACCGTATGGATTTTCGTTAGAAGCGAGTTTTACCACTTTTTTCAATCCATACTTCTTTTTAACGTAATCCACACTCTTCCCGGGCCTGTATGGTTCCATGTTTCTAATACATGGCCTGATCAATTCCTTTATACCGGGCATAGCATCCCCATTTATTCTATTATGAGGTCTGAAAAACCGAAAGTGCAATGGCTATCGCCTTAACCTCAGCTCCACATCCTTCCATTCGTCCACGCCCTTCAGAGTGGATACAAGGGCTGAAACGACTCTGAAAAACACCTTTCTAACGTAGGAGTTCATTGCTACCTTTTTACCGTCAACAAACAGTTCTACTTCAAACTCTTCCTCACCCATGCAACTGCGTTACTTCTATTGCTTTTAGATTTTTTCCCGGACAACAATGGTCCTGTTTGCGATGTAGCAAAACAGTTTTTAACGATTTATTTTTGCAGTCTGGCATGGGAAAGAGAATAACGGTCATACCGGGGGATGGCATAGGCAGAGAGGTCATGGATGCTGCAATGCTCGTTCTTGAGAAGCTCGACCTGCCTTTTGAGTACGTCTGGATGGAGGCAGGAGATAACGCTCTCGAAAAGTACGGTAAAGCTCTGCCAGATGAAACTCTTGAGGAGTGCAAGAAAAGTGATGCCGTGCTTTTTGGTGCTGCCGGAGAGACTGCTGCAGATGTTATTGTCAGGCTCAGGTTCGAGCTTGAGACGTTTGCCAACATCAGACCGGCAAAATCCTACAGGGGAGTTAAATCACTCTACAGCGATGTTGACATTGTAATAGTTAGAGAGAATACAGAGTGTCTGTACAAGGGATTCGAGTTCGAGGTCTGTGATGGTGTGACTGAAGGAATAAGGGTGATCACAAGAAAGGCAAGTGAGAGGATAGCAAGGTACGCTTTTGAACTTGCAAAGAGAGAAGGGAGAAAGAAGGTGACTGCACTTCACAAGGCAAACGTAATGAAGAAAACCTGCGGGCTGTTCAGAGATGTTTGCAGAGAAGTTGCAAGAGAATATCCTGACATAGAGTTTAACGACTACTACATAGATGCGGCATGCATGTATCTGGTAATGGATCCCCATAGATTTGACGTTATACTGACAACGAACATGTTTGGAGATATCGTGAGCGATTTAGCAGCAGGGCTTGTAGGAGGTCTTGGACTTGCACCTTCCGCAAACGTTGGAGAGAAGCATGCAATTTTCGAACCTGTGCATGGCTCAGCTCCCGACATTGCTGGTAAAGGTATAGCCAACCCATCAGCCATGATTCTGACTGTATGCATGATGCTCAAACACTTCGGATACGTGGAGGAAGCAGAAAAAGTTGAAAGGGCACTTGAGGAAGTGCTGGCAGAAGGAAAGACGACACCTGACCTTGGAGGCAGTTTGAAGACAATGGAGATGGCAGAAGAAGTTGCAAGGAGAATTGAGCAGGCCTGAAACTCTAAAATCCTAAATCCCAAACATTTAAAACAAACTCTAAAACAGCAAATAAAATAAATTGGAATAAATTACTCTATTTTTATCTTCTTCCTGTCCTCTTTCTTCGGGTGCTTCTTCTTGAATACGACTTCAAGCACACCGTTGTTGTACCTTGCCTTTGCTGATTCCGGTATTACCTCGCACGGCAGATCAACGACCTCGTAGTATTTCCTGTTCTCACCCTCTGCCTTTATCTCCACGGAAGTTTCAGATGCACTGACATCGATGTCCTCCTTGTTAACTCCCGGCATTTCGGCGATTATTTGCACTTCATCGTCAGTCTCCATGACATCGACAAGTGGTTTTCTCTCTTCAACACCCTGGCTTATCATGTCCTTGGTTCCGAACTCCCTGATCTCTGGCTTTCCATCAGGCCCTATTCTTATTGAGAATCCCCTGACTATCGGCTTTATCTCTCCGCTTGTAGCCTTTCTGAATATCTCGTCAAGGTCTCTCATCATCCTCTCAAATATGTCGTCGAATACGTCGAAGTCCCTGAACCCGAAACCTCCAAATCCAAACCAGTCGAAGTCATCCTCCCTGTCTCTCTCCCTGTCTCTTCTTCTCCTCCACCACGCCATACGCATCACCTCCCAATTTTTTATTTTTTGATTTAATTTAATTCTTAAACTATATAAAAAATTTAAATGTTAAATAGTTTACTTGTACATCCTGTGGAAGTCCTCGACCATCTTCTCGTAAGTCTTTATGTCCTCCTTCGTCATGCTTGGCTTCACTTTCTCCAGTGCCTTTTCGAAGTGTTCTCTGGTTATCTTCAGCTTCTCCGCCACCTCTCTTGCTTCTTCCTTGGTCATGCCCGGCTTTATTGCCTCTCTTATTGCCAGCATTCCTGCCTCTCTGCAAACGGCCTCTATGTCCGCTCCTGTGTAACCTTCAGTCCTCTCTGCAAGCTCGTCTATGTTAACGTCATCTGCAAGTGGTTTGCCTCTAAGGTGTATCCTGAATATCTCCTTCCTTGCCTCCTTGTCTGGCGGCGGGATGTAGATGTGCCTCTCTATTCTGCCCGGTCTCAGCAGTGCCGGATCTATCATGTCCGGTCTGTTTGTTGCTGCTATCACCACAACATCCTTGAGCTCTTCCATTCCATCGAGCTCTGTCAGGAGCTGGCTTACGACCCTCTCAGTAACGTGGCTATCTCCACCACTGCCTCTCCTTGGAGCAAGGCTGTCTATCTCGTCGAAGAACAACACACATGGTGCTACCTGCCTTGCCTTTCTGAACATCTCTCTGACGTGCTTTTCGCTCTCTCCGACCCACTTGCTCAGCAGCTCCGGTCCCTTGACGCTTATGAAGTTCGCGTTGCTCTCGTTGGCAACAGCCTTAGCAAGCAGAGTCTTTCCTGTGCCGGGTGGACCGTAGAGCAGTATGCCCTTTGGCGGTTTGATGTTCACAGCGCTGAATACCTCTGGATACTTCAGAGGCCACTCCACAGCCTCCATTAGCTCCTGCTTTGCGTGTTTGAGTCCTCCTATGTCATCCCACTTGACGTTTGGCACTTCAACAAGCACTTCTCTCATTGCAGATGGCTCTATGTTCTTCAGGGCCTCAAGGAAGTCCTCTCTCGTAACCTTGAGGTTCTCGAGTACCTCTTCTGGAATCTCCTCTGCCTCAATGTCAATTTCTCCTTTCTCCATCCTGCTCCTAAGTGCGTGCATGGCTGCCTCCTTGCACAGTGCTTCAAGGTCAGCTCCTACAAAGCCTACAGTCAGCTCTGCAAGCTCTTCAAGGTCAACGTCCTCTGCAAGTGGCATTCCTCTCGTGTGGATTTCGAGGATTTCCTTCCTGCCTTCTCTGTCTGGTACACCTATCTCTATCTCCCTGTCGAACCTTCCCGGTCTTCTCAAAGCCGGATCAATAGCGTCTGGTCTGTTGGTAGCTGCTATCACTATTACGTCTCCTCTTGCCTCCAGCCCATCCATCAATGCAAGGAGCTGGGCGACAACTCTCCTCTCAACCTCTCCGGTAACCTCTTCTCTCTTTGGAGCTATGGAGTCGATTTCATCTATGAATATTATCGAAGGTGCGTTCTCCTTCGCCTCTTCAAATATCTCCCTGAGTCTCTGCTCTGACTCTCCATAGTACTTGCTCATTATCTCCGGACCGCTGATGCTGATGAAGTGTGCGTTTACCTCATTGGCAACAGCCTTTGCAATCAGTGTTTTTCCTGTGCCGGGTGGGCCATAGAGCAATACTCCCTTTGGCGGATCAATTCCAAGCCTCTGGAAGATCTCCGGGTGCTTGAGGGGTAGCTCTATCATCTCTCTGACAAGCCTCAGCTCTCTCTTCAGACCACCAATGTCCTCGTAAGTCACGTTTGGAACTGCTCTCTCAACTCCCTCGACTGGCTTGTCCTTGAGCTCTATCGCAGTGTTTCTTGAGACTATTACAACCCCAGCTGGTTTTGTTGCCGTTACGACGAACGTCAGCGTGTGGCCGAACAGCTCTACCCTGATCTTCTGTCCTCTCGTTACTGGCCTACCCTCAAGCAGCCTAAGGAGATAAGCCTCACCACCCATCAGCCTCACTGGTTCAGTTGGTGCCAGGGTTACCTTCTCTGCCGGCTTTGCCTCAACCTTCCTTATTCTAACTCTGTCATCTATACCAACGCCAGCGTTGCTTCTGAGACTTCCATCTATCCTGATTATTCCCTTACCTCTGTCCTCCGGATATCCCGGCCAGACTATTGCCGGTACTGAGGACTTTCCGACTATTTCAATTACATCTCCGCTCTGAAGACCAAGTTTGGCCATTGCCTCAGGGTCAACTCTTGCTATTCCCCTACCTACATCCCTGTAGTAAGCCTCAGCAACCCTGAGGGTGATTTCCTTCTTATCATCACTCATTCAGCAACACCTCCTTTCCTTTAATTTTCTAAATTTTATATTATATCAGATTTTCTATCTTTCAGTTTACTTTTCAGTTCACCCATCACAGCACTTCAGATTTCAGGCCTTTAACTTCAGCAAATCATTTCAGCCATTACCATTCAGTCGAGGAGTGTGAGCTCCCATCTATCTCCACTCCTCCTCAGCACGCCTCTCCTTTCAAGTCTCTCCATGGCATTCTCCACATCCCTGTATGGCAATCCAAACTGCTCTGCTATCTCCATGGCATTTTTTGCCCCCTTTGCTATTCCTATCATGACAATTCTCTCAATTTCGTCCTCTATGCTCTCATTGATCTCTCTGGTTATTCTCTCAAACACCTCGTTTATTCTGGAGTTTATCATTCCCTGAATTCTTGAAATGTTGTGCTGTATCCTTTCTATTTCCCTGATAGCATCACTGAGCTCCGGGATTCCCGAGCTCTCCACCCTCATGTCAAACACTCTTTTTGCGTCCCTGACAGCCCTCTCAACATCAGCCCCGTTGACCCCTGTTATCACTGAAGTTTCAAAGACGTGAGGAGCTATCGTCACTTCTATCCTCAGGCTCTTGTCAATGCAGTAGTATCTCCTCCTTCCTTCCTCGAAACTCCTGATTATCCCCGCTTTCTCAAGCTTTTCAAGATGCTCAAGCACAGCTTTGGGAGCCATTTTCAGTGAGTAGCTGATTTCGCTTACGTAACACGGTTTTTTTGAGAGCAGAGCAAGTATCCTCCTTCTGCTCTCATTCCCGAGAACTTCAAGAAGGACTTCTGCCATCTCTGACTTCTCTGACATCTCTACCACCCCTAACTAACCATTATGTCTATTTTGTTACTAACCTAAAGTTAGTAAGCAGGTATATAAATGTTTTGGTAGGGCATGATGAGCAACGCTGGCAACGCTGAAAACTGAATACTTTAAAAATGAAATTTTTTAAAGTGAAATTTTAATGAAAATTTTTATAATGAAATTTTAAATAATATGGCAAATACAGCTAAAGAACAACCATCTGTGCGTGAGGACACTCTCCAATCACAAGAACTCTGTTCTCGTCAACTATACCCTCTTCAACTGCCAGCCTAACGGCTCTCTCCCCGCTTATGTTTGCTATGGTCGCTTTTTTTAGCATTTCTCTTACATTGTCCGCGTCAACTTCTTCCTTTCCGTAAAAACTCTCCTTTATTTCAAGTTTCAGTCCCCTCTCCTCATCTCTGAACGTTCTGCCAACTATCTCTGAGTCACATACGGCAACGAGTAGCTCTCCCTGAACCCTGTAAACTTTCATTCTGAACTTCATTCTCCTTCTCTAACTCTCTCTAACTCTCTAATCAGCCTAACTCTCTAACCAGCAAGAATTAGAAGGGTCTTACAGGATGTTTAGCTCCGCATGCCATACACTTCAGGAAGAGTATCCTCTCCTCCCTTACAAGCGTTGTATCCGGAGCTCCACACTCCTTGCAAAGCACATAGTCCTTGACGTAAGACTCTATCTCCTTCTGCACCTCATCTTCGGTAAACTTACCCTGCAAGGTTAGCCTGCCCGATTCAAGGAATCCGGCAGTACCGAGAGATTTAACAAGGTACTTGTACAGATGCTCTTCACTTCTGTTAACGGCCTTGGCGATTTGAGAGAAGTTCTTGATGATTGTCCTGCTTCCTTCCCTGAGCACACTTGCTTTAGGTATTTCGAACCTCTCCCTTTTAACGACCTCTTCAGGTAACTCTGAAAGTGCCTTCTCAAGAAGCTCCTCGTAACTCCTCATATGCCTGAGGTAATTCCGGGAGTTGATAAGCCTTTGCCCTCCTTTGCCCAACCTCACATTCTCAACGTTCCCGCACGATAGTAGCATGAGTGTAACAGTTGTAGTTTATACAGTCACAGAAGCTGGACAAATCTTTCAAACTTTTTTCTACTTCTTTCAAGCTTCATTTCTGCAAGTTTTAAGAAGGCATCGATGTCAAAAGGCAACCTCTTACCGAACCTGACGGGTATTTCCATCCTTTCGTGCCCGCAAACCTCAACAACGTTGTGTTTGAGAGAAATTATTCCTGCTCTCCTTATTCCGGCATTCTGGGCTGAAAGTATCAGCCTCTCCGCACTTTTAAGATTGCAGCAAGCAATGTGGAGTATGGGAGGATTGAGCATCAGCCAAGTCGTCATCCTTCCAGCATCTATTGCCTTTTCCACCTCTTCTGCATCAGGTATGTGGTGCCATTTTCCAAGAAAAACTGCCTCGCCCTTGTTGCCAAAATCGGGCATGTCCATAACAGCAACTCTTCCAGCACAGCTTGAAAGCGTCACGTAATCATCGATTGAGTTTATTTTTTCCAGAATTGGAAGTATCCACTCATCAACTTCGCCATTCTTTACAGCTTTATTCAGACTTTCAAGCTTCCTCTTTTTGTAATCTTCCCAGTCCAGCATGCCCTGTTTGCTGACACGGATATGTATTTACGGTTGCCGTTTACGGTTTCTAATTTAAAGCTTTTACTATAATCTTAATATTTATAGAGAGACACAAGGCGATGACCGACGAAATAATAGAGCACGGGCTGAGCGCTATAGTTCGAGAAATAGTTCGGATAACAGATCCAGTACAACTTTATTTCCGTCTTTCGACCGGCATATGTTCCCCGTAACCAAGCTTAAAATTTCGACAATCCTATCTTTAGCCTCCTCCTCACTGATAACGCCGAGTCTTAGATCTTTTCGAACGCCCCTGATTCCACTTAAAATTATCATTTTTATCATATTCTTCATTCCGTAAAAACCGTGCTCATCCAGCATTGCGAGCATTTCTCCAATCTTTTCCATTAAATCGTCATCCGACATCGAGTACGGTCTAACCGAGGAATAAATAAATTTTACTGTTACTGAATATTCATGTTTCATAAAGATGACTGCAACTTCTGTATCATTCGGGCTAAGACTTTTATCCGCTGAGTTGACTCCCGATCATGTTCGAGATGACCGAAAAAGTTAGAAGGCTGGTTGAGGACTACAGGGACGTAACGATCGGAATTTTTGGTTCACACTCCGCCAAAGAAATAGGGATGTCTGCAAAAGCTTGGGGATTCAGGACCGTAATCATCGTTCAGAAGGGGAGGGACAAGCTGTACACCAAATACAACCGCCACCTCTACGACGAGTTCATAGTCGTGGATAGATTCAGGGATATGCTGAACGATGACGTGCAGGACAGGCTGAAAGAGCTCAACACCATCTTCATCCCAAACAGGAGCTTCGCCGTTTACGTCGGGTACGACGGGATAGAGAAGGATTTTGAGGTGCCTATATACGGAAACAGGTACCTGCTCAGGGCGGAGGAGAGGAACTACGAGAGAGGACAGTATTACCTGCTCAAGAAGGCTGGGATAAGGATTCCGAAGGAGTTCAAAAGTCCAGAGGAGATAGACAGGCTCGTAGTCGTTAAGGTTCAGCAGGCTAAAAATCCGCTCGAGAGGGCGTTCTTCTACGCCAAATCCCCCGAGGATTACTACGAGCAGGCAGAGAGGCTGATAAAGGAGGGCGTTATAGACGAGGAGGGATTAAAGAAGGCGAGGATAGAGGAGTACGTTCTCGGAGCGAGGTTCAACGCTAACTTCCACAGCTACGCCTTAAAGGACGTTTTCGGCGACTTCGACTTCGTCGGATTCAGCGACAGGAGGCAGGTCAACCTGCAGGGATTTCTGAACCTGCCGGCGAAGGATCAGCTGAAGATAGACGTGCCAGTAAAGAACGAGGAGATAGGACACTTCGGAGTGACGATGAGGGAGAGCAAGCAGGACATGGTTTACGAAACCGCGGAGAAGTTCCTGAGGGTGTGCGAAGAGGAATATCCTCCGGGAATGATAGGGCTCTTCGGCCTGCAGGGGGCGATGGCCTATTCTCCAGAAGACGACACTAAGCTCGAGTTCGTTGTGTTCGACGTTTCGATGAGAGTGCCCGGAGATCCGTGTATCGGCCCTACATCACCGGAGATGAGAAATCTAACTCTAAAGCACGGGGTTAGAATAGAGGATCCGCTCGACCTTAGCATGATGGAGATAAAGAAGGCTCTTGAAGAGAGGAAGCTTGGAAACATCGTTACCTGATTTTGTTCGATTTTCTGTCCGATTTTTAATTTTGATAAAATTTTGATAAATTTAAACAGCATTTAAAAGCATTTAGACAGCAATAAGGCAATAAGGATTAAACAGCAATCAGGAAAATCCCGAGCAACCCAGTAACGACCATCTGAAGTGCTATGCAGAACCAGAACAGGTAGAGGGCTTTTTCTCCAAGCTCTCTGAAGCCCCTCTCAATGCTCTCAAAGAAGTTTCTGCCCATAACAACGATTTCAACATCATTCCTCCCGTATGTTACCTCAGCATCTTCTGGCTCAGCATCATCCAGAAACTCCTTCAGAAACTTGGTTACAACCTCTCTGTCCTCAAAATCACTGCCAACAGGTTTGTATCCAACTTTTGGAGATATTCCTGTCTTTGAGTGGTTATCCGTCGTCATTGCTATGAGCTCCACACCTCTCTTTCTTGCCATTTCCTCTATTTCCTTTCTGAACTCTCTCTGCATGTTATTCCCGTCAACCATAAGCAGGCAATACCGTCCGGAATCGTATTCAAGCAGTAAGGCTGCTAAATGGCCGCAGATGTTGTTTGTCTCAGCTCTTTTCTTTCTGAAGAAAACCCTCAATTTTTCTTCAACGCTCTGCCCTGCAAGATTTGATGCAAGCTCTATCAGTTTCCTTGCCTCCTCAATCTCCCTTCTGCTAACCTCATATCCACTTTCATGAGCGTTGTGAGCTTCTCCCAGCAAAACTTCCATCCCGAACTTCTTCTCTGCAAACTCGTTTAATTCAGGAGGTAAATCGTCTGTAACCCTTTTCCCGCTGAAGATCAGAAGAGACACACTGCCAAAAGGGAACACGTAAAGCCTGTAAAATTCACCCTCAACGCTGAAAGGTTTCCTAGCAGAACAAACGATACCGGAACAGCTCAGAGACCTGACAACCTTTTCAACGTCCTCACTGCTTGCAGGATTCAGCTCATGTTTTGTAGCAGAATGCAGGTAAATTGCAGGCATTTCCATAAATCTGCCTACAAGCGTGGCTCCTCCAACATTCCTCATCGGCCCGGGGTGGAAGGCTGTGTTCACAATCCTGCACTCTCCTGAACCGTAAAAAAACCTCAGACATTTTACAAAGCCTTTTTTTCTTACTCCCGATTTTCTCAGCTTTTTTTCAAACTCTTTCGGATCAGTGGTCAGCCAGAAGAGTATGAACGATTTCAGCATTTCCTTCATGTTAATCCCGTTATACTCCCTGTCAAGGTATTTCACATACAGAATTGCAAGCAGCACACCGAAAATCGAGGACAGTGTATAGCTGAGCATTCTGTGAGGAGCACTGAAGGAGTAGTGGTAATCAACAGGATAAAGCAAAAACAGAATTGCCAGAGTTGTGAATGCAACTTTTTTTTCATCTGCCTTAGAGGTAAAGTAGAGCACGAGAGTTATCAGTGTTGAAAGAGCTGCAGGAGACAGAACTATCAGTTCAAAAAATCCGAGGTGTATCGCAAAGAAGTCAAAAACCTCGATGAATATGAGTATCAGCAATGCAAGAAAAAACGTCCTCCTGCTGTTAAATGCGAGACCTATAAATTTTGAAAACGCAAGAAGCAGAACTATAAGAGTCAGACCGATAAAAAAGTATCTTTTTGCAAAAAAGCTCTTGCTCACCATTCCATTCAAAATCGAGGCAAGAGCTATCGTTACAAGCCCAAGACTGACAGTTATCCTTTTTCTTGGCGTAGTAAATATCTTTGAGTAGAACTTCTCCAGCAGATCCGTGTCTATCATCGTCAGCGAAAATGCAGGGAGTGATTTATTTGTTTTTCTTGACTGCCGGTAAAGTGATTAGATTTTATTAAAAAGTTTATTAAACGCCCCTGCCATTGCGTTTCATGCTCAGCTTCAGGTTTGAGTGCAACAGCGAGGATGGTGGATTAACGCACTACGTCATGCAGGGCGAGGAAAGCCCATTCTAATTTTTTGTTTTTTGTTTGTTTTTATTTGTTGTTTTATTTATTTTTGTTTATTTTCCTTTATTTATTTTTATTTTTTATTGTAGTTTTTATTGTAAGATCATCATTATAAGAACATTGCAAGACATTGCTACACCAGCCATATTCTTTTCAGCATCTACCCGGAAACAGGCTGTCAGATGACAATTAAATTCAGATGACCGAAACTGTGCAAGGTGATGTGCGTGAGTGATGACAGCCTAAGATCTTTAAGTAAGGTCAAAATTGAAGGACTGGACAAGTACATCTACATCAATCCCGACACGAACTTCTGGGCTTACGCAGATGAGAGCGAGGAGAAAGAAGTAATCAGGAA
>CAZUMR010000086.1:0-5969 GCA_964622075.1 uncultured archaeon | reverse complement strand
CTCGATGTGTCATTCCACGAATTCGACTACGCAAGAAAGGAAGTGGAGGACAGACTCAGAGAGGTTAAACCTCCGGAGCTTGAAAGGCTCGTGGATATACTTTACCACGGAGTGTAACTTATCTGGAATTTTTTCATTTTTGAGTGGTTTTTAAATTTAAGGGATGTATTGAGCTCCTGATTAGCAAGTAACACTCAAAAAAGGCTTTAAACTGCCCTTCGAAGTCAAAGGGCATGAGAAAATGGGCCTTGCTCCTGATTTTACTGATTGCAGCAGGAGCCTTCTTTGCCGGTTGTGCACAGAATAAAGCCCAGAGCTCCCGAAATAACACCACACAAAGCGTTCAGGCATCCCCGCTGGTCATAGGTGTTACTGACAAGGTTACAGACCTCGATCCTGCCAATGCTTACGACGCTTTCACGTGGGAAATTCTCGAGAACACCATGGTGGGCCTTGTAAAGTACAAGCCGGGAACTCTGAAAATCGAGCCAGCCCTTGCAGAGAGCTGGGAGGTCAAGAACAACTCTACTGTTTGGATTTTCCACCTGAGAAAGGGGCTGAAGTTCTCTGACGGAACACCCCTTACTGCAAAGAACGTCGTCTGGAGTATAGAGAGGGTCATGAGAATAAAAGGAGATCCATCCTGGCTTGTAACTGACTTCGTCAGAAAGGTTGTGGCTGAGAACAACACGACAGTCGTTTTCTACCTCAAGCATCCGACATCCTACTTCCTCGCACTCCTTACGACTCCACCTTACTACCCTGTAAATCCAAAGTACAGCCCGGACAAGATAGATTCTGATCAGACTGCTGGAGGGGCTGGACCTTACAGAATTGTGAAGTTCATCAGAGGGCAGGAGATAGTTCTTGAGGCAAACCCGTACTATTATGGTCAGAAGCCGAAGACGAAGGAGATAATCGTCAGATTCTACAGAGATGCCACGACGATGAGGCTTGCCCTTCAGAACGGAGAGATTGACGTTGCATGGAGAACCCTCAGGCCGAGTGACATAATAAGTCTTGAAAAGAGCAACTTTAGGGTTGTTAAGGTTCCGGGTTCCTTCATAAGGTACCTGTGCTTCAACGTAAAGAAGGAACCAACGTCAAACGTTCTTGTAAGGAGAGCCCTTGCTGCAGCCATAAACAGAAGTGAAATAGCGAACATGGTTTACAGGGGGACTGTAGAGCCACTCTACAGCCTGATACCAAACGGAATGTGGTCTCACCTTGACGTTTTCAAGAAGTATGGAGATGGGAACTTAAAGCTCGCCCGGGAACTTCTTGAGAAAGCTGGGTACAGCAAGAGCAAACCCCTGCACATTCAGCTCTGGTACACTCCAACCCACTACGGAGACACCGAGGCCGACCTCGCTCAGATGATAAAGAGCCAGTGGGAGAGCACGGGAATGGTAAAGGTTACGATAAAGAGTGCAGAGTGGGGAACCTACGTGGATTACGCAAGAAAGGGACAGATGCAGGCTTACCTGCTCGGATGGTACCCGGACTACCTTGACCCGGACGATTACACGACCCCATTCCTGAGCAGCACTGCAAACTCATGGGCCGGAACCGGATTTGCCAACAAAACTGTAGATAACCTGCTGAAGAAAGCTCAGGAAATAGCAAACCAGCAGGAAAGAACCAAGATATACGAGGAGGTTCAGAAGATTCTTGCAGAACAGGTACCATACGTGCCTCTCGTTCAGGGTAACCTGTTCGTTGTGACAAAACCCAACGTGCACGGGGTTACAGTAGGACCGGACATGGTGATGGAGTACGCATACCTGTACAAAACTTAAATTTAATTTTTTATTTTATTTTTTCATATGCAAAGTTAATTAGTGCTATCAGATTGTTGGATGCTATAGAATTTCAAAACAAAATAAAGCTTCTCAGAGGTGGTTGTGTGTCGAGGGGAATAGCGCAGTACGTCATCCTGAGGGCACTGATGATCGTTCCAACAATACTGATTCTCTACACAATAGTCTTCATTTTCATGCGAATTCTCCCCGGAAATCCAATACTTGCCGTTGTCGGGACAAAGAGCATCTCCCCCGAACAGATGAGGCATCTGATGCACCTTGCCGGACTGGACAAACCCCTTTACGTTCAGTACTTCGACTACCTCTGGCAGCTGCTGCACGGTAACTTCGGAGTCACTCTCGCCTTCCCCATGGGCGTTCCGGTCTCAAACTACCTCAGGCTCAGATTTCCAGCCACTCTCGAACTGACGATATGGTCTTTTGCCGTGAGTGTTTTGATTGGACTTCTGACCGGCACACTCGGGGCTGTAAAGAGAGGAACAAAAACCGATACCGCGATGAGGCTGTACAGCATAGTCGCGTACACTCTGTTCATACCGTGGTTTGGAATGATTTTGCAGTACATTTTTGGTGTATGGCTGCATATCCTCCCAACTTCTGGCAGAATTAACCCCAACGTCAATCTCCACACGGTAACAGGGCTGTACGTGCTTGACAGCATTCTGACAGGAAACTGGCCAGCTTTCGTCAGCTCTGTAAAACACCTGATTCTTCCAAGCCTGACACTTGGAATAGTGCTGAGCGGAGCTTACACGAGACTTGTAAGGAACAACATGGTGGAAGTCCTGAATCAGGATTTCATAAGAGCTTACAAGGCGAGGGGTGTGAGGGACTGGAAAGTTACCCTGTACGCTCTCAAAAACGCCTTCATACCGGTGATAACTCTGATGGGGCTGCAGTTCGCAATACTTCTTGGAGGAGCCATACTCACGGAAACGACATTCAACTGGCCGGGCATGGGCACGTTCATAATAGACAGAATTGAGTACAGAGATTACAACGCCATACAGGGTGCTGTCGTCTTCTTTGCCTTCTTCGTTGGCCTGATAAGCCTGATAGTTGACGTGATATACGCACTTCTCGATCCAAGAGTCAAGTACTGAGGTGATATAATGCTTTCATCCGTTCTAATCAGGCCGGTAAAAGCTATTTTCGGGAAAAAACAGGGAAGAGGTTTTCTGATCGCTGGAAGCCTGATAGTAGCAGTGGTTGTAATAATGGCCATTTTCGCACCGTTCATAGCTCCCTACAGCCCGACTGCTATCAGCAGCGACACTTTTTCTCCTCCATGCTGGAAACACATAATGGGGACAAACAGGCTCGGACAGGACGTTTTCTCAAGGATAGTCTGGGGATCGAGGATAATCCTGTACGTTGTCCTAATCGCAACGGCTTTTTCTATGGTACTCGGAATTCCCGTTGGATTGATTTCTGGATACTACGGCGGAAAAGTTGACAGAATTCTCAGCACAGTGATGGACAGCATATACGCTTTTCCGGCCCTGATTCTTGCGATAGTCATAGCCGTCGTTCTTGGCCCGAGCCCCATGAATGCTGCAGTGGCCATAGCTTTCGTTTACGTCCCAACGTACTTCAGGATGATCAGGGGGCAGACTCTCAGCCTTAAAGGTCAGCTCTTTGTTGAGGCTGCAAGAGCCATAGGTGCCGGGGACAGGGACATAATGCTGAAATACATACTGCCGAACCTGATACCAACGATACTCGTTGTGTTCTCACTCAGCGTCGCAGATGCAATACTGACTGAGGCTGGACTCAGCTTTCTCGGTTTATCGGTAACTCCACCGACGCCAGACTGGGGTTACGATCTCAGAGTCGGTCAGGCCTTCTTCCTCGATGGTTACTGGTGGTTGGTCTTCTTCCCCGGACTCATGATCATGCTTCTGGCCATGGCCTTTGCCCTCATAGGAGAGGCACTCAGTGAGAGAACTTCCACGAGGTGAAATCGTGAGAATTCTGGAAGTTGAAGGGCTGAAAGTTCACTACTTCACTTCCGCCGGCACAGTCAGGGCTGTGGAGGATGTCTCATTTTCTGTGGAGAAGGGAGAATGGTTTACATTCGTTGGGGAGAGCGGGAGCGGAAAGTCAACTGTGGCTCAGGCAATTATAGGGCTTGTTCCACCTCCCGGAAGGGTTGTCGGAGGAAAGATAATTCTCAACGGAAAAAATCTGCTTGAACTGAGCGAAAAAGAGCTTAGAAGAGTCAGAGGAAAGGAAGTAAGCATGGTTTTCCAGGATCCGATGACGAGCCTTGATCCCCTGAGGAAAATTGGAGATCAGATAATTGAGGCCATGACAGAGCATGGAATTGAAAAGGAGGTTGCGAAAGAGAGAGCTGCTGAGCTGCTTGAGAGTGTGAACATACCGGCAGACAGAATGAATTACTACCCTCACCAGCTGAGCGGTGGGCAGAGGCAGAGAATAGCCATAGCAATAGCGACAGCTCTTGAGCCACCTCTGCTAATAGCAGACGAGCCAACAACAGCGCTTGACGTGATCGTTCAGGAAGCGATAATGGATCTTCTGAGCGAACTCAAAAAGAGGGGAACAGCAATAACATTCGTTACTCACGATGTCTCTCTGGCTTTCGAGAGAAGCGATAGAATAGCCGTGATGTATGCAGGCAGAATAGTCGAGATGGGCGATGCAAGGAGGCTCGTAAAGGGAGCGAGACATCCCTATCTTAAAGCCCTGCTTGAAAGCGTCCCGGATGTATATTCGGACAGGGAAATAAGGGCAATTCCCGGAAGTCCTCCGGATCTTAGAAACCCCCCAGAAGGCTGTCGCTTCCATCCCCGCTGCAGGTTTGCCAGAGATGTCTGCAGAAGCAAGGAGCCGGAGCTGAAGGAAGTTGAGAGAGGTCACTTCGTTGCCTGTCACGGGGTGGTATGATGCTTGAGGTCAGAGACCTGAAAACTTATTTTCCGGTTAAAATGGGTCTTTTAGACACGCTCAGAGGAAAAAAGAGGTTTGTCAGGGCTGTGGACGGGATAAGCTTCTCAATAGACAGGGGAGAAATATTCGGATTGATAGGAGAGAGCGGGTGTGGAAAAACGACAGCAGGCAGATCGGTACTCAGACTCGTAGAACCAACTGGAGGAAAGGTAATATTCGACGGAACGGATATTTTGAAGCTGGGAAAGGAGGAACTGAGAAAAATCAGGAGGAGAATGCAGATTGTATTTCAGGATCCTTACGCGAGCCTCAGTCCGAGGATGAAGATAGGTGACGCCGTGGCTCACCCTCTGATTATCCACGGAATTGCAGATAAGGAGGAGGCAAGAGAGGTTGCTCTGAGGATGCTCAGGAGAGTTGGCCTTACGCCGGAAGAGGAATACTACGACAGGTATCCAAGCCAGCTGAGCGGTGGGCAGAGGCAGAGAGTTGCAATAGCAAGAGCCATGTCGCTAAGACCTGACTTCGTGGTGGCAGATGAGGCAGTTTCAATGATAGACGTTTCAATGAGAGCATCGATACTTGACCTTCTTGAAGAGTTCAGAAGAGAATACAGGCTCAGCATGCTGTTCATAACACACGACATAGCTGTGGCAAGGCTGATAGCGGACAGGATGGCTGTGATGTACCTCGGGAAGATAGTGGAGCTCGGGAAGACAAGAGAATTAATAGACAACCCTGTACATCCGTACACAAAGGCTCTCGTAAATGCAGCACCATCCATAGTCAGGGAGAAAAGAGATGAAAAAAGAGACGGAATCAGACTTACGGGAGAAGTTCCCAATGCCGTAAACCCGCCAGACGGATGCAGATTGAGCAACAGGTGTCCTTTTGCCAGAGATGTCTGCAGAAGCAAGGAGCCGGAGCTGAAGGAAGTTGAGAGAGGTCACTTCGTTGCCTGTCACCTGACTTGACTGCCTTTTTTCTATATTTTTTAAGATATTTCTTATTCTCCCAATCCCTCAATCCAGCTAACTCCTGCACAGCTCAACAAATCTCCTCAGAATTTCAAGCCCTACTTTTCCGCTCTTTTCTGGATGGAACTGGAATCCGACGAAGTTATCTCTGACGACAGATGATGTGAACTCTATTCCGTAGTCAGTCTTACTCAAAACGTAATCATCCTCTGTAACGAAGTGGTACGAGTGGACGAAGTAAACGTAGCTGCCATCG
>CAZUMR010000085.1:0-24551 GCA_964622075.1 uncultured archaeon | reverse complement strand
GAACTAAAACAGGAAAATCATGCAAAATCGGAGAATACCTCTATGCCAAGTTCCTTCAGCTTCTCTTTCGTTGGTCTGCCGTTCTCCCAGCCTCTAAGTTTGTAGTACTCTTCCTTCAGTCTGTCAAGGTCAACTACCTCTCCCTTAGCGGCACCTTCCGGCATGGGCTCTTCAAGCAACCTCTTTGGCAGGACGTCATCCTTTCCATCGAAACCGTAGAGGTTCATAATCACTCTTTCGAGGTTGTATATCCTCTCTCCTATCAGCATTACGTCATCGCTCGTCAGATCTCTGCCGGTAACGGCGGAGAGGAGGTATGCGTAATCTTCAGCACCCAGAGCAAAGGTCGTGAACAGGCAGTTCACTGCAGAGTTTACGACGCATGTAAGATCCTGAAATGCCTTTACCCAGTTCGCCTTTCCTTCGTAACTCAGCGGGTCTATCTTCTCAGGACAGCCGAGTATTTCAGGAGATATTGTGTATCCTGTTACATGGCAGCCACCTCTGTTTGCAGTTGCGTAGTTCAGACCAATTCCCTTTGCACCTCTTGGGTCGTAAGCTGGCATTTCCAGCCCCTTTACACTCATTGAGAGTTCAGGACAGCCGAACATTTCTGCAAGCCTTTTGCTTCCAAGTGCCAGGTACTTTCCGAAACCGCTCTTGTAGGCAGTTCTCCAAACCATCTCCACAACTGCAGCAGCGTTACCGAACCTCAGATCGACACCCTCAAGCACTTCCTCGGGTATGCAACCCTTCTCCACAAGCTCCATTGCACACGCTATTGTTGATCCCATGCTTATCGTGTCCAGTCCAAGCTCATCGCACAGGTGGTTTGCCTTGATAATTGCATCCAGCTCCTCTATTCCAGTCGTCCCACCAAGTGACCATATTGACTCGTATTCCGGTCCTTCGGAGTACTTTATCTGGTATGGACCGCTTTCAACCTTGGTAACTCTTGCACAGCCTATCTGGCAACCCCAGCATGCTCCATTCCTGATCAGATATTTTTCAGCCAGCGTCTCTCCACTTATTGCATCTGCCTTTGGATGCACTCCTGTTTGCCAGTTTCTTGTCGGGAATATTCCTGCATTGTTGATTATGTTAACAAGCACGGCAGTACCGTATCTTGGCAGCCCCTCGCTCGTTACCGGGTGCGATTTTATCTTGTCTATTGCCTTTTTGACGAGCTCTTTGTATTTTTCTGGCTCCGCTGGTTCCGGTCTTTCACTGCCACCAACCACAACTGCCTTCAACCCCTTGCTGCCCATTATTGCACCCACACCAGTCCTTCCTGCTGCTCTGTGGTTGTCATTCATTATTGCTGAGAACAGTACTCCGTTTTCTCCAGCTGGCCCTATGCATGCTACACTGCACTTTCCATACTTATCGGTGAGAATTCTGGTTGTGTCGAAAGTTGTTCTTCCCCAGAGGTGTGTGGCCGACTTTATCTCAGCCCCGCCATCCATTACTTCCAGATAAACTGGCTCCGGGGATGCGCCCCTGATGATTATTGCATCAAAACCTGCGAACTTAAGGTAAGGACCCCACTTACCTCCAGAGTTTGCACTTGCAACAGAGCCGGTTAGCGGGGATTTAAGAGCCATTACGTGATACCTGCCAGATGAAGGGAACTTTGCAATACCCGTTGCCGGGCCAGTAGCGAAAACGAGGACATTCTCCTCTCCAAGGGCGTTAATGTCTTTTGGAGAAATCCCCTCTTTTGCGTACTCCTTCAGAGTTTCGTAGAGAACAGCTGTTGCGTAACCCTTACCTCCAAGGTACTTTTCTGCCAGCTCCATGTCGGTTTTTTTCACCTTTACACTGCCCTCGCTCAGGTTTACCTCAAGAACATTACCCATGTAGCCCATAATGGACAGTAGTCCTCAAAATATAAATAGCTGGTTGTGAATGGCGATTCAAAACGCTGAAATCGAAAAATAAGGCTGGAGATTGCTCTGTTACCAGAATCTCCAATCACTATATCTGAGCGCATTACATGTCAGCCAAGAAAATAAATAAAGTTAACCAGTACAAACACTGTATATCTCAGCGTAAACTTCCGGTTCCAGCACTTCAGCCCTCATGTCTCCGTATTCTCTGAATAGCCAGTCAGGGACATTGTAACCTGACTTTTTCAGCCGGTTGAAAGCTTTAGATAGCTTCTTTCTTCTCATAGAAAAACATAGAGTTACAAACCGGGCAAACTTCTTCACGTCCTTAACTTTTATCTCCGGCTCTGGCAGAAATCTCACTATTGCCGAATCGACCTTTGGAGGGGGTATGAAGTTCTTTCTGCTGACAACTTCAAGAATTTCCGGTGTGGCATAAGCCCTGACTATTACGCTCAGCCTGCCGTAGTTTCTTCCCCTTCTCGCCACAAGTCTCTCTGCAAACTCTTTCTGATACATTACAACAGCTGGCTTTCTGTGCTCCAGAAACCTGAAAGTGAGGGGAGAGGAGATGGAGTAGGGTATGTTCGAGACAAATCTTGTGTAATCGGGAAAACTGATTTTTAACGCATCACCCTCAATGAGTTCAAATTTCCCAGACCTGATCTCCTCTGCAAACTTCTTTTTCAGTATTTCTACAAACCTTCTGTCAATTTCAATTCCCACAACCTTTCCTGACTTTCTGAGTAATTTTTCCGTCAGAACTCCTGTGCCACATCCCACTTCAAGAACAGTATCCGATCTATCAACCCCTGCATAGTCCACAATCTTATTTGCAATTCTGTCATTTTTTAACAGGTGCTGGCCTCTTGACCTGTAGAACTTCATGCGAACTGTTTAAATTTAAATAAAATATCAACCAGTAGCAGTCACGTGAACAGTTTGTACTTAACATCCGGGTTCTTGAGCTCGTATATTATCCTGCTGACTATGAGCTTTACCGGGTGAGTTATTCTGACTCTCTTTACTATGTCCTCAAAACTCTTGAAAGGCTCTTTTTTCCTTTCTTCAAGTATTGCCCACATCGTTTTCTTACCGATTCCCGGGAGCAGTTCAAGCTGGTGCAGGCGGGTTGTTATCGATTCGGCCTTGTTAAAGAATTCAACGTACTTCTGCTCGTTTTGCTTGACTATGTGCTCGAGGACGTAGGGTAGCTCTGATTTGGCTGCTGGAGTAAGATCGTCATATCTGAGCTTCCTCTTTATTTTGTTGACAACATCCCTCTCTCCCTTGCCGATGTACAGCCTGTCCATTATCAGCGGAGATTTGTCTTTCTTCACGCTTACCTCAAGGAGAGTGAAGTAGTTCTCCCCCACAAGCTGGGCAAGAGGTTCTCTCTTGTGTATGGGTCTTTTATCGTCTGGATGGCCATAAGGCAGAAAATCAATCACATAGGCATAGTCTTCGAGCCTTTTCTCCTTTCTCTTATCTCTCCTTTCTCCTCTGACACCTTTCGGTGCTCTGGAGTCTCTGCCGTATTTCCTGCTGTCCATCGCAACCCCTCTTCCAAGCGAAGTGCACTAACTATATATAACACCATCGCCGTCTTTACCGGTTTTACTTGTTTTTAATGACATCAGCAGGAGCATGAATGGGTGTGAAAGTTCAGAGAACAATCCCAAGTGACAGATCTGAACTGAATTCTGAAATGAAATCTGAATTCGTGGCTGAATTCGGGTATTTAAAACATTTAAAAATACAAAAATTATAAAAAATTTAAACTGTGAAGCTGATGTTGTTTATGTCGTTGAGCTGGTTCAGCAGCTGGTCAACGTTTTCAAGTGTCGTGTTAAGCGTCTTCTCAAGCTGGGTTACGTTCGAATTTGGGCTTGGTGTTGCCGGAGTCTGAGATGGTGTGGGGCTGGAGCTGGATGGGGCTGGAGACTGTGCGGGAGCCTTTATGTTCTTCTGGGCACATCCCATGCTGAACGCTGCTATTACGAGCATCAGCAGCACTGCTATTTTGAGGCCCGTTTTCACCCTCATTTAGCTCTCACCTCCCACTGCTCCCAGTGTTATTTCTACGCTACCGTTCAGCTCCTCTCTCTGAATTCTCTGCTGTGCTACATTCTTGTACATGTAAGTGCCGTTTCCGCTGAGGTACGCTCTGCCCTCTCCCTTGACGAACATGTGTACGTTCTCTCCAGTCACCTTCACGCTTACGTTACCTCTGAAAGTTGCCTTTCCACTGCCTGTCAGTGTTCCATTGTTAGCAGTAAATCCGCTAACGTTAACGAGCTCTCCGGTGTAGGTTATGGTGGCGTTTGTGGCTGTTATCACAACAACTCCATTTCCGTTGAATTCGAAAGTACCGCTGCCCATGACGTTTAGCTGACCTGTCTCCATTCCCGTTTTATTCATTCCTGCCATCATTCCCTTTCCCATTCCAGCGTTTCCAGCGTTTGCGATCTCCCTGCCCTGCATGTTAACTTCCCTGACTATCTGTCTGGCATCCATGAACGCTTCTCTGAGCAGCTTAACAGCCTCCTTTATGTCCTCTCTTGCAGCCACAACGCTTGTATTGACCTCGCTCTTGGCCTTCTCTATCAGACTCTTCGCCTGCTGAACCTTGGCGTTGTAGTCGTTAAGCAGTGTGCTGTTCGTGAGCGTGGATAATCTGTCTCCAAGCTTCTCTGCTACGGTAACGACTCTCTCAAGCTTTGCTATTGCGACTTCCTCGGCTACCTTGCTGACCACGATTCTTGCATCTCTCCACTGCTCTCTGAGCTGCTTGACGACCTCTCTGAGCTGCTGTGGAGTTTCTGTCTCGTTAACGAGCTTTAGCTTCTCTTCGAAGGCGAGCTTCTCCTGTTCAAGCTGTGAAATGAGCTTGTCTTTCAGGGTCTCGTTGAGGTTTGAGTTAAGTATGGCAGCCTCCATCCTGTCAAACCACTTCAGTACAAGGTCTCCAGCAACCATACAGAACTTCTTTTCATGACTGAAGTCGAGCTTGCCCTCCATCTTCAGTCTCATGTACTCGTGCTTAAGTCTCATGTACTGTTCCTTGGCTTTCATGTAGGAGATCTCTGCGTTCCTCAGACCTCCTGCCCTCTTTATTCTCTCCTCTACCTTAATTCTGAGCATCCTCTCCTTTCCAGCATTTCTCTCTGCTACTCTTTCTGCCACCCTTACTCTTTCCATGCTCGCGTTTGTGTAATTGTGTCCCCTGTTTTCATATCCTCTGTTTTCTATGCACTTGGTTACGTTTGTCGCGTTTGTGCAGTTCATTGCCCTGTTCTCATTCTGCACTGGGCTAGGTACCGGGTGCTGTGCTGGCACAAACTTGTTGCTATGTGGCATGGCAGCCGCGACACCAATGGTCGCAACCACCATCGCCACAACCAGCCACACCAGACTTTTCCTCATCTCGCATCACCTCAATCGATCGTTCTCACGGGAAAATATATCCATTCTTTTTATTGCATGATTGATTAAAATTTACAATGCGTTAGAAAGCTTTACAAAACTTTACTGTGCCTTCTTTTTCTTGATTACCCATTTTCCACTGCCTGTTAATTAATCTAACGGATAACGTCCGTTTCTGTATATGGTCTGTCTGTAAACTTTAGTGAAGTTCCCAAAAATATTTTTATTTAATCTTTTAATTTATGTATTCTCCTACTTACAAACCTGAAGTTAGAAGCAGTCAAAAATCAAAAATCAGAGTTTGAAGAAAATTCAAAAATATTAAAAATAGTGTAAAATTCCGGTTTCAGGCCTTCAGGGCGAGCTTGATGTCTTCAGCCTTAACAGTCTTCCTTCCAGCGTGCTTTGCGACTTCAATCGCCCTCTTTGCAACCTGTGTGGCCCACTCCTCAAGTATTTCGGCCATTGCCTCTCTTGCATCTTCACTAACTCTCTCTGCACCAGCTTTCCTAATAATCCTGTCTATTGGAGCAATGGGCAGTTCTCCCATATCCATTCACCCCCTCGGCCAATCTTCTGGCTTTTCAAATATATATAATTTTCGTTTGAGGCCACCTCTGCAGCCTTCTTTTTACCACAACAAAAACGTAAGAAAAGTTGTGAAGAAATGAATGCAGGTTCAGGCAAAACTCAGGGTATCAGACAAACTTAATGCTCAAATCCTTCATACCACTTCTCAGTGCCACGTTTATGAGCAGGGGGGTTACACTTTCAACTAGCCTTGAGGAGCTGAGAGGACCGGCATCAAGAGCTCTCAAACCGTCTATTGAATTGACGATCTCCATGACAGTTTCCTTGGCCTCTCCATCTCCACAGACAGGCACATCCCAGTTGAAAACGGACTTCATGTCTGCAAACTTTCTGGCCGGGATTGTGTGAAAGGCGGAGACAACTTGAGAGTTATTCAGTATTGAGGCAATTTTTTCTGCAGCAGACCCCTCAGGTGGAGGAGCGTAGTAGAAAGTTCTGCCCTCTTTTTTCATCGGCACTGCTGGTGAAACAACTATCTTTCCATCAAGCACATCCTTTAAGCTTTCTGCAGTAGAAAAGATGTAATCACTTGGTATTGCAAGAATGGCTACATCACACAGCTCAGATGCCTTTCTATTGCTGGCGTAGCCTATTTCGTTTTCGTAACCCATACTCTCAAGAACTGACATGTACTCTCTTGCTTTTTCTTCAGCCTTTTTTTCATCTCTTGAACCTACAATCACATCGTAACCGGCTATGGACAGTCTCATACTCAAACCAATGCCTATATTACCCGTTCCCCCGAGAACCGCTATTTTCATCTGAGCATGTTCAGATCCACGCTATTTAATCGTTGAGGTTTTGATCCGGTTTTTGATCCGGCATTAATGTTTTAGGTTTTAGTTAGCTTTAGTTAGGTCAATTCATATTATGAAAAATTATAAATATATTATAAATATAAAGATTAAAAATTAAATGGACTGCATATTCTCTACAACAGCTTCAGCAAACTCCCTTGTTCCCACAAGCTTTCCGCCCATGTGCCTGTGTATGTCGTAAGTTACAGTTCCACTTTTTATTGTCATTTCAACTGCCTTCTTTATAATTTCAGCCCCCTCCCTCCATCCAAGGTACTCGAACATGAGGGCTCCACTTAGAATCTCTGCAGTTGGATTGACCTTGTTCTGTCCTGCATACTTGGGAGCTGAACCGTGAACTGGCTCAAAAACTCCCATACCGTCTCCTATATTTGAGCCCGGAGCTATTCCAAGACCTCCTACAAGTCCCGCAGCAAAATCGCTCATGTAATCTCCGTTTAGGTTTGGCATGGCGAGCACATCGTATTCAGCAGTCCTCGTTAGCAGCTGCTGGAACATGTTGTCTGCTATTCTGTCCTTTATCACTATTTTGCCTTCTGGCACTTCTCCACCGTACTTATCCCACAGCTCCTCTTCGGTTATCGTTTCGTCCGGGAATTCCTCTTTTGCAACTTCATATCCCCAGTCTCTGAAAGCTCCTTCTGTATACTTCATGATGTTTCCCTTGTGGACGAGAGTTACACTCTCCCTACCGTTGTCTAATGCATACCTTATTGCCAGTCTTACAAGTCTCTTGGTAGCAAACTCACTTATTGGCTTTATTCCTATGCCCGAATCTTCTCTCACCTTGGCTCCAAGGCCTGATAAAAACTCTATGAGTTTCTTTGCCTCCTCACTTCCTCTGGGCCATTCTATTCCAGCGTAAACGTCTTCCGTGTTCTCCCTGAATATTACGACGTTGACTTTTTCCGGGTTTTTGAGGGGGCTTGGCACCCCTTCTATGTAGTAAACAGGTCTTACGCAGGCATACAGATCAAGTGTTTGCCTTATGGTAACGTTCAGACTTCTGTATCCTCCGCCAACAGGTGTTGTTAGAGGACCTTTTATGGCAACTCTAAACTCTCTTATGGCGTTCAGAGTATCTTCTGGTAGATATGATCCGTACATCCTGTACGCTTTCTCACCGGCAAAGATTTCAAACCAGACTATCTCCTTACCAATTTTTTCTGCTGCAGCACTGAGAACCTTTAGAGCAGCTGGAACAACATCCTGTCCTATTCCATCACCCTCTATGAAGGGTATTACCGGGTTGTCGGGCACTATGAGCTTTCCATCGACATACTCTATTTTCCTGCCCTCTTCTGGAGGCTTGAGCTTCTCAAACTCCATGCCCTGAATCCGGCAGGTGTTGTTTATGATACTTTTCTTTGACAACTTTTTAGCTTTTTAGCCCTTCTTCAGCAGGTAGTAGTAACATCCCGGCCTTCCCTGATAGCATCCGAGAACCCTGTATCCTGACCTTTCGACCTGAGTTAATGCTCTAACTGTCGTTACCACATAGTCAAATCCCGGAATCCAGTGACTCGAATATGCAACGTTTACATGCCTTAAATACCAAGGCAGAGGCCAGTAGTCGTTCTTTGGCTCGTAAATTAAAACGCTGTAACCTTCTTTTCTGAGCTTTATGATCTTGTTTGCGAGCTTGACTATGCTCGGCTGAGCCTGTATGTAGATTAGGTCTTCCTTCCAGTTGTTGTAATCAACGTAACACAGGTGAATTGCTACAGCTGCGGTGGCAACCATGGCTATGGCCATTGCCACTCTTGTTTCCCTTCTATCTCTGTAGTATATCGAGCCTAGCATGGCCATGGGTGCAACCATGTGAACTGTCAGCCATGGAACCTTGTGATTCAGTATGTGGTAGGCTATCAGGGACATGACAGCCCAGTAAAAAGCGAGAGCTTCAAATCTGCTGATTGCCCTTTTCCTTAGGAACCTGCTCAGGAATACAGCTGCACCTCCTGCAAACAGACCGAAGCTCAGAAACTCGTACTCGAGGAATATCTTGGTGTAAAAGTATATTGGAGCCCAGTGGTCTCTGAGCTCGTGCATCTTCAGCCAGTATTCTATCGCTCCAACAGTCCCCTCATAAAGCCCGTACGGCCTTCTGAAAGCGGAGGTGTAAAAGAATGAAAATACAAGGAGATATATAGCTATACATCCAGCGATCGTGATTATTTTGTTTCTGTCCCAGTTGGCAAGCTTGTTTTTGAAATAATCAAGCCTCTCCCTGTAAATTCCATAAACGACAGGAAACGTCAGGAAGATAAACAGGTATATGTAGGCGTTCTCTTTTGAGCAGACCATCAGCGCAAGGAAAAATGTGCTTGCAAAAGCGAAGAGCGGTTTTGAAGTTTCCGCGTATCTGAGGTAAAAGTATATTGCTGCTATGAAGCAGGGAACGAGTATCATGTCGTTTCTCATGTATCTTGAGTAGTAGAGAATAGCCGGAGAGAATATGAGAACAAAAACGAATATATAAACATTCTTTCCCATCCACCTGTCGTAGAGAAGTGCAAACAGAACACCCATCACACTGAAACAGGCAATAATCATCCTGCCGTTAAATATGGAATCTCCAAACAGGTAAAACACAGCTGCGGCTATGTGGTAAAGCAGGGGACCGTGATAGGTTGGATCGTAGTGATACTTTCCAGTCTTTTCGAGCACGTATGAGAGCCATGCGTGAATGCTTTCGTCGTGATCAACCGGCCTTGCAGAGAGGGCGTAAACTCTCGTGAGCAGACATATCAGCAGCACGAGTACAATTACCTTCTTGCTTGGCATTGCCGTAGAGTTGAATGATGGAACAAAAACGTTTTGCGATTGTCAGACTCTTGAAGTCTGGAAATTTGAAAACGTGAATAAAAAACGGGTAAAACGGTAAAATAAAAACGGTAAAAACCGGAAACCTGAGCAATGTTAAACGATAAAAATTTAACCTGAGAAAACCCAGGCAAACAGGATGTCATTCAGCATTGTGAAAAAAGCTGTGGTTGCTGTGGTGTTATCTGCCTTTGCTTACGTAACCCGGCCAGTGTGGCATCCCCTTTTCATGCTGTTTTACACCAATCCGGCAATCGTAGAAAGCGCCATACTGGCATATATTCTGTCACTGCCATTCTCTCGCTACTCTCAAGGCATTCTGACTGTGAGGACTGTGAGGAAGGTGAAGATTAAGGTTGGAGAGGGTGTGGAGGATGTTGAAAGGAGAAAGAGAAATGTGATTGAGAGGGTGATACCAAACCCTGCAGTATTCACAATCCTGTTTACAGTTATTCTGTTCATTCTTCTGCCAGCTCAGGGACTTTACACACCTCTCTACCTGAGCCACAATCTGAGGTATGAGAAGGTTGGTAAACTTCCAGAGGTTGATCCGGCTGTTGTAAGGATAGTTCCCAAGGTTGTGGCTGATAAGTATGCTATGGATGCCCTGCAGTTTCCGAGATACACAATAGACCGCGGGGCAATAGTTTTTGTAAACGGAACACCTTACTGGGGGTACGGGCTTATTCCAGAGGGGCTGGTCAACTCTTTTGTTCTGAAAGATAAGGGAGCCATATACGTTGACATGTCTGCTTTTGGTAAGAAAACAGAGATCGTTGAAAAGAGCATGGAAGTTGGAGAGGGAATGTATCTGACAGACAACTACCTCTGGCAGATATACAGCAGAAAGTACACGGTGGATTGCGAAAAGCCGTACTTTGTACCTTATGATGGAAGATTATACATGGCAGTTCCGGCCATTGGTTACGAGCTCCACTTCAGATTCCCCGTGTTTTTCACGACTCCTGTATGGGCGGGAGTTTTTCTGATATCGCAAAACGGTAGCGTGAGGTTTCTGACTTCGAAGCAGGCGGAGAAGTGCAGAATTCTTGCTGGTCAGAAGCTGTTTCCAGCTGAGCTTGCGAGAGAGTACATTGATTCTTTTAACTACATTCACGGAATCTTGAACGTCCTTCTTTACCACAGGGATCAGTTCGAGATTGCTGATGTCCCCGGGCAGAGCAATCAGCAACCGTTCCTGATTGCTACAAAACAGGGGCTCAAATGGATAATCGCCTGTGAACCATACGGCCAGTCCTACGGTATATTCAGGATTTACATAGTCGATGCAAGAACGGGAGAAATTCAGCTATACCAGCCATCAAGCACAAAAGCTCTGATTGGTCCGGTCAGGGCTGTAGATTACGTCAAACAGGCCATGCCCAAAGTTGACTGGCAGACAATGAAGGCTGTGGAGCCAATTCCGGTAGTTGTGAACGGAACTCTTTACTGGCAGGTCAGGATAATACCATCAGATGCATCCGGAATAGCTTACGTGGCAATGGTTAATGCCGAAAATCCAAACGATGTGATTGTTTTGAGGAGTTACAGTGAAGTCAAGGCTTTTCTTGAAAAAGGAGAGAATTTCACGCTTAATTCCACGACAGGTACTTCGAAAAAAGTTTCCAGAGGTATAGCTTACTACCTTGTGATTAAAAAGAATGGAGTTGTCGTTCGCAGAATACCCGTGTATGTCAACGAAAGCGTTGAAGTTTTGCCTGCTGGCTAAGTTTTTAATTTCAATTTTTAATTCTGTTTCAGTTTTATTGCTTTCTCCGGGCAGATTCTGCTGCAAACTCCACAGGAAACGCAGAGTGTTTCGTCAATCTTTGGCCTTCCATTCTCCACATATATTGCCGGACAGGCGAACTCTTCAACACACTTCATACACTGGCTGCATTTTTCCGTAATCTCGTACGGCCTTAGCTTTTTACCTTTCTTTCTTGCCTCTCTTCTCCTCAGTATTGCACACTTTTGCTTTGAAATAACGACAGAGACTCCGTCAAAGGTCAAGGCACTTTTTATAGCTTCTTTCAGCTTTTCCACACTGTAAGAGTTAACAACCTCTACCTTCTCAACTCCTATTCCCCTTACAACGTCCTCTACGTTTATGACTCTCCCCTCTCCACATCCAAAGTCTTCAGTTCCGGGATGTGGCTGATGGCCAGTCATTCCTGTTGTGGTGTTGTCGAGTACAACAACTGTGAGCTTTCTTCCAGTATGCAGGGCGTTTATTAATGGAGGTATTCCAGCGTGGAAGAACGTGGAGTCGCCTATCGTTGCGAGAACACTATCTTTAAGCGCATAGCTGAGTCCACATGCAATCCCAATACTTGCCCCCATGCATACGCATGTATCGACTGCAGAAAAAGGCCTGTTTATGCCGAGAGTGTAGCATCCTATGTCTCCGGCAAATGCTGCATCTTCAATAACTCCCTCCTCTTTCAGTTCCTCCACGGCCCTTCTTATGGCGTAGAAGGTTGCAGAGTGCGGACATCCGGGGCAGAAAACTGGAGGTCTTGGTGGAGCAAGACTGGCAAGCTTCTTTCCTCTTTCAATTACGGCATCGTAATCCACACTCGTTTTAACACCCAGTGCTCTGGCCATTCCTGCTTCAACAACGCTTACCGAGTACTCGTAGCTTGAAGGCATGTAGCCGTTCTCCTTCCCGAGCACATCCACGTCTATTTTCTCCATGCTGGCTATTGCTCTAACTCTTTCTTCCACAAAAGAGTCAACTTCCTCAACAATCAGAACCCTGTCAACTCCGGTCAGAAACTCCGAAACGAGCTTTCTTGGCAGCGGGTTTGGAGAGGATATCTTCAGCAACGGCAAATCAACACCAAGTCTTCTCATGGCCTCTTTAGCGTAGGCGTAGCTAATTCCACATGCTATTACACCGAGAGATCCGTCGCCATCTTCTATCCAGTTTCCATCCCATGTTGCAAGTGTTTCCTCTATTTTCTCCATTTTTTCAAGGAGTTCAAGCTTTAATTTCCTCGCATGGGCAGGTAGAACAACGTATTTCTCTGGATTTCTGTAATCCTTCCAGCTTACTTTTTTGACCTCCTTTTCAGGCAGTGGCGAGAGGGAAACAACTCCACTTGAATGGCTCAGTCTCGTATATGTTCTGAGAAAAACTGGCAGGCTGAATTTCGAGGAGAGCTTGAAACAGAACTTGGTGTAGTCCTTGGCCTCCTGAATGCCTGAGGGCTCTATTACCGGCAGCTTTGCTGCTTTCCCGTACCATCTGTTGTCCTGCTCGTTCTGGCTGCTGTGCATGCTTGGATCGTCTGCAGTTACTATAACCATTGCTCCGGCCACTCCTGTGTGGGCTATGCTGAATATCGCATCGCTGGCAACGTTGACACCAACGTGCTTCATTGCAGCCATACTCTTCATTCCGGCAAATGCAGCCCCGGCAGCAACCTCTACAGCTGTTTTTTCGTTTACGGAGTATTCCATGATGAAGTTCCCGAGCTTTTTGCAGGCGTAGCTGAGAGTGTCTCCTATTTCAGATGAAGGTGTTCCGGGATAACACGAAAACAGATCTATCCCGGCCTCAAGAGCTCCCCTCGCTATGGCCTCATTACCGAGTAAAAATGCATTTCCAGCCTCTTTTAACACATCTTTGAGCATGCTGGAAGTTTGAGAGTGTTTTAAAAACTGTTTCGTCATTTTCTGATACTTGCTGGCAAGTGTCAAAGATGACAGTGAAATGAAGAAGTAGGTAAGGGCAATTGAGAAGGGCGGTAAAACAAAGAGAGGTAAACAAAAACCCAACCAAAACCCAAAAGCCAAAAAACAAAAACTAAAAGAGAAAAGACAAAAAAGACAAAAAACAAAGAAGAAAGAAAAGAAAAAAGAAATAAAAAACAGGTCAGAGTGCTTGGCGATGTCCGGTAGAGAGTCTGATGGTGCATCTGACTGGTTTTCTGCCAGAATAAAGCCCATGCTCGCGAAGAAAAGTGAGCCATTCAGCAGGAAGGGCTGGTTTTATGAGGTAAAATGGGACGGAACGAGATGCATAGCGTTTGTTGATCTGGAGAAAGAGAGAGTGAGGTTGCAGAACAGGAGATTGATGGAAATAGCGTACCGTTATCCGGAACTTGTGGAAGCTCTGCTCGACTTTTCTAAGTCGAATGCGGTGTTTGATGGAGAAATTGTTGTGTTCAGTGGGGGAAAACCTTCCTTTCACCTTTTGCAGCAGAGAGAGCACGTTGACGACAGAATGAGAATAGAAATTCTTTCGAAAAAGATTCCTGCAGTTTACATAGTATTCGATTTGCTTTACGATGGCAACTGGACTTTCGACCTTCCGATTGAGGACAGGAGGAGCAAGCTTGAAGAAGTTGCAGAAAAGAACAGGAGGTGTGTAATCTCCAAGCTGTTTGTTGAAAACGGGATTGAGCTGTATGAGAATGCTGTCAGAATGGGTCTTGAAGGCATAATGGCGAAAAAGTCTGGAAGCAGGTATCTGGCAGGAAAGAGGAGTGACCTGTGGTTAAAACTCAAGAAGAAAAATACGGCCGACTGTGTAATAGTGGGGTGGCTGGAGGGAGAGGGTGAGAGGGAGGGAAAGTTCGGTTCCCTCGTTCTTGCCTTTTACGATAATGGAAAGCTTGTACATGCCGGGCAGGTAGGAACGGGGTTTACAAAGGACTTCATAGACTGGTTTTACGGGAAGCTGAAGGAAATAGAGGTTGATAAACTTGACGTCAAAAATTTGCCGGAGTTCAGAAGGAAGGTTCACTGGGTCAGGCCGTTTTACGTCTGTGAGGTGGAATTTCTTGAAATGACCAGAGATGGAAAACTCAGGGCTCCGGTCTTCATAAGACTGAGAAATGACAAGGGTATTGAAGAATGTACACCCAAGGATTTTGTTTGAAATTTTTTCTGAAATTTTTCTGGAATTATTATTTTTCTGGATTATTAACATGATTAATACGGGCATCTTACCGGCAATCCAGATACATCTCCGGAATACATCTCGGGTCTGAACATGATTATATACTTCAAAGTCGCATGGAATTTTTGATGAGGGCGACGTGGAAAGGGTCTGTTAGCTTTGGACTCGTCAGCATACCGGTAAAAATGTATCCTGCAACAGTTAAAAAAGAGATCAGTTTTAAACTCCTTCACGCCAAAGACGGTGGAAGAATAAAATACAGGAAGGTGTGTGAAAAGTGCGGTAAGGAAGTCTCAAAAGACGAGATAGTCAGGGGATACGAGATTTCAAAGAACGAGTTTGTAATACTGACTGATGAGGACTTCGAAAAAATTCCACTGAAAAGTGTAAAAAATGTGGAAATAAAACAGTTTTTCGACCCTTCTGAGCTCAGTCTGATTTATTACAGTGGTTTTTACTATCTCGTTCCGGATAAGGGTGGGGAGAAGGCGTACTGCTTGTTGAGAGAGGCGATGAGGGAGACTGGTAGCATGGCACTTGGCAAGATCGGAATGAGAGGTAGAGAGTACCTTGTTGCTCTCAAGGCGTTTGATGGAGGGATACTGCTGTCCCAGCTCCATTACGTTGACGAAATCAGAAATCCTGCTGAAATTCCCGGATGGAATGCCAAAGCAGAGTTCAGCGAAGAAGAACTTGAGCTTGCCAAACAGCTGATACTTGCAATGAAGAAGCCATTGAGGATAGAGGATTACAGGGATGAGTACAAGGAAGCACTCATGAAGCTAATAGAGGCCAAGCTTGCTGGAAGAGAAGTTACAATTGCCGAGGAAGCTGAGGCTGTTGAATCGATAATGGATGCTCTGAAAGCAAGTCTGAACGCTGTTAAGAGCGAGCATTAGATTTAGATTTTGGAGTGGAGTTGGGAAAGTTAGGTTCGACCAAAATCAAAATGTTAATATTTATCATTACTTACCGGCGAACATGTTCGTAAATGGCGTTGAGGTGGAGGATACATTCTGCGAGTGTTTTGACGTTTACTTTTCGAGAGTCGTGATAACTGCGTACAACCACTGTCTTGCTGAAACAGCTGCTACCGAGATGACTGGCTTTGCCACATCGATAATCATGTGCCCGGCAGAGGCCGGGATAGAGAGGAAACTTGGTTTTGACGAAACTCCGGATGGAAGGGCAGGAGTCAGCGTTTTAATCTGTCATCCTTCAAAGAAATCTCTCCAAAATCAGCTCATTGCGAGAATAGGACAGTGCATTCTTACAGCCCCAACTGCAAACGCATTTGACGGACTTGAAGATGCTGAAGAGAGATTTGATGCGGGAAACAAGCTCAGGTACTTTGGCGATGGATTTGAGAGGGAAGTCGAAGTTTCCGGCAGAAAGTGCTGGGCAATACCAATAATGGAAGGAGATTTTATAGTCGAAAACGACTTCGGAATCGTTAAGGGTATAGCTGGCGGAAATCTGTTCATAATGGGTGAAAATCAGCCTTCGGCTTTGTCAGCAGCTATAGCGGCCGTTGATTCAATAAGGAATATGGAGGGGGTTATAACTCCATTTCCCGGTGGAATAGTGGCTTCCGGATCCAAGGTTGGAGCGAACAGGTACACGTTTCTGAAAGCAACAACGAACGAAAGGTATGCACCCTCTCTAAGGGGAAAGGTCGATCTTGACATCCCGGAAAATGTCAATGCAATTTACGAGATAGTTATAAACGGTTTGAGCGAGGAGCTCGTTAGGGAAGCTATTAAAAAGTGCATACTCTCTGCAACGAAAATACCGGGCGTTGTTAAGATCTCTGCCGGGAATTACGGAGGAAAGCTTGGAAGCTGTAATATCTGGCTGAAAGACGTAGTTGAGGAGTAGTTTTTTAGACCTTTCCCCGAATTTTTTGCATTTCTGTTCTCCAGTAGTTTTCCGGTACTTCAAGGATGTGGAGCAAAATAGCAAAACAATAAAAAAAGCAAAAACGCAGGTTAACCCCATGCAAGGTAACCTATTATCACCAGGTTTACGATGGGCAGAATCATCAGTATGCCCATCCACGCAGGCTTTCCAACTTTCTCAGCTATATTCATCCACACGAGAATAAGCAGAATAATGTCCAGTATCGGTACAAAGAGAATCAGCAGCGTCCACCACCATGGCTTTTCGGCAATCTTTACCATCAGGTAGATGTTCAGAATCGGAATCCATGCCATCCATGCGTTCTCAGTGTACGTTTTGTTTGCAATCGTCATCAGAGCAAAGGCGTTGTATATGTACAGGCCTATCAGAATAACCAGAAAATACACAGAAGAAAACAGCATGAGTAAGCCGTTCGGCTCAGCTCCGTATGCAGGTCCATACGCGTACAAAACCACACCTCCGCAATTTTTTAGAAAATTTTGTGAAGTTTCGTATATATTTTTAACGGAATTCTCACGTGGTTGAAAATCGAATCAATTCCACATGAAAATCAGATTGCTTCTTCCTTTTTCCCTGTACGGGCTGATAAAAGTAGATAACTCAATAAAACGGATGGTACAAACATTTGATAATTTTTTAGAGTTTTCTGATAATATCTGTAAGACGAACAGATATTTCGGCGCCAATATAGCAAACCTTATATCTGGGTGAGTCGCACCATTGTCCGACAATGTCGGACGCCAGTAGTACATGCGTATGGCGGTGGCGGGACGGCTGTGAGACGATGGCATCCTGTGGAGTGACGCCTGACGGAGGGATGAGGGCGTCGCACTCACGGCCTTTTTGAAAATGCTGAGCATACTAAGTAAACTCCTGACAGGAGGCGCACGGTGATTGGATGAGGAAGATATCAATCAGGCTGACTGAGAAGCACTATGAAATGCTTGAAACTCTCGTGCTCGAGGGAGAGTACGCTTCCGTTAGCGAGGCAATAAGGGATGCTATAAGGCGCCTCCTGCAGGAGAAGGCCGAAATTATTGAAAGGAGCCGCAATCTGAGCTCCTACAGGTAAGGGGTGGTGTTGATAATGAAATCGTACGTTAGCAAGGCTCAGGAATATTACATGCTCGAAAAGGAGAGCCGAAAGATATCGAAGGATGACGAGTTTGGAACCGCGAAGATAGTCGTTGTTGGATGCGGGGGGTCTGGAAACAATACCATAAACAGGTTGAAGAATATAGGCGTTGAGGACGTTCTGACAATTGCTGTAAACACAGACAGACAGCATCTGGAAATGATAAAGGCAGACAAGAAAGTTCTTATTGGTAAGAGTCTGACCAAGGGGCTTGGGGCAGGGGGATATCCTGAGGTTGGCAGAAAAGCTGCCGAGATGGCAAGGGGAGTTTTTGAGGAGCTTTTGAGTGATGCAGACCTCGTTTTTGTTTGTGCAGGCATGGGTGGTGGAACAGGCACCGGCTCTGCTCCGGTAATTGCTGAGATAGCCAAAAAGCAGGGAGCTATCGTCATAGGAATGGTTCAGACACCGTTTAAAGTTGAAAGGGCAAGAATTGCGAAGGCTGAAGAGGGACTGAGGGAACTTAAAAAGCACGCTGACACGGTAATAGTTCTTGATAACAACAAACTGCTTGAATATGTGCCAAACCTACCGATAGAGAAGGCTTTCAGCGTTATGGATCAGTTAATAGCGGAGACGATAAAGGGTCTCTCAGATACGATAACAAAACCATCTCTCATTAACATAGACTTTGCAGACGTGAGAGCTGTTATGGAACATGGCGGAGTGGCAGTAATGCTTGTGGGAGAATCCAAAGCTCAAAACAAGGTTCAGGAGGTTGTGAGAGACTGCCTGACTCATCCACTGCTTGATGTGGATTACAGAGGTGCCACCGGTGCACTGATTCACATAACTGGTGGAGAGAATCTGAGCATAAAGGAGGCTGAGGAGATAGTCAACAATCTGACTTTCGAAATAGATCCATCTGCAAACGTCATATGGGGTGCCAGAATAGAGGAAGGTCTCGATCTCGTAAAAGTTGTCGCCATAATGACCGGTGTGAAGGATGCAGGTTTGAGTTTTTGTGGTGGTGAAGTCAGCGAGGACATACCGCAGATGGGCAGGAAAAGAACTGTTAGAAACGAAATCAGGGGAGGAGTTAAGCCGCCGAAAGTAGGGGCAGGCGTTATGAGCATGATGGGCATCGATGTACTCTGATTCTTTTTATTTTGATCATTCTGCCGTTTTAATCGGCTTAATCAGTTAACCTTTTAGCTTTTTATTGGCATTTTCTGATGGCTCAACTTCGCTCACTAACTGCATAGTTTTCAGGTTATTGGCGACGTTTTCAGCGATGCAGTGTAAACAGCAAAACTTCACAATTACAAAAGATTTAAAAAGTGCCGGCACGATTGTCTTGGGTCTGCAGGTTTACGGGTGATAATGGCATGAGCATGCTGAAGCTTGTGGAAGTGATCCTGACGGCAGAGATATACAACAGGTTTGAAGAGCTGACAGAAGACGATATACCCAAGGAAATTCGAAAGCTGTTCTACGGTAAGGCTGGAATAAGCAGACCTCTCGTCGTCAAGCTTGAAACGGCAAGGAGAGTTGGAGGTGTCGAAGAAGTCCTAAAGCTCCCGTTCATAGACGTCAACAACCTCACCAAGCAGATAATCGTGACATCTCTTGAAGCAGCAACGAAGTGGTTCGCTTCAAAGGCCATGGACAGAATTAGGACGAACCCCGTTCTTGCCTACTACTACCAGAACGATGGACTTGACGTCTCTTACGAGGAAGCCAAGAAAAAGAACCTGCCAAAGCACAGTGACAGAGAATGGCTCAAGGCCGTAATTTCTGAACTTGAAAAGAACGAGGAAACGGCGGAAATGCTCGGACTCGTCAGAATACTTTCTCCAGAGGACATAAAAGTTGACATAAACGATGTGGCACTTGATTCGGATCAGATGGAGGAGATAAGGAAGATAGAAGTTGCCATGGAGGAGAGAGATTATCTGAAGAGGATAGGAGTTACTGAGGTAGGTAAACTGCTCTTCATAGGTCCTCCGGGAACAGGAAAGACTACCACTGCAAGGGCTATGAGCAGAAAATTCGGGATACCGCTCGTGGAGGTAAAGCTATCCATGATAACCTCGCAGTATCTGGGTGAGACATCCAAGAATATCGAGAAAGTTTTCGAAATTGCGAAAAAGTTGAACCCGTGCATACTCTTCATCGATGAATTTGACTATGTTGCAAAAACAAGGACGAGTGATGAGCATGCTGCAGTTAAGAGGGCTGTAAACACACTCCTCAAATCAATAGATGAAATAAACCTTGTGGAGGATGGCGTAATTCTGATAGCAGCAACAAATCACCCGAGCCTGCTTGATCCGGCTGTCTGGAGGAGGTTTGACAAGATAGTTGAGTTCCCAGAGCCTCAGGAGAGGATAAGAAAGAGGATATTCGAACTTGCACTTGAAAAAGTAGAGGGAGACTACGACATAGACGAGCTTGTAAAGCTGACAGAGGGTTTTACAGGAGCTGACATAAAGCTTGTCGTCAGAGAGGCTGTTCTGAAAGCTTTGCTAAGAGGTGAGAAGAGAGTGACAATGGACGATCTGCTTCAGGCTGTTGAGGATGTCAGAAACAGGCTATGCCTGAAAACGTCATACTGACCATGAAAGTCGTACTGCTTGGTACAGGTGATTCTCCGGGAACTCCTGTTGTGGGCTGTCACTGCAGAACCTGTGAAAACGCGAGGAAGTACGGCTGGGAGAGGAGAAGATTTTCGGTAATGGTGGAAAATGAAGGAAAGGTTCTGCTGATTGACACATCACCAGATTTGAGGTATCAGCTCCTGAGGATGAATGTAGAGAGAGTCGAAGCTGTGATATGGACTCACTGCCACTACGACCACTTTGCAGGATTCGGTGATTTTTACAGGGTTCAGGATGATGTTGTTGTTTATTCCTCTCCAGAAGTTCACGAGGACATAGGAAAGTACATGGATTTCATGAAATACAAGGCTGTGGAAGTCGAGAGCTATGAACCCTTTGAGGTAATAGGGCTGAAAGTGACACTGGTCGATGTAAATCACCCCCCGCTGAGGAGAAGTCACGGAGTGGTGATAGAGAAAGATGGCATTAAGGTTAGCATCAGCGGTGATACGAACATGCATCTCTCAGATGAGGCAATAGAAGCAATGTCCAGCCCAGATCTGTTTGTGGTGGAGGCGCTTGCCCCGCCAAATTTCAGATTCAGGAAGCACATGAATGCAGAGGAGGCCATGCTGCTCTCAAAAAAACTTGGGGCCAGAAGAACTGTTTTGACGCACATGAGTCACTTTTTCCCACCCCATAGCGTTGTGTTGAAGAAGTGGCCGGCCGGGCACGATTTCCAGAAATTTGAATTTGGTAGGGGAGCTAAGGAAGTAAAAGAGGTAAACCTTGAATCCTTTTTTGAAGATTGACATTGATGAGTTGGTAATGAGTTGGTAAGTTGATGAGCTTATGAGCTGCTGGTGCAGTTGCAAATAAAGATGTTCATGGGTGGGAGGTGCCGGAATGGCCTGCCTTGGGCTTGACATAGGTGGAGCGAATTTGAAGTACGTAATCGTTCGTGAAGATGTTGAAGGCTCTGATAAACGTGCTGGCAGTGAAGGTAAATTTAAAGAAAAGGGAATTATGTATTTCCCTCTTTGGAAAAGGGAAAATCTGGAAAAACTCACAGAAAAACTGAAAGTGTTTGATGTTAACTCTGTTTGCGTGGTGATGACCGCTGAACTGTGCGATACGTTTAAAACTAAAGAAGAGGGGGTAAAGTTCATAGAGAGAGCTGTTAAGACTGCCTTTCCTGAAACTCCCGTATTTTTCGTAAGTGTTGATGGTGAAATTAAAAGCGAGGCCGAACCGGCTGAAGATTTTGCGGCATCCAACTGGGTGGCCTCAGTTAAGTTTGTTGAGGAGCAGCTGAATGAGAAAGAATTTCTGTTTGCGGATATGGGTACAACAACGACCGACCTGATACCTTTCAAATCAAAACCTCTCTCTGCAAACAACGACTTTGAAAGGCTTAAGAGGAGGGAACTTGTTTATGCTGGAATACTCAGAACTCCAGTATTTCACGTTTTGAAGTGGTTTGAAGCACCCCTCGTTCCCGAATTTTACTCGATAGTTGGAGATGCCCTTGTAGTTACCGGAGATCTGAGTGAGGAGGATTACATCTGTGAGACGCCTGATGGTAGGGGTGTCAGTAAAGAGGAATGCATGCAGAGGCTGGCAAGACAGCTGTGCAGCGATCTGAAAGAACTTGGTGAGGAATTTGTGAGAGATATGGCATTCAGGGTTAGAGAAAATCTTTTGAAACTCATTTCTGGAGCGATTAAGTGGCAGGCCACGAAGTGGCATCTGAAAAAGGTAGTTGGATGCGGGAAGGGGGAATTTCTGCTTAAAGAAGCTGCAGAAAAGTTGGGATTGAAATTCAGGGGAATGAGCGAGGAAATCGGAGAAATGTCGGAAGTTCTCCCGGCTTACGCCTGTGCATATTTTGCTGAGAAACTTTGCTGAAACTCTTTGAGTGAATAAGAGGTTGAAACACCCGGGAATAAACGTAAAAGTTAACGGGACAGGAATGATGGTTGTAAAAGTTGGGGGCAGTGTTGCAAGGGCAGGAATCTGTGTTTTGAAGAGGGTACTTGAGGAACTGTCCCACTCAAAAACTCCTCTGCTGATAGTTCCGGGAGGATGGATTTTTGCAGATTTTGTCAGGCTGGTTGATTGCAGTCACAATCTTGGGGAAACTGCTCACGATATGGCCATAGCCGGTATGGAGATTTATGCCATGCTGATATCTCACATCGGCGGTTTTGACAGAATAACTTTTGATAGAATAACTCTTGAGGAGCTTGATGAGAAATTTGATGAGAAATCGTTTAAGGGAATTTACGTTTTAATGCCGTACTCATCCAGAATTCAGGAAAGTGAACTTCCGAAAAGCTGGGATGTTACATCAGATAGCATAGCAATCTGGGTAGCTTCGAAGCTCAAAGATTGGGGTCTTGGCGGGAAAACGGTCCTGAAAATCACCGATGTCGATGGCGTATATAGAAACGGCAGGTTTTGCGAGAGAGTCAGGGCGAGAGATGCGCTCGGATGCATCGATAGATACTCCATCAGGCTGATAGAGGAAAGGGGGATTGATGTTTTCGTGTGCAACGGGTTGAAGGCAGGTAGAGTAAAAGGTTATATAGTGGAAGGAAAAACGCTCGGCACGCTGATTGAACGTTAATCTTTCACGGGGTGATGCTGGATGGAGATAAAGAGGTGTATAACCTGCGGGTCAAACCTTGTCGGAACGAACTACGTCGCGTTTCCCTGCCCATCGTGTGGGGAAATGATTTACAGGTGCAAACGATGCAGAAAGCTTGCAAATCCGTACACGTGTGAGAACTGCGGGTTTACCGGGCCGTGAGGTGGTGGAAGTGGCGAACGTGATTATGAAGATTAAGGTAATGCCAACAGGTGTGGACGTTGATCTTGATGCAATTGCAGAGAAGGTAAAGGAGGTAGCTCCGGAGAGTGTGGAGATCAGGGACGTTGGTGTGCAGCCAATAGCGTTTGGACTCAAAGCTTTAATCGTGGCTGCCGTAATGCCGGACGAGGGAAACATCGGTGACGAGTTCGTGGAGAAAATAAGGGGAATTGACGGAGTGGAAAGTGCAGAAGTTGAGTCAGTAGAGCTTCTGTGATTTCTGTTTTTTGCTTTGTTTTGATCTTTGTTTTGATCTTTTATATCTGCCTTATATTTACCATCAAATTTTTTATCAATTTTATAATATTAATTGTTTTATTATTACAGTTTTCTATTTTTTCTACTTTAATTAAAAAGTTTTTATTATTCCATTGTGTATTCACCTTATCAAATGTACACGCACAAACGCCAATTAGAATTCCGCCTAAAAATGTTATAGCTAATATTAGAACTGTTGCTCGTGGATTAGTCATTAGCTGTAAAAACTTTTGTACATTCATTGTTATTCCTCCAACATCCATCATATAACTGTTAAGATTAATGTAGTTAAAGCACAAATATATATTGGAATTTCATATTTTATAAATATTTTAGTTTTAATTTTATTTTTTATTAGAATAAATTTTACTGTAGATAATACTAATATAAATGAAATAGCCATTAGTATAAGCGTGTAGGAATGGTACGTTCTTTGAAAATACGAGATGGTAAGAGTAAACAGTACTATAAACAGTAAATATGCTAAAAGAATATCCCAATAATAATTGAGATAGTTGTAATTTCTTAATATCTTAATAGAGCCTACTATTATTGCCATGATGGCTGCTGTTGGGAGATAGTACTTAAAATTAAAGCTTGTTATTAATATTTTCATAAATAATATTGGAAACAGAAATGAAAAAATGTATATAGCAATTACATGTGTTTTTTTCAAATTTTCTGGAGGATACTTGTTCACAAACATCTATAACATCCCACACCTCTAAAGAGCTGCTCCGCCAAGTGCAATTAAACCAAAACCTGCCTGTGTACCACAGATAACATCTGCAAGATATAGTCCGGTGATAATTGTACCCCCATAGTTGTGGCTGCACTAGCGTTGTTGCCATTACCCGTTAGTATCCAGTAGACATGTTCAGTCGCAGCCTCAGATACTACAGGCAGTACCAACAAACACATAAAGAGAACCAACCACACACCTCCTACCTACCCTCATCTACTCAACCCCCGGTGCTAATATTGTAGCAATACTCGCAATGGGCATACATCCTACCCCCCTTCCTACACTTGCTCCTTGATAACTTTTACCACTGTATTATAGTGTAATTTAAAATATTATATATAATTAAATTTAAAATTCTGATTTAATCTCTTATTCTGTTTAATGTTTCATCAAACTCTTTGATGAGATAGTAAGCTTCGATTCCATACCTTTTGGCATTCTTTGCCATAACCTTGTCGTTCGTTATCAGAATAGAGTTCGTTATTTTCGCTGTTGCTATAAAATATGCGTCTATAGCTCTGCAACCAGTATTTGCGGCAACCTGGAATGCTAATTCGTTTGGATTCTCAACTAATTTAACTTTAGCCATAACCTCATCAACAAAGCTCAAAACGTCATCCTT
>CAZUMR010000084.1:0-7644 GCA_964622075.1 uncultured archaeon | reverse complement strand
TATCCGATAAATGCCAAGATGGCACACTTCCTCAAGGCTTACGAGGAGAAGTACCACACACTGCCAGAGGCCTTCGACGCTTACGGTGTTTACGATGCCGTTTACCTCTACAAGCAGGCAGTTGAGGACGCTGCCAAGGCTGGAGTCAAGAATCCGTTCGACCCTGATGTTCTCGTCAAATACCTCGAGCAGTTCAATGCAACCCATCCATTCAAGGGTGTTAGAGGTAACATAGCCTTTACCAAGTACCACGATCTCATGTGGGGCAACAAGTACGTCAGAAACTGGATCTGCCAGTGGCAGAACGGAAAACAGGTCGTGGTGTATCCAAAGGTATCCTGGATGAAAACGGCCAAACTCATAACACCCTGGAAGAAGTAATTTTTTAATGTTGCTGTTTTGTTCATTTTTTGCTTCATCCATTTTCTTTTTGCCTCATCCATTTTCCACATCCAACTGAATAACCGATTTCTGATCCAGACACCACAAGCTTTTTACGCCTCCTTTCAGCAAATCACGCATAAACAGGCTTTGACAAAGTGTAGCAAACTGAGGGATAGGGATGCTGGCTGAAATACTGGTGCTCGGCAGCATAATTGGAGGAATATGGGCTCTCGTTGCTTCTGGTTTCAGTCTGGTTTTTGGCGTTGCAAGAATTCTGAATTTTGCTCACGGAACTTACTTCGCACTTGGAGCGTATTTTGCTCTTGTAGCTTATGGAGCTTTTTCAAGGATAATGCCGCCGGAAACGGCTCTCATACTCTCAGCACTTCTGTCCTGTCTGATTGTGGGGATTGTGAGCGTGGCTGTTTACATTTTCACAATAAAACCTGTAAGAGCTTACGAGGTGATGGTAATTCTTGTAACACTTGCAGTTGCGCTCCTCATTAAAGAAATTCTGCTTTCGATTTTCAGTGATGTCTCGATATCCATTGAACCTTTCATTTCCGGATGCGTTTACATCGCCGGAGTTCCGGTTACTTACACGAGAATTCTTGCATTTGCAATAGCGATTTCCGTAATTCTTGCAATGGATCTGTTTATAAACAGAACAAGACTTGGGAAGGAAATACTTGCCGTTTCTCAGGACAGTGAGGCAGCCATGCTTGTTGGAATAGATGTGGAAAGGGTTTTCCTCGTCGTGATGTTTCTCTCCGCAGTGCTGGCAGCTGTTGCAGGGATACTTTACGCCCAGATATACGCTGTAAATCCAATGACGGCTCTGAGGGTTCTGATATACGCCTTTGCAATAGTCATTCTTGGTGGTCTGGGCAGTGTTAGGGGTAGCGTTATAGCCGCATTCATAATCGGTTACATGCAGGTTGCAGTTTCCACGCTATTCGCTTCCGAGTGGGCTGAGGTAGTTGCAATGCTTGCCATAATCGCAATACTCGTTGTTAGACCTCAGGGACTCATGGGGGTGGAGTAATGAGAACATTAACGGAGAAAACACTGCCCGGAATTTACTTCCTTGCATTTTTCCTGCTGTTCTCAGTATTGCCCCTGTTTCTCAATCAGGCCATACTGTACATGCTTGGCCTTGCTCTGATATTCGTGGTTTACTGTGTTAGCTGGGATATAGTTGCCGGATATACCGGGCAGACAAATCTTGGCCATACAGTGTTCATAGGAATTGGAGCGTACACGACAGCTCTGCTGAGCACATCTCGCATTCCTCATCCAGACATGCCCGTTTTCGTTACAGTTTTCCTTGGGGGTGTTGTGGCTACATTGTTTGGTCTGGTCATAGGTGCAATATGTCTCAGGCTTAAGGGTTACTACCTTGCTCTGGTTACAGCCATACTTCCTCTGATATTCATTCAGCTTGCCAACATATATTCCGGGATCTTTGGTGGATATGAGGGGTTTTCAATACCGTTCTCAAAAGCCCTGCCCGGAGGGGTTGTGGGGAACTATTACATTGCATTGCTCTTCACATTTACCTGCCTGCTGATAATGTACGCTATAGTTAACAGCAGTATTGGAGTAAAGCTAAGAGCAGTCAGAGATGATGAAGAGCTTGCAGAGGCTGTTGGAATTGATGTTGTAAAGTACAAGCTGCTTGCATTCTGTGTCAGTGCTTTTTTCGCTGGAATTGCCGGGGCTTTATCTGTGCACTACAAGCTCACGGTTGGAGTGGACTCATTCAGCATACCGCTCATGCTTGAAATAATTCTTGGAGTTATCGCCGGTGGGCTTGGAACGTTTTATGGAGGTGCTGTTGGTGGCTTTGCCATATACGTTGCAAGAAACTGGGTTTTCATTCAGCTTGCCAGCTATGTCAACACACTTTTGCCATTCCACATATCTGACGAGATGTTGCTTTACGCTCTTCTGATAGTCCTGATCGTGCTGTCACCACAGGGGCTTGTGACAAGACTTGTTGAATCGATCAAGAAAACAAGGAATTCGAAAAATGAGAACAGAGCCTGAGAATACGCCGGGGGTGGGATTCGAACCCACGCGGGCGAAGCCCATCGGTTTAGCAGACCGACGCCTTACCACTCGGCAACCCCGGCATCTATGAAATTGGTAACCCCTCTGTTTTTTAAACGTTTTGCCCGTAATGTGCGCCTTAAGATGAAAGTAGAAGAAGTTTGAACCGAATAGTATTACAAAATCGAAAGTGAGATATATTCATTAGTCCTCCATGCTGTATGCGGGGAATAAAGCCAGCGGTTCTGGTCGTTGCACTGGCTGTAGTATTGATAACGATTGCACCCGTAAACGCCATTGAGCAGTCTTGTGCTCTTTGCCACCCGAATATAACTGCAAACTTCAGCAAGAGTCTGCACCACACCATTGCAGGAATCAGAATAGGTTTCGAGGAAGGAGCAGGGCATTACTTCCATATCAAAAAACTACCCGCATTCTGCTGGAAATGCCACATAGAGAACTGTACAAAGTGCCACACTTACCACGGAGAAATACCGAACATGAGCGTGTGCGTTGACTGTCACAGGCACAACACTGGTGTTAACTACGAGGGCTACCTGATAGACTGGAAGGGCAAGGGGCCAAACCCGGATATACACTACGTTTACGGTCTGAACTGTACGGACTGCCACAGTAGTGCCGAAATTCACGGAGATGGACACGAGTACACCTTCAGCTGGTATGCTGTCAAGGTCCGCTGCCTGACGTGCCATGGAAAGAAGAACATGACCGTGCACGGAATCAAGGTTAAGCCCTACAACCCCAACCTGCTTGTTCACAAACTCCACGCAAAGAAGGTGTCCTGTATAGCCTGTCACGCAACATGGTACCAGACGTGTGTCAACTGCCACCTTGAAACAGGTAAGGTCGATTACATAACAACCAAGGAATTCCACCTGATTGTTGGGCCAGATGGTAAGCTCTATCCGGCTGTGAGAATGGAGGTCAGCTACCACGGAAAGACGTACACCAGCCTTGGAATGATACTGCCGCACACAATAAGTGCAAAGGGCAGACCCTGTAAGGACTGCCACTGTAACGACAGCGTTGTGTTCTGTCCAAAAGTCAACTCAATAGTCGGTCCGCCCGGTGTTGCATGCCCACCACCGAACCTCAACCTCACGTGTCTGGCTGAGAACTACTCTCTTGTGAAGCCAGATGAAAGGATAGCACAGCCACCTTCGGATATAGTGATTGACCTGCACAACTTCGGAATACCGCTCAAAATAAACATAACACAGCTTGGAACCCTGATAATTACTGCAGTGCTTATTGGTATAGCGATCCACTGGATTAAGCGCAGAATAACCCTCGGGAGGTGGATAGGATGAGCCACCAGCAGAATTACGAGACTGTTGAAGTCGTCAGACACCACCTGTTTTACAGGCTGTGTCACTGGGGAATAGTGATTACAGGTCTGATAATAGGCTGGACAGGATTGAGGCTTGGCAACCTTTACGGAATAAGCTGGCCTGACATGCAGACAGCGTTAAAGATTCACGTTTACCTTGGATTCGTCTTTGGATTCCTCTGGATTCTGCTCTTTGCTTACGTGGTGAAGCACGAGTGGGAGTGGTTCTCTCCAAGGCGCTTTCCTTACGCCATAAAGTTCTTTATAAAAGAAGCTCTTGCCTGGACGGGACTTGGACCGCACATCGAGGATCCAAGAGGATACGACCCTGAAAAGGGAGAGTACGTGGAGAAGCTCATACCAACAGAAGTCATGGTTCTGTGGATGTATCTGTTCATGGCTGCAGTAATGGGCATTACGGGATTTGCCCTGTACTTTAGATCCCAGTTTGCTCCTCTGATTAACCTTGCAAACCAGATAGCTCCAATGTTCGGCCTGAGCAGCGGTATAATGCTCCTCAGAGCAATACACAGACTTTTCATGTACTTCTTCCTGATGACGATGCTGATACATGCATATGCAGTCATAATCTTTGATGTCGTTGGATCAATGGTTACGGGCAAGAGAAGGGAAAGAGTTGTGAGGAGCACGAGGAGACACTGAAAGCTGAGAAACTTTTAAAATTTTTTACTTTTTAATTTTATTAATTTTATAATTTTACGATGTTTACTTTATTTGAATTCTGTAGTCTGCAACTGTCACTCTAATAGGGCTGAAAACTTCGTTCGTTGAACAATTTAATTGAAAACCCCTTGACAGCTGCAAAAAACTTATCTAAACCGCAGGAGATAGTAATCCGTTTCTGAGAGAGGTGATTGTCATGCTTGACAAAATATCACTGTTCGTGCATCTCGTTAACAATGCTGCTACAAGAAAAACTCTGCAGGGATTGACAGCTTACTGTGAAAAATGCGGTAAAAGCAGACTCGAATCAGCTCTGGAGCTGTTTGTCGGGGTGAAAAAGCCGGATGAAGTATGCTGGAAGTGCAGGCTGGCTGAAAAAGCCCTTGAACCAGTCCTCGAAAGTGGCGCCAGAGCTTTCAACGTTACTGAAGAGGAGATGAAGGAGAAATTCAAAGACGCCTACTGGAGAAAAGGGCTTGCAAGTGTTATAAAGGGTCTTGCTTACTTCGGAGTTAGAAAGCCGTTTGTGCCCGGAGCTCCGTTTCAGGTCGTCTGGGATGTAACATACGCCTGTAACCTGAGGTGTAAACATTGCTACGCAACAGCCGGAAAACCACTGCCGGATGAGTTGACTACAGAAGAGGCCATGGACGCAATAGACAAATTCAACAGGCTTGGAGTTACGATAATTTCCTTCTCCGGAGGAGAACCGCTCGTCAGAAAGGACATATACGAGCTGATGAGCTATGCTTACGAGAAGGGAATATACGTGGCAGTTGCGACGAATGGTACGCTTATAAACGAAGAAGTTGCAAGAAAAATGAAGGAGGCTGGAGTTGGCTATGTTCAGATAAGCATAGATGGAAGGAAGGAAACCCACGAGAACTTCAGAGGTATAAAGGGCTGCTACGACAGAGCTGTTGAGGGAATAAAGAACTGCGTTAAACATGGATTTTTCGTAAACGTTTCCATGACGGTGACACAGTACAACTATCAGGATGTTGATGCTGTAATAAAGCTGTGTGAAGAACTTGGAGTTGACTGGTTCATGCACTACAACTTCATACCGACAGGGAGGGGGAAGGAAATAGTTGAAAAGGATCTGACTCCCCAGCAGAGAGAAGCTCTGCTAACAAAACTTTACATAAAGAACATAGAAGGCTCGAAAGTTGGCCTCCTGTCAACAGCCCCTCAGTTTGCAAGGGTGGCACTGCAGTGCGAGAAGGAGATTAAGGAGAAGAGGTGCTTCATACCGACACACTTCTACAACATACTTGCTGGAGAGAGATTGAGAGAGCTTGCGGAGTTTATAGGTGGCTGTGGAGCTGGCAGGTTTTACATGTCTATGAGGGCAAATGGTGATATACAGCCATGCGTCTTCTTCCCGCTCAGGCTGGGTAACATAAGGGAAATGAGTGCCAGGGATCTTGAGGAATTCTGGAGAAATAACAGGGTTTTTGAAGAGCTGAGAAACAAGGATCTGATAGAGAGCTGTGGCAGCTGTGAATATCGCTACTACTGCGGAGGATGCAGGGCAAGAGCTTACAACTATTACAGAGATTACCTGAAACCCGATCCGGGCTGCATAAGGAACATCAGATACTGGGAGGAGCTCGTAAACGCTCACTGATTTACCTTTTAGCATTTTTGTCTTTCTCTCTTAGCAAGTACTATCAAATTATCAAATTATCATCATTACTACAACAATGGTAAGGTTAATAATATAGTTCTGAGATAGTTCGCATGGTGATCGAGATGCTTGATGAACTCAAGTGCAAGCTCGTTCTCGCCCTGGTAAAATTGATGGGGTTCGTCGGATTGATTGAGAGAAAAGGACAGTAAGGGAAAAACGTTATATTCTTTTGATATCTCTGCTTGGCTTGATGAGTTATTACACTCCCGAAAGGTTCAACAACTGGATTGAAAGGATAAGAGAAGTTTCAATAGACTTCGATAGGCCAGAAACTCTTGAAGTTTTTGACAAGATGGTAGATGACTTTGTGGTGGCATGTTTAAACGTAATCAGGGCAGTAAAGGAAAGAGAACTGACGAAGAAACAGGCAATTAAGGAACTTGAAAACATGGAAAAAATTCTGATGAGCGATGTAAACTTTGAGGATTCTGAAAAGAATGACTTTTTTGAGTTTGTCAGAGAGGGGCTGAAGGTTGTGGCGAGGTCTGCCAGATACTGTGTTGAGGGCAAGGTGAGCAGAAAGAAGTTCGAAAACCTGCTGAAAGATGCTTTGAAGAAGGAGAAAAGTGGCGATGTAGAGGGAGCTTTTGATATAGTTGCAAGAATGGGAGCCAAAGTTTTTAAAGGTGAAAAACTGCCGGAAGAGCTGCCGGTTCCTGAGGACAGTGTGATAATAAACTGGATTGATGGAATAGATGCAATAAACACAGTAATGCTTCTGATGGAGATAGACTCATCTTCGGAAGATTGAAGTTTCCCGGTTTGCATACCTCGACTGAATGAGTGGCTTCTCCCTGCCTGATGATGTCGTAGAGGCTGCAAGAAAGTGGAAGGAAAAGGGAGATAGCTTACCATACGAGCTGTATAAAGCTCTGCTTTTAAATTACGGCAGGAGAGGTGAGAAGGCGTTTTTCTACCTTAAGGAGAGACGAGTGAAGAAATACAGGGACTTTTTCGTGGTCGTTGGAACTTACGAGTACGTTGTGGAGGGCAACTTCTGCACGTGCATGGACTTCCAGTTTAACCTTAAGGCGAAAAAGCCCTGTGCACACATAATTGCTGTCAAACTTGCAAGAATTATGAAGCTGTACGACAGCTATGACACTTACTATGCAGACTTTCTGAGCATGAATCTGAATACTGATTGATCTGAAGGTGGTTGTTTGGGAGGTGGTTGTTTGGATCCTGAAAACGGTATGCCGGGAGTTCTGAATGAAAAGGAAATAAGGAGACTCATTATTGAGAAGAAGCTTGTGGAAAGGTACATTGATCTGGAAAAACAGCTTCAGCCCAACGGATTCGACTGCACACTATCTCAGGTGTACAGGGTTAGAGGTACCGGAAAGATAGACTTTGACAACTCCGAGAGAGTGCTGCCAGATGTGGAGGAGTTGAACTTTGAAGGAGACTGGGTTTTTCTTGAGAGGGGTTTTTACAGGGCAAGGATAAACGAAATAGTCAATCTTCCCAGAAACATTAT
>CAZUMR010000083.1:0-7999 GCA_964622075.1 uncultured archaeon | reverse complement strand
GGGGTGAGAGGTTACTTCTTCCAGGCCGGTGGGTAAACTCCTCTCTCCATGATAACTCTCTCAATGTCAACAACTTCTCCACTCCTCATTTTGAGAATTTCCTCGGCATCTTTCAGAGCTTTACCCATTGCCACGAGTTCGTGTTTGAGCGTGAAAATAGCAACTTCCTTTCCAGCTTTAACATTCTTTTCAATGTAAGCCACACCCTTTGCCATCAGATTGGCACCATGACAGATAGCATCAACGGCCGTGTCCTTTATGACTATTTTTGGCATGTGAACAACAGCAAGTTCCATCGGTTTCACGACCTCTTTTATGTACTTCTCCTCTCCCTCCCCCTTCCAGAAAATGTAAGCGTCAAGCAGGTCGTGGAGAGTGTAGCACATGCTCTCATCAAAGTGTCCGGTTTTTGTCCTTCTGAGCTCCTGCATGTGGGCGCCCTTACCCATAACTTCTCCTACATCCGTGCACAGCTTTCTTATGTACGTCCCTGCCTCGCATCTGACCTTGAATAAAACATCCCTGCCCTCAATCTCCAGCACATCAATCCCATAGATCTCTCTAATTCTCAATCTCTTTTTTACTGCGGACTTTAAAGGCGGCCTCTGGTATATTTTTCCTGTGAACTTCTTGAGCGTTCCAACTATTTCCTTTTCAGAGGCATCAGCGTGCAACCTCATTAACGTAACGTACTCCTTTTCTGAACCCTGAAGAAACCTGACGAGCTTCGTGGCGTCTTCTATGAAGACGGGCAGCACACCTGTAACTCTTGGGTCGAGTGTACCGGCATGTCCCGTTTTATCAACTTCAAGGATCTTTCTAACCCATACAACAACTTCGTGACTGCTCGGGCCCATGGGCTTGTCTATACAGACGAATCCCTTCCTTATGTACTCCTCCACGGGCCTCTTGTAGGGATAGCATCCATACTCCTCACTTGGCTTTGCTTCTTCCTTTACGTAGAACCTGTCCTCAAACTGCTCTATTATCTCCCTGTCTTTTTTACACACTGACAGTTTGCCCATTGGCAGGCCTCTAAATTTTCAGCCTTATAATCTTGTCCCCTATTTACCTATTTTCTGACTCATTCCCTAAACTCATTCCCTAACACATTCCCCTAACAGCCGGGCAGGGATGGCAGGGCTGACATTAAGGCTACAAGAAACAGAGCGAGGGAGAGAAACCAGCCTAAATATGAGGCGAGGAGAGGTCTCAGCCCGACATCCTGCACTTCCGAGACTCTAACGGAAACGCCTATGCTCGATAGCGTTACGGAGAAGGCAAGAGTTGATAGCGGTTCTACGAGTCTGACAGCATCTCCCGGAATCATGAAACTCGAAAGAACGGAAACAACAAGGAAAGCGAAAATGTACCACGGTACGTAAAACTTCTTTTCAGAGTAAACAAGGGACGTAACAAGAGCTGCCACGGATATAAGGGCAATTCTTATGCCCTTAACTGATAAAGCTTCTCTAACAAGTTTTTCTCCAAAAGGTTTGGTTGCTGCTTCTACAAGCCCTGTTTGATGTAAGGTGGCTCCGCAAAGGACTGCATAACCGTAGCTGCCAAGCCCCATCACGTGCTGAAGTGCCGGGTACATTATCACCCCCGTCAGCCCCACTACAGTGATTACAAGTATTGCTGCGGAAAAGTCTCCCTTTCTCGGCCTGACTATTGAGGATAATATCGTTATAGCTGAAGCTCCACATATCGCAGTTCCACAGGCAAGAAGAACTGAGAGCTTGTTCTCAACTTTAAGTGTTCTTGCGAAAAAATAAACGAAAATTCCCATGGTAAATGCAGAGAAGGCAGTCAGAGCAACGACCTTCAGAGGTACGTGAGACGAAGGGATTCTCGCCCTGAATCCGTAAAGAACAATTCCGGCCGGTAATGCCAGAGATAGAACGTCTTCAGCCACTCTGTCAAGTTTTTCCGGGAAAATAGACCCGACAACGATTCCAAACATTAAGGCAAGAAAGAGAGGGTCAAATACCGGGAAAATTCTGCTCACGATGTAGGCCAGAACTCCGGGAGTTACTACAAGCAGCCACTCTTTCTTCATTTTTTATTTTTTATATTTTTTTATATTTTTTATTTTGTTATTTGTTGTTTAGCGGTTTTAACAGTCGTTTAATAACTTAACGGCCATTAACGAGCCAATCATTTAGCATTTAACGAGCTCAAACTTTCCGGGTTTGTATAAGCACCTTGGCTCCTGAGCGAGGTAGTCTCCGTAAACGGCGTACGCTCTTGCCCTGCTTCCTCCACAGATGTAGCGGAACTCGCACCTGCCACACTTGCCCTTTAATTTCTCCGGATCTTTCAGGTCCTGAAATACGGGAGATTCCATGTATATCTCTTTCAGACTCCTTTCTCTTACGTTTCCCGTTACCAGTGGTAAAAATCCACTTGGATACACCTCTCCGACATGACTTATGAAGAACATTCCTCTTCCATCGGTTATCCCCATCATCCTGCCAATTCCATCCCTTGCAAGGCTTTTACCATGGGCACCAGCAATTATTTTCGTGTCCTTTCCCGTTTTGTCCATTTTGCCCGTTTTTGTCCCCTCCCCTTCAGCTGCAAAAATTTCCTGCAATTTCTTTTTCAGTTCCTCGTACAGCTCTCCGGTTTCGGGCATGATAGCTTTGTCTCTCATGTACTCCACCCTTCTGAGGTGGCAGGCTGCAGAGCTCTTTACATTAAGACCAAGCCTGCTTACATCGTAAAGCCAGCACAGAACGTCTTCAAACTGCTGGGAAGTTGGCATGTATTCCGCCTTTGCCCTTCCTGTGGGTACAACGAAAAAGACATCCCAGAGAACAGCACCTTTCTCCATGCAGAGTTTTACCATTCCCGGCAGATCGTGTAAGTTAAACTTCGTCACTGTGGTGTTTATCTGGACAGGCAGACCGATCTCTCTCGCATTGTCAATTATCTTCATGCTCGTTTCAAAAGTCCCCTTTATTCCTCTGAAGGAGTCGTGAACTTCGGCATTGCTCCCATCTATGCTTATGGCTATCCTCGCCACGCCGCAATCCCTCAGCATCTCAATCTTTTCTCTTGTAGCAAGGGGCGTACCGCTGAAGGCCATTGCCACCCTCAATCCAGAACTGGATGCTTGTTCAACTATCTCGAAAACGTCCTCCCTCATGAGAGGATCTCCACCTGTGACAACGACGAGGGGATACGGTTTTCCAAACTCCTTCAGCATGTCTATTACCTTAAAAGCTTCCTCAGTCGTCAGCTCATCCGGATGCCTCTTTTTTTGAGCCTTGGCCCTGCAGTGCTTACACGCAAGCATACAAGCTCTCGTAAGCTCCCAGAAAACTATGAACGGTTTTTCCCGTATGTCAAACACGGTACCACCTCTTTTACCCTGTTTTTCAATCTTCAGTTTATTTCACTTTAACCTGTTCCCACCTGCCTGTTATACTTACCTTATGTTACCCTTTCTCCCTCTCCTTTTCTCCTTTCTGCTCCTTTTTCCTGTTCCTTTTTCCTGTTTTGGAGAGTTCATAAGTTCCTGTTTGTTCTGTAACTTTTTCTGTAACTTTGTAACTTTCTGTAACGAAGTACGACTGGGAGGGTTAGAAAGCCAAGCACTCCGAGCTGAGATTCAAAAGCCAGAGCGAATGGTTTGTGGGAGATCAGGAGCACTAAAGATGATGACAGGGCGGATAGGGCTGATAGAGATGCAAATACGATGGCAAGAATGGATGCAGAAAGTGCGTAAACTTCCCCTTCTTTTTTTACCAGCGAAATTGCGAATATCAGGGAAATCGTCAGCAATACAAATGAGTCTGGAGGAGAATTCCTGAACTGAAAGATGGCAAGAACAAAAAACAGGGCGGAGTAAAAAACGCTGGCAACCCTCATTTTCCTCTCTCCCACATCACCTTTTATCTTGCAATCCTGATGTCCTGCCATTTAAACACCCAGAAGTCTGGCCACCTCAAGAAATACGAGAGCAACAGCATAAGCTACCGAGAAACTGTAAACAGCTGAAAAAGCGACCCACTTCCAGCTTCCCGTTTCGCTCTTTATTACTGCAAGAGTTGCCGCACATGGCATGTACAGCAGAACGAAGACCATTAAAGCGAAGGCACTTGCCGGCGTTAACAGAGAGTGAAGGTTTGGAGCAGTTACGCTTAGAGTTTCAACTATCACTTCCTTCGCTATAAGTCCCGTAAGCAGAGCCACTGCAACCTTGCCACTCCATCCCATCGGGGCAAACAGGGGACTTATGAACTCTCCAAGCATGAACGCGTAGCTGTTAGATCTGTCCGGGAAGTTCGTTATGAACCAGAGCACGATCGACATTGCAAGTATTATTGTCCCCGCTTTTTCCAGAAAATGCTTCAAACCACTCCATGCATTCGTCAGAACATCCCTGAACCTTGGAATCCTGTACGGGGGCATTTCCATCACAAAGTCTGCATCACCTCTGAAAATGAGTTCCCTTAACAGGTATGCTGAGATCATGGCAAAGGTTACACTTATGAGGTACATCAGCATTATAACCTCTCCTCCAGCCTCGGGGAAAAACAGCCCCGTCAGGAGCACGTAAACTGGCAGCCTTGCACTGCAGGAAATGAAGGGCAGACTGAGTATCGTGGCCATTCTGACCTTGGGATCTTCTATACCTCTTGCAGTCAGTATTGCCGGTACATTGCAGCCAAAGCCCATTATCATGGGTATGGCAGCCCTTCCATTCAGCTTCAGTCTGCTCATTATCCTGTCCATTAAAAACACTGCCCTCGCCATGTAACCGCTCAGCTCCATGAAGGCGAGGCCCATGAACAGGAAGGCTATGTTTGGAACGAATACAAGGACACTTCCAACTCCCCTTACAACACCCCTGCTCAGCAGAGACGCAGCTATATTTCCACTGCCGATTGCTGATGAGAGATAATTTACACCAGCCTCAATTAGTGAAACAAATGGAGCTGCCACCTGATACGTGAACTTGAAGAGCATCCACATGGCAGAAAGGAATACGAGCATTCCAAGAACCGGATCTGTGAACACTTCATCCAGACAATCAAGGTAGTGAGAATCTGTGCTTCTCACCTTTAACACTGATCTAACAATTTCTTCAGCAAGCCTCACAGCATCTTCTCTGCTATCAGCTTTGAGTTTGCACTTCCTTGCCCTGAATATGGCTTTTTTCAGCTCTTCTATCCCCTCACCCCTGACAGCCACAGTCTCCACAACCGGAACGCCAAGGATTCTGGAAAGAGCTTTTGAATCGACCTCCAGACCCCTCTTTCTTGCCTCGTCAAGCATGTTCAGGGCTATTACCACTGGAGCTCCAAGTCTGCAGAGCTGCAGGGTCAGGTAAAGGTTTCTTTCAAGGTTGGAAGCGTCCACGACGTTTAAAATAAGGTCGTAGTTTTCCTCCATCAGAAACTTCCTTGAAACTTCTTCATCTGCACTGTACGCCTCAAGTCCGTATATTCCCGGTAAGTCCACGAACTCGACGGTAACGCCGTTTATGACACCCTTACCTTCTTTTTTCTCAACGGTAGTTCCGGGAAAGTTTCCAACCTGAAAGTTCCCTCCCGTGAGCGCGTTGAGTATTGCCGTCTTTCCTACATTCGGGTTTCCGACCATCGCAACTCTCAGTTTGATGTCTTCGGCGGTCATTTTGGTAGCGATGAATTCCACAGGTTTTAAAACTAACCTGCTTTTTGGGTTAATGCTTTCGTGCCTATTTTGCCTGTTAAAAAACTCCCTGTTAAAAACTCGGTTAAAAAACCAGGGAGGTCAAAGCATAAAACGTTAAATACTTTGTTGCAGAGATAATTAGCCTGTGAACGTAACAATGGAGCAGGAAGACATCATCAGGGAGCTCATAGAGAGGGTAGCAGGTGAGGTCGGGCTTATAATTTACACCCTGCACCCGAAGAGGGAGTTTACGGACGAGGAGCTTGCAAACGAGCTTGGAATCGAAATAAACGACATAAGGAGGGCACTGTTCTATCTGTATGAAATAGGTCTTGCCGACTACAGGAGAAAGAGAGACGATGAGACTGGATGGATGGAGTACTACTGGAGGATACACTACGAAAGGGAGAAAGAAGTGCTGAAAAGGGAGCTGATAAAAACAAAAAAGAAACTGCAGGAAAAGCTTGAGGCTGAGGAGGCAAACGTCTATTACATATGCTCCAACGGCTGCGTTAAAGTTAGTTACGAGGAGGCAATGGAGCTAAACTTCATGTGCCCGAGGTGCGGAGCTCCACTTGAATTCTTCGATACGAGTGCTGTTCTTGAAAAGCTGAGGGAAGAAATAGAAAAAATTGATGAGCTGCTAAAGAAGATAGATTCAGGAAATGTTGAAAGGGAAACAAAAGAAGGAGCAGAGAAAGAGAAAGAGCTGGCATGAATAGGCATGAAGACGGGGATTGAGAGAGCAAGGGAGCTTGTGGAAAAGCTTGGCATGGAACCGCACGTTGAAGGAGGATACTTCGTCGAGGTTTACAAATCTCCCAAAACAGTAATTGCGGAGGATGGAAGGAAGAGGAGAGCCCTAACTGCAATATACTACCTGCTTGTTAAGGAAGATCTGGAAGATCTGGAGACTCTGGAAACGCGTGAGGCTGGAGCGGAAGGGGTTAGGGGAGAGAGAAGAAGGGACAGAAGGGACAACTCCAGAAGCAAACTCCACAGGGTAAAATCGGAGGAACTGTGGTTTTACTGTGAAGGGGCACCGCTTGAGCTTTTATGGGTGGAGGGGCAGGAGGAGCTGAAGGAACTGGAGAAGCAGGAGGGGCGAGAGGGGAAAGGCGAGGATGCTGAAAGCAGAGAGGCGAAGAGCAGAGTTAGAAAAACTGTAATTGGCAGGAACTCGTACTTTGCCGTAATTCCAGCGGGATGCTGGCAGGCAGCAAGAACTCTTGGCGATTACACGCTTGTTTCCTGTGTTGTAGCTCCCGGTTTTACCTATGAGGATTTTGAGCTTTACAGTGGAAATATTTTGAAGTACCCTTCTCTCCGGGAATTTTTATGAATGCTGTGTAATTGTGAATGGTATGAATGCTACGGAAGAAGCTAAAGAATCCGAGAAACTGTCTGAGAAATTGAAAGAAAAATTGAGAGAATCGAAAGATTTTAAAGAGCTTGTGAGAGAACTGTGCAGCCAGAATTGTAGCATATCTGGAGTTGGCCCGGCTCTTGTTGACAGGATATGCAGAATCGACAGGTATCCCGAAAGAGGAGGACAGGCTATAGTCAGAGAAAGCATAAAACAGGCTGGAGGGGCTGCTGCGAACACAATTTACGGGCTTGCGAGCTTTGGGGAGAAATGCAGTTTTTACACGACTCTTGGAGAGGATGCGGATGCTGATTTCTTTGTCTCAAGTCTTGAAAAGACAGGAGTCAGGGTGACCTGGAGGGTAACGCACCCGGAAACGGGAAGGGTTGACATATACGTGGATGGAGAGGGAGAAAGAACGTTTTTCGTTCACCCCAATGCCGCTGGAAATGTTGAAAACCTTGAAAGCCTGATAGATTGTTACAGTGGCAGGCTTTTTTACCTCGATCCATTTCCTGCAAGAAACAGTTTTGATGAGCACGTTAAAATTGCGAGCAAGTCCAGAAAGGCCGGAAGTTTTAACGTTTTAAATCCGGGTTATCCCTATTCATCTGCCGGTTTTGAAAGGCTATCAAACCTTCTGAGGTTTATTGACATCGTTATCATGTCCCGGCCTGAGTTTGAAATGCTGGGAGTCGATCCGGAAAAGATTCTGAAGTTCGTCAGGATTCTTGTTGTTACGGAGGGTGAGAAAGGCAGCAGAGCCTACGTTGAAGGGAGAGTTTATCACGTCCCCGCTTTCAGGGTCGACAAGGTTAATGTTGTCGATACAACGGGTGCCGGGGATGCGTTTGCAGCAGGATTTCTGAAGGCGATGCTTGAGGGTTACGGTGTGGAGAGCTGCTTAAAGGCCGGCAACTTCGTGGCAGCCTACAACATTCAGCATTACGGGGCAAGGAACTT
>CAZUMR010000082.1:0-7413 GCA_964622075.1 uncultured archaeon | reverse complement strand
GGGATTTGAACCCGAGTCGCGGGCTCGACAGGCCCGCATGATAGGCCGGGCTACACCACCCGGGCACGTCACCATTCAGCTCTCATCCACTGCATAATTTAAGCTTTGTGCTCAGTTTGCACTTCCATGATCTTGGACTGTTAAATTACCTCTGTTAAATTGCCTTACAATAAATAGCAATAAAAATATGCAATAAAAATATAAAATAGAAATAGAGACTTAATGACTCTTAACGAGCCTTCTTCAAAATACTCTCAGCAGCTATCAATCCTGTTACAGCAGCTCCAACAATTCCTCTGCTAATTCCAGCACCGTCGCCTATTGCATAGATGTCCTTTATGCTTGTCTCCATTTCACTGGAAACCTCAAGCTTTAACGAGTAGAACTTTATCTCCGGTGCGTAAAGAAGAGTTGAATCTCCAGCAACTCCCGGTATAACCTTATCAAGCTGTTCCAGAGCATCAAGTATGTCGTCTATAACTCTTCCGGGGTAGGCGAGGCTTATATCTCCCGGAATTGCTGTTTTGAGTGTTGGCTGAACGAGCCTGTTGTTCTTTATCCTGTTCTCAGTACTCCTTCTGCCAAGTCTCAGATCTTTCAACCTCTGGACTATTGGATTTCCTCCACCAAGTTTGGTTGTTATCTTTGCCAGATCCCTGCCCCATTCGTTGGGATACTCAAAAGGCTCTGTGAACTTGTAATGTCCAAGCAGGGCGAAGTTTGTATTGCCCGTCTTTTCCTTGGCTTTGCTGTGTCCGTTGACAAGGCAGAAATCCCCGTATTCCTCTCTGATTACCCATCCCCTCGGGCATGTGCAAAAAGTTCTTACGTAATCGTCATGCTTTTTCGTTGTTATCCTGAGCTTAGGGTCATAAATTATCGATGTAATTTCCTCCATTATTGAAGCGGCAACCTCCACCCTTACTCCCACATCTATTGCCTTTGGCTTGTTGCTCTTGGCAAAACCGTACTTCTCCACCCACTTTTCGAGCCAGACAGAACCACCCCTTCCCACTGCAATAATCAGGTAGTCGTAGTGATACTTTTCGCCCTTATCCGTGATTATATACTTCTCCTCCGGATTTATGTCCGTTACAGTCACGCACGTGAATATCTCAACTCCATTCTCCTTCAGGTAGTCCTCTATACTCTTTATCACCTTTGGCAGTTCATCACTACCAACGTGCCTCTGTTTAAGCGGAACGAACTCTATCCCGGCAGCGTTGGCTTTTCTTATGAGCTCCTCAAGCCTGTCATTGTCCATTCCGTAAACTTCATCGGGAGCTCCGTGTTTCAAAAATATCTGGTCGACTTCATCCATTTTCTTCAGCAGGTATTCCTCATCCACAAGGCCAAGGAAATCTCCTCCAACCGTGTAGCTTGATGGATACTCCGGTTTTACGAAGTTTAACTTTCCGTCCGAAAGTCCTCCAGCTCCTCCAACACCGGAAGTTATGTTGCACGGATTGCACTTCAGACAGTAGCTCTCTGCAAGATCGCTCGGACACTTTCTCTTTTCTATCTCTCGCCCCATCTCGAAAATTGCTACCTTCAGCTTCCCGGCGAGCCTGTAAGCTGCAAATAGACCGCCGGGCCCGGCACCGATAATTATCACGTCATATTTCATACATTTGTCGCCTGCTTTTGCCAAGCATATTTATCCTTTTTGCTTCCTGGAGTAAGCTTTTAATTCTCGCCCTTTTCCCACGAGCATGTTCGGTGGTAGGAAGATAGTTCTTGGAGAAGAAGATCTGCCTGAGAAGTGGTACAACATCCTGCCAGATTTGCCAGAGCCACTGCCACCACCGTTAAATCCGGCAACAAAAGAACCTTTAAAACCGGAAGATCTTGAACCGATATTTGCAAAAGAGCTGATAAAACAGGAAATGAGCGATGAAAGGTGGATCAGAATACCTGAGGAGGTAAGGGAAGTTTACTCCCTCTGGAGACCGACTCCACTTATAAGGGCAGTAAAGCTTGAGGAAGCACTCAAGACTCCTGCAAGAATCTATTACAAGTACGAGGGTGTCAGCCCACCCGGCAGCCACAAGCCAAACACTGCTGTGGCTCAGGCGTACTACAACGCTAAAGAGGGAGTTGAAAGGCTCACAACTGAAACGGGGGCCGGACAGTGGGGTTCAGCTCTGAGTTTTGCCACGAGGCTTTTCGACATGAAGTGTACAGTTTACATGGTGAAGGTAAGCTACCAGCAGAAGCCTTACAGGAGAATACTTATGGAAACATGGGGCGGTGAGGTGATACCATCCCCAAGTGAGAGAACGAGGAGCGGGAGAGCTATTTTGGAGAAAGATCCTGAAAGTCCGGGGAGCCTTGGGATTGCGATCAGTGAGGCTGTGGAGGATGCAGCTACACACGAGGATACGAAGTACTCTCTCGGCAGCGTTCTTAATCATGTGCTGATGCACCAAACGGTTATAGGGCTGGAGGTTAGAAAACAGCTTGAGATCGCTGAAGAAAAACCGGATATTATGGTCGGGTGTGTTGGTGGAGGGAGTAACTTTGCTGGATTCTGCTATCCTTTTGTGAAAGATGCCATGAAAGGAGAGGTTAAACTGATAGCAGTTGAGCCAAAAGCCTGTCCGACTTTTACGGCTGGAGATTACAGGTATGACTTTGGAGATACAGCTGGTCTAACTCCACTGCTGAAAATGTTTACACTGGGTCATGACTTCGTTCCTCCACCAATCCACGCTGGAGGTCTCAGGTATCATGGAGATGCTCCCACGATGAGCCTGCTTGTTAGGCACGGAATTATAGAGGCAAGGGCAGTTAAACAGATACCGACCTTTGAAGCAGGAGTTATGTTTGCAAGAACGGAGGGTATAATACCTGCCCCAGAATCCAATCATGCTATAAGGGTGGTAATAGACGAAGCTCTGAAGGCCAGAGAAGAAGGGGAGGAGAAGGTAATAGTGTTCAACCTGAGCGGCCACGGCTACTTTGACCTTGCAGCTTACGACGACTTCCTTTATGGAAGGCTGAAGGATACCTGATTTTTTGTTTTTTTATTTGCTGTCATCAGCCTGCTGTCATCAACTCTACTGGTCAGCCGGTCAGCCAGGCATCGTAAAGGAAGCACAAAGAGTACAATGGGAAAAGAGTATAATGAGGTGTATCGATCGCAGTTTAATGAGTGACATTGGAATAAGAATTGACCCCGACAGGCTTAGAAGGGCAGGAAAACCGGAGGCAATATTTGCGGAAAAGAAAGGTGTGGGCGATCTCATTGAGGCTGTAAAACTCATGCTTGAGAAGTGTGGTAGGGCTCTCGTTACAAGATTGAATGAAGAGCAGTTATCTGCGCTGGAGAGAGAATTTAAAGAATTTAAAATTCTAAAAAACGAGAGAGGCAGAATTGCAGCTGTTTTTACCCGGAAGGCATTTGAGGAATTTTCTAACAGAAAGTGCAGGTGTGAGGTGGTCATACTTTCAGCCGGAACCTCGGATATTCCGGTAGCTGAAGAGGCTGCCTTCACAGCCGAATATCTTGGAATGAGCGTAAAGAAATTCTACGATGTTGGGGTTGCGGGAATACACAGGCTTGAGGAACCTGTAAGGTACATAAGAAATTCCAGAGCTCTGGCAGTAATAGTCGTTGCCGGGATGGAGGGGGCTTTACCATCTGTCGTTGCCGGACTCGTTGACAGGCCAATCATTGCGGTTCCAACTTCAGTTGGTTATGGGGTTGCATTTAACGGATTGACGGCCCTTTTTTCAATGCTGCTCAGCTGTCCTTCCGGAGTTGCAGTCGTGAACATTGATAACGGGTTTGGAGCTGCTGTTTTCGCGTACACGATCTGCAGGATTGCATTCAGGGATGCATGAATTTTTTTGTACTCTGAATTTCAGAGAAATTTCACGTCTTATATTTTCAGCAGTCAAATGTACTCACATGAGCAGCAGATGTGCTGATCTGAAAGACATACTTGAAAAAGTTGAAAGCAGGTTGGTTGTGGTCAAGTACATCCACGTAGCTCTTGCTTTTGTTTACTGGGCGGTTGTGGTGTCATCCTTTTATGTGACACTAATGATCCTCAAAAAACCCAGTGTTGCTGAAGTTCTGTCGTTCTGGGTAGTGGCAATTGTTCTGTACTATCCTCTCTGGATGCGTACAAAGAAAATCCTTGGTCTGAATTTCAGGACTTTTGCGTCAAAAATAGCCCTTATGTCCATTTTCATCATTCTGTGCCTGATGTTGCCGGATTTCCTTCAGAGCTACATGGATTTCAAGCATGCAGTTGGGGTGACAATCCTTTGCTCAGTTTCAGCCTATCTGTTTGTCCTTGCTCTGACAGTTCGAATCAGGAGAGGAGAATTCCCAAAGGAGACTCTTCCTGCAATACTGTCATTTGCCTTTGCACCGGCAATTCTGTTTGTCAGCGATCCTCTGACTTTCACGGGGTTCGTTATAGTGACCACCTACGGAATTACAGCACTGCTGTATCTGATAAAGGCGATTGGAGTAGTTGAGGAGTGAATACGTAAATAACTGAGGATGGGGAGATGGGACTGGATAACATCGAAGCAATAAAAGAGCTGAAAGGACATGTGCTAAGCAATCCTGTTAGACTCGGAATAATGATCTTTCTTATTTCCAGAGGAAAAGTATCGTTCAAAACACTGCAGAGACTGTTTGAGCTAACGCCCGGAAATCTTGGATCTCATCTGAAAGCTCTTGAAAGAGAGAACTACATCGAGCTAAAAAAGGCAATAATGGACAGGCCGAGAACTGTTGTTATCGTAACCGAAAGGGGCATTGAGGAGACAGAGAAGTACATGAAACAACTCAGAAAAGTGCTGGATGAAAATTTTGAATAATTTTGAATGAGGATTTAAGCAGAAATACAAAAATCACAGCAGCGGAATGAGGTCTGTGTTATGCGGAGTTCTGATGAGGGCTGGATGCTGAGGCAACTCCAGCTGAACGGAATCCTCTTTGCTTGGGTGGTTTTCAAGAAAATCTCTGACATCGCGCATTGTTTTTAAGGCTCTCTCTCTTGCTCTCTCAAGTTCAGTACTCTTCTCTCCTTCGTCTGTTATTTCACCACAGTCCATTACCTTTACAAGGTAGCTCTCCCCAGCAAAACCTCCAGTACAGCTGGCGGGAACTATCAGATCCACGACTCCATTCCTCAGTACAGTTTTCTTCCCACCAAACTTCCCCCTTTTGGCTACAGCTTTCCCCTCTTTTTCTACGATGTCAAGGGCAAAATCAACTGGTCTTGCACATGCTATTGAAGTTCCAACGCCAAAAGCATCAACGACGTCTCTCAATCCGGCTATATCCTCGAAACTTACTCCTCCACTTAAGACAATCTTTACTCCTTTCCTCCTCAGAGAGAGTTCCCACCTGATTTCTTCCAGTATTGCTCTTATGTCGCCTCTCCTTGAAGAGGGAGTGTCAATTCTCACACCGTCAACTCTCTCCAGATTCTCCACGGCCATAACAGCCTCGCTCTTCTCGTCACAGTATGTGTCCACAAGAACTATTCTCGGCACATCTCTACTCACAACATCATCAAAAGCCTTCCAAGCTGTAATCTGATCTCCAAAACAGATTATCAGTGCGTGGGGCATGGTTCCGATACTCTTTATTCCAACGTACTTCTCTGCTGAATAATTGCTGACTCCATCGACACCGCCTATGTATGCTGATCTCTCTATCATGGCAGCAAGGGCTGGATGCTGTCTTCTCGTCCCGAAGGACAGTACTGCCTTATCCGCTGCAGCAAATTTGGCTTTAAATGCAGCCTTAGAAATACCGCTCGCGTGGCACAGAAATCCAAGCAGAGACGTTTCAAATCTTGCAAATTCAAGGTATTTACCTTCTATTACAAGAACGGGCTCGTTTGGATAAAATATTGAGCCTTCTGGCATCGCGTAAATGTTAACGTCTCTGCCCTCCATCAGCTTTAAAACGTCGGACAGTCCTGTAAAAATCCCCCATTCCCTTGCCGTCACTTCCGCAACAACGTGGGGATTGACACCTTTCTCCTTCAGTATCTTCTCCGTCCAGACGAAGTACTTATCCGTAACAGTTCCGGACTTTATGTCTTCCTGAGAAACGATCAGGAATTTTCTTGTCATCTGTAACTCACCCCTAACTCATTCCAACTCTAAAACTTTCTGCACTGCTGATGTGCCTATTCTGACTTGCATTTGCAGGGAATTGAGTTGCATCTCGGACACTTTCCGGGATACTTCTTTTTTATGGCTCTCTCTACATCTATCCCGGCTATGTTTGCAACACTGACACACCATGCAATGACATCAGCAACCTCTTCTTCTATTGATTGCATATCTCCTTTCCTGACAGCCTCAGCAAGCTCTCCAATTTCTTCAATCAGCCACAGAGTCGTTTTATCAATTCCCCTCTTTCTATCCCTTTCCCCATAAAGCTCATCTATCAGCTTTTGAAATTCTGATATCTCCACCGGCACCACCGCTTATTGTTTTATAATTCCTGTCAGCTGACTTTTCCAGCCAGAGTCAGGAAAGCCTTACAGGTATCCCTTTTTCTGCAAGATACTTCTTTATCTCTTCTATCTCGATTTCTCTGTAATGGAATATGCTTGCAGCCAGGCAGGCGTCAGCTTTCCCCTCTACGAACCCCTCGTAAAAATGTTCCTTTGTTCCGGCACCACCGGAGGCTATTACCGGTATGGTAACTTCTTCAGCTATTTTTCTTGTTATTGGTATGTCAAACCCCTCTTTTGTCCCGTCCCTCTCCATGGACGTTAAAAGTATTTCTCCCGCTCCAAGCTCCTCAACTCTTTTTGCCCACGATACTGCATCCATTCCCACAGGCTTTCTACCACCGTATATCACAACCTCGTACCAGCACTTCTTACCATCTTCAACCTCGATTACGTGTTCGGCATTTTTGCTTGTTAGATCGTAGTTTCTCCTGCAGTCTATCGCAATTACGATGCACTGGCTGCCAAAAATTTCAGAAGACTCCTTAACGAGTTCCGGATTTTTGACTGCGGCTGTGTTTATTGCTACTTTATCAGCTCCTGCAGACAGCATCCTGTTTATGTCTTCAAGACTTTTTATACCTCCACCAACTGTCAGCGGTATGAATACCTGCTCTGCAGTTCTCTCAACAACATCGACCATCGTCTCTCTACCGTACGCTGAGGCAGTAATGTCAAGAAAAACAAGCTCATCAGCCCCCTCTTCATTGTACCTCTTTGCAAGCTCTACCGGATCTCCAGCCTCCCTTAGATTTACGAAGTGAACACCCTTAACCACGGTAGCGCCCTTCTCATCAAGAGTGACGTCGAGACAGGGAATTATGCGTTTTGCAAGCATGAGTCAAGTAGCGTTACGTTGTTTTTTGTTTTTACGTTTTCAGGTTTGCAAATAGGTACGTTTACGAATAAAAATTGT
>CAZUMR010000081.1:0-25885 GCA_964622075.1 uncultured archaeon | reverse complement strand
ACGATTTCGGTGTATATTCTCTGAGCCTCCTTTTCCGCATCTTCTACTATCTTCCTCGCCTCTTCTTTAGCGGCAAGAATCTTCCTATTTGCTTCCTCCTTCGCCTTCCTTATTTCCTCGTCTATTCTCTCTTCAACCTCCTTTATTCTTTTGAGTATTTCTGTTTTGTCCATGGTATTCACCTCGACAAGAGTCGGGCTGACAAATTCGAGATAGGGTATGTATTTAAGGTTTTTCTTTTTGTCGAACTCAGAAAGTGTCTCCCTATATCAACAAGATGTTTAGAACGGAATTCTTAGCAGTGAAAATCCTTCTCCCCCTTTATGCCTATAGCGATGTTGGCTTTTAGGGCAACTTCGAAATACTGCTCATCAGGCTCGAGCAAAACGAACCTTTTCGGAACGGGAATTGCAAGAAACTCGCCGAAATCCTTGTTATTCTCACCAACATAAACGTTGTAGAACTCTTTCGTTTCCCTGTGGAGTAGGAGGTAAACTTCCTTATTTTCTCTAACGAGCTGCATCAGTTTTTTCTTGTCTATCTTCTCAAAGACGCTGTTACAGATCTCTTCGGCCAACTTAGACGATTCGTCTTCAAGTACCATTACAGTCAAAGATCGGCAATTGGAGTATATATCAGTTTCTAAAGTTTGACAAAAAATTAGAGGGACAAGAAGTCCCGAGCCACGTAGTAAGCTTTAGGATGCCCGCAGCTCGGACACTCCTCGGGCGGCTCGGTTCCAACGTGAACGTAGCCGCACTCGAGACAGATCCAAGTCGTCTCTTCGTCTCTCTTGAAGTACGTCCCACTTTCGAGGGCTTCAAGCAGAGCCTTGTACCTTCTCTCGTGGTGTTCTTCGGCCTTCGCTATAGCCCTCAACCTTTCGGCGATATCTTTATATCCTTCTTTTTCGGCAATTTCGGCGAACTCCGGATACATCTTTGTGTTCTCGTAATGCTCTCCAGCAATCGCAGCTTTCAAGTTCTCCACGGTACTTCCAAGAACTAAGGGGGCTTCCACTTCAACGACCAAACTCTCGTCTCCCCTCAACTTCTGTATAAACTCGAAAAGGTTTTCAGCGTGCTCCTTCTCATTTTCGGCCGTCTCAAGAAAGACCCTCTGAATGAAGACGTATCCTTCCTCCTTTGCGATCTTCGCATAGAATGTGTACCTGTTTCTCGCCATGCTCTCTCCAGCAAAAGCCGCGACAAGACACTCCAGCGTGTTCACAAACAACCACCTCCAGAAACAGTATTCAAAAAATTATAATAAAACATGACCGATTTTTACCTCATCATTTCACAGTTTCTTGTGGCAGAACCACCAGTCGTAGCACTCGATTTCTCCGGATTTTGCTTTTTCAAGTCTTTCAGCTGCTGTTTTCTCATCAGTGGCGGGTGGAATTATTGCCCTGTCTCCTATTAGCTCGTTGTTGGGCCAGTTAGCAGGAAGTGCCACACCATTCTCATCGCTAACCTGCAGACCCCTGACCATTCTCAGAATTTCGTCTATGTTTCTTCCGAGCTCCTGTGGATAGTAAAGCATTGCCCTTATCACACCTTTCGGATCGATTATGAAAACCGCTCTTACAGTGTTCGTACCCTTGCCCGGGTGTATCATTCCGTACATCTCCGCAATTTTACCTCTGTCATCCGCAATTATCGGGAACGGAATTTCCACTCCAAGCTTCTCCTTTATCCACTCCGCCCACTTTATGTGGCTGAAAACCTGATCAATGCTCAGACCTATTAGCTCACAGTTCAGCTTCTTAAATTCCTCATACCTCTTCGCAAAAGCGACGAATTCTGTCGTGCAGACAGGGGTGAAGTCTGCTGGATGGCTGAAAAGCACAACCCACCTGCCCTCAAAGTCCTTTGGAAACTCAATTTCACCTTTCGTAGTCAGAGCTTTGAATTCCGGTGCTCTTTCTCCAAGCAATGGCATTCCCACGCACATGTTTTGAACTTATTGCTAATAAAATAAAAAAGTTTCGTCCGAAAATCGAACAAAGAGTATATATACTATAATGCATCGAGATTACATAATGGACAGCAGGGATAAAGTGATAGTAAAAATGCTGATGGAGAATGCCAGAATTCCAAAAACTCACATAGCAAAGGTTCTTGGAATTACAGAAACTGCTGTAAGGAAGAGAATTTCAAAATTAGAGAAGGATAACGTTATTCTTGGCTACAAAGCGATTATCAATTACAAAACAACTGGTTTGTCTGCGTCACTTACAGGTGTCGATGTAGAACCGGAGAAGCTCTGGAGCGTAATCTCCGAGCTGAAGAAAATAGATGAGGTAAAGTCGATAATGCTGACAACAGGTGATCACATGATAATGCTCGAAATAGTTGCAGAGGGTGTCGATGAGCTATCCGATATTCATGGAAAAATAGAAAAGCTTGAGGGAGTAAGGAGGATCTGCCCTGCTATCGTACTCGACGTTCTGAAGTAGTTTCTGTAACTATTCTGATCCGATTTTTGATGACAATTATAACAATTCAGCACAAAATTCGAAAAAATTATAACGTTCCCTTACAAGATATAACGTGGACTTCACAAGACTTCGCCTGTTGCTATTGCTTTTGATACCTGTATCAATGGTTCTGATTGTCAGTGGAAAAGAGGTTAATCAGTTAACACTGCTTTCTTTAATCCTCATATACCTGCCATCCCTCGCATACATGCTTTCGAAGATAAATGCTGAAAAAAGAATTGTGCACGTTGTATCTCTTGCAGTGCTGATTGTAACACTATCTGCCATTTTGCCCGTTTACCCGCAAAAGCTAAACGCTGACTACAGAGCGTACCTGAATGTTTCCAGCAACTTAACCCTAAACGAGAGCTACGTTTATCACGTGCGTTCTGGAGACTATCACACACTCTGCAGAAACTTCATGGAAAAGCTCGTCGTTTATCCATCTGGATTATCCTACCCAGAATGTTACGTTGAACTCTTGAAAGTGAATGCAGACAGTTTTGCAAAGTATGCTGTAGATTACAGGGGAAAAGTGTACGTCTGGCCAGAGGAAAGCAAACTTGAAGAGCTCGTAAAGTCAAAAAACAGGAGAAACGAAGCTGGAATTGTAAGCCTGACTCCAATTCCAAAAGGGGATTACACTGTAAACTACTCTTTTCTGCTCCATCCTGAAGAACTTTCAGGAAGTCTCGTAAACGTAAAATTAAAACTTGCAGAAAAGCACATACCATACAACAGTGTCAGAATATACGTCCACAGCGATGGAAGGATAGTAAAACTGTATCCGTTATTTCCAGATTCGAAGGTTGTAAGGAAGGGAAACGAGTGGATAATTTCTGGAAAAGCAAGAAAAGATGAGAGAATAGAAATCGATCTCATTCTGAACAGGAAGGTTAACGGGTATGTTGAAAACGTCAGCAATGTGAAAAATATAGAAGAGTTTGATTACTCGTATTATAGACTGTTTTCAAACTTTTCCGGGTATATCAGAAGTGCTGGAATTGCTGCTGTATTCTTTTCACTCGTTTTTCCGGCCGTTCCATATGCAGTATCGAGAATTTACGGAGAAAGGGGAGAAAGAGAGAGGAGAGATAAAAAGGAAAGGACTGCAAGAAAAATACCAAATGCGAAAAGAAAGCCGTGGGAAGTTAATCTGCTTTTTAAGGGCGATGCAATATCACTGGATGAGAATGGAGTAATAGCTACCCTCCTTGATCTGGAGAGAAGAGGATACATCAGAGTTGGCAGAAAAGTTCAGGTTTTGAAGAGTGAGGGAAAAGATCTTGACAGATTTGAAAGGGAGCTTCTAAAAAGTCTGAAGAGCGGGCACGGAATTAAACGCGTTCTCTATTTTGCCGGAGATCTGAAAGACCTCAGGGAGTCCAAGGTAAATGAAGTACTTGACCTGAAAGGATATAAAATAATTAAAAAGGTATTTTATGTCACTCTAATCATCTCAGTCGCATTCACAGCAATATACTACTTCTGGAAACCTTACGGAGCAGGATTTATGCTCGCTCTTGCAGGAATGTCTGTGCTGACAGTATCAGCCGGCTGTGTTTTCTCGCCAGTTCAGCTTTTCAGCAGGTGGAAGGAAGAGGCAAGGGAGGAAAAAGAGGAGTGGATGGAATTTCTGTCGAGATTTTCAAATCTTGAATTGAAAAACCCGGAACTGAAAGATACAGAACCAAAAGATACGGAACTGGAAGAAGCTGAAGAGGAATCTGAAGAGCTTGAAATGATTTACGCCATCGCCCTTGGCCATAGTCTTGGAAACCATCCAAAGTTCCTTGGTAATCTCACTGACATCGCTGTCACAAGCCGGGAGTGATGGAATGTTTTTGAATGTTTGAAATCCAAGATTTCTCCAGCTGGATTTTTCTTACGTGCACAGCCTTCACAGAATTCGGTCAGAGCTCAGGGAAAGCCAGGAAGTTAAACCTTTCTCGGTAATGAGACTTGCAAGAGTTGCATCAACAAATTCGAAAGGATGTGTCTCCACGATTTTATCAACGAGTTTGTAGAGGGGAGTGGCAACAAACCTCTCCACTCCAGTGTGTTTTGCTGTACACATCAGCGGAAGTGTCCCAACCTTGTTCAGAAACCCCTTTGCAGATATTGCATCAGCTCCACAAACGGCAAGATCGCTTCTTCTCAAATACACACCAACCTCAGCATCTTCTATAACCCTTACATCAGTGTAAGCACCGAGTGTTTCCGCCATTATTCTTCCTTCCTCTCCCGGCCTCGAAATCATGACGTAAACTCTGGATGCCTTTCTCAATCCCCTTTCAACTATCCCGCTCCTGCTTACTGTGACAGCACATTTCCCCTCAGCCATCTCCGACAGATTTTCAGACGTGAGTTCGTTTGCCCTCGCAACGTCGTTTAGAACTTCATTTACACCGTTTTTTACGGCCTTTTCCAGAGTTCTGACGAGTCCAATCATACCGCTGTGAGCTCTTGAGATCTTTCCAGCCACTTCAGCAACTCTATTCCTCCCGTAAAACCTCTCAACGTCTTTAAGAAGCTCCAGCGAGTCGATCAGAATTTCAGAACAGCCTCTCTGCCTGTCACCGATTATTCTGCTCAGTCTTTCTTCCAGCTCTTCCATAACGACACCTACACGAGGTTGAGATTGTACTCCTCAGCCATTTTCATGGCCTCCCTTATTTCTTCCTTCGTCAGCCTCCTTGCAATTTCCGGCCATTTCTCAGGCATTTCTGCAACAAGAAATTCGGGCCTATACTGGAACATCATGTTAAACCTGACTCCCGGGATGTTTCTGCTGACCCATTCCACAACCTTTCTTGTGCAGCATTCAAGGTTGTTCGGCATTACAAGGTGTCTGAGCAAAACTTCCCCTGTATCGTACGCCCTTCTGAAGTTTCTCGTAACAACCTCCCAGTAGTTCTTTACCTTCGAATACCTCTCAGCACATCTGTCGTTTCCGTACTTGAAATCGCCAAGCCAGACATCCACAACATCTTCAATTATTTCAGCAAGTTCAGTTGTGTGATACATGTTGGAATTCCACACAACTGGAACGTTCAGGCTAACGTAACTCAAAATTTCAAGAATTGTATGGGCGTGCTGATCTGGATTTCCACCAACAAAGTTCACGTTTCTGCTTCCCTGAATGTACCTGACCTCTATAATTCTCGCCATCTCCACAGGATCCACCAGATAATCGTCATCGTAAACGATGTCGTAGTTCTGACAGAACACGCAGGCGAAGGTGCATCTGTTAAAAAAGATTGTATGCGAGGGTATAAGCTCAGGCTCCTCACCCATGTGCAGGAATTCCGAGGAGTAGTAACTCTTAACCCCGCATTTACAAAATCCCTTCCTCTCATACCTGTTAACTCCACACCTCCTCTCGCAGAAATGGCAGCTTTTGAGCATCTCTTTCAGAATGTCAGCCTTAAGATTCAGAAAAGAGTATTCTGCAAATTCAAGGTCCTCAGGATGTACTTCATCCTCATCCAGTTCCCTGACAATTTTCGAGAACTCAGATTTCAGCTTCCTGTGATGACTTAGCATCTCATCGAGACTGTCAGATTTCTCAGCCGGTAGAGTTCTTGCTATCAGGAATTTTGCAGCTTTCTCACCATCACATATTCCGCAGTACCTTTCCAGACCGGGAATTACACCTTTCTCCAAACTCTCTCCCCTCTCCTCTCTCCTTCCTCCAGAATACCTCTTCTCACCATCTCCTCTATTACAAACTCAAGCTTCCCAGGCTGAGAGATTTCAAGGCTCGTGGGATCTATTCCGAATTCGTCGTAAAGTCTCCACCTGATTTCCCAGAGACAGACGAATTCATCTCCAACAACTCTCTCCACAAGGTCTATCATTTCTTCGTAAAAGTTCCACGGAAATATCACCCACACGTTGTCAACTATGTAGTCTCCAAAGTAGTGAGGTGTGTAGGAAGAGGACTGCATGAGCATTAAAACGGCAGTTCTTACCTCTTCACATCCATCACACAGTTCCTCAGCAAGTTCAAGACTTTTCCCGGTATTGGCAACATCGTCAACTATCAGAACCTTTCCGCTCGCATGGGCAAAATCCTCCTTAACAACCTCCGGTATAAGCTTGGTTGTGGCGGAGTAATGTTTTGCCCTGACGCTTATGAGGTTTTTAACACCAAGCATATCACACAGAATGTTACCTGCGAACCACCCACCCCTTGCAAGTGCGATTATGCAGTCAGGGGAGTAATCATCCTCCCTGATCTGATCCGCAAGCTTTCTGCAGAGACTGTCCATGTACTCCCAGTTTGTAACGGTAAACCTCATGAGCTGTGGATCAGGAGGAAGATTTTTCAGGTTTCTGGTTTCAGAACTGTAGAACTACAATTTTAAGTTTTTAATTTATATATTCAATTATATTTCTAAATTGTACGTAACTGACAGCTAATAATTACAATTAATAATTGCCAATCAGGAAGGTATCAGAAAAGTAAAAACCGGAAAAATGTTAATACCGTTAAAAACTACTTCCAACTCATGAGAAAAAGCTACCTCGCCATCCTGATCGTTGCCGTAGCAGTAACTGCGGTTTTGAGTGGGTGCTCGTTCATAAAAAAGCCAGAAGTCAGTGTCGTCAGCGTTACTCCTTCAGGAGTTAGCCTGTCGAGTGTAACTCTGAATGTCAAGATAAGGGTAAACAATCCAAACCCGTTTGGAGCACACCTGACAAAGCTTGAGTTCGACGTTTACTACCTCAACAATGGAAAGTTCGTCTATCTCGGGCACGGTGAAAGAAAGGACATCAGCATAAAGGCAAACGGAGTTACGGAGTTTACAGTGCCGGTAAAGATTGAAGATGTCAGAGCAATAGGCACGTTAATTCAGCTCGCAAAGAGTGGAAAGGTCACCATCAAGGTAAAGGGCACGGCATACATAGATCTGAAGATAACAAGCTTTGGCATTCCATTTGAGCAAGTAGAGCAGATAAATCTTTAATTTTTTATTTTTACCATTGTTTTGTGGAAATAAAACTGGAAATGTAAATTGAAGTGTAAAAATTTAAAGTGTAAAAAAAGCATAAAAAATAAATAAAAAATTACTCCAGCATCGATCTGGTAATTTCAAACAGTACGCTTGTGTTCAGATTGTCTGATAGGATGTATATGGTGACACCATTTTTAGCGAATTCAAAGTAATGCCCGCCTGAAATCGTCTTTCCCTTCTGAACGGTAACACCATTGATCTTTACACGCTCTGCTAACGGTCTAAAAGTCATGTTTCCGGGGGTTTCAAGCACAATGAATGAGTTGCTGTCATTCCTGTAAAACAGGGTAACTGTATTCTCCGGTGAAACGAGGATTTTGTCCAGTTTCATGCCTGCAGCATACTTCGGAACCAAAATCGTGAAGTTCACGTGCTTCTGGGCTTCGCTTACATTCGTATAGGATCTCGTCCCGTAAATAACCTTGGCTCCACTTGGAACAGTGAATGTAAACATGCTCTCGTTAACTTTTGGATTGAGTGTTACGTTTTCTATGAGTGTGACGGTCACGATTGGACCGAACATGGTGTAGCCCCTGTAAACAATCTTTTCAGGCAGCCATGTATCGGGTGAAACGTAAACAGATACGTTTCCTCCCCCGGTAAATCTTTTGTGAGGCTTGAGGTTCAGCAGGTAAAAACTCCTGCCGTTTTCCTTGACGACGCCAGCGTAAGTGGAGTTGTAATTTCTGGAAAAGGTATTCACAAACGCTTTCAAAAGTCCCATCTCGTACTCTTCCCTTGCCCCTCTTGTAAGAGCATTGACATCCAGCACCTTTACCTCGTTATGCTGCCTGTTGTACACCCATATCGTCTTTCCATTTGATACCATGAGCACTCCATTTTTGATGTCTCTCAAGTAAGTCTTGTTCGGTTTTTCAAAAACGTAGTAGTATAGCTGATACACCTTTGTTGAATTCTCATCTCTCCCTACTTTTCGAATAACAGTCATGCTGTAACTTCTGAGAGAATCACACTTCTCATTCATCTTCTTTAAAATGTAGCTTGCATTCAGTTTAACTGATGGACTAACTGGAATCTCGCTTTTCCCGCTTTTACCTGAATTCTGGGCACACCCGAGAGTCAAAGCTACCAGAATAATAAACAGCACAACTACTTTCAGGTTTCCAGCTTTCATTTATATTCCCTCTCTTTTCTTCCTTTTCTACTCATCTCTCCTCAACCCCTGCACTTTCTCGCCTTCTTTAAAGTATTCCACTGTAATTCACCAGAATATAAGTAATTTTTCGTTTAATTTCTCTTTTTAACTTACTGCAAAATTGACTTCGTTCTAAACCTGACTTCGTTCTAAGCCGCTTCTACTCCTCCAGATATCCTTCTATTTCGAAGTACACTTCCTCCAGCCTTTCCAGTGTTTCTTCTCTGGCATTCCAGAGTCCCCTGCGATGAGCCTCGATCAGCCTCCTTGCTATTTCCTCAACTGCGTAGGGGTTGTTTTCAAGGAACCACTTCCTCATCTCCTCATCCAGCACGTACTTTTCGGCGACCTCTTCAAATATCCAGTCCTCAACTGCATCAGCTGTTGCTTCCCAGCCAAACATGTTCACTATTCTTTTCATCATATCTCCTGCTCCCTTGTAGCCATGACTTTTCATTCCCTCAACCCATCTGTCGTTCAGCAGTGTTATTCTCGCAACCCTCTCAACTTCCTCCTTCACATCCACGACCTTTCCTTTCTCCCCCGGAGCAGGGCGTGTATCCATTATGTAAAGTTTTGGCCTCTTCCCCCTGACTTTTTCAACAGCCAGACCCAGTCCGGCCTGAAAGGCGTAAGGACAGTCATCGCTGAATATGTCCCACTCGTCAGTGTAATGATTTCTGACGACAGTATCAACATTTTTCATCGCCCTTAACATTCCCTCCCTGTCCGCTTCACCGTAAACGCCATCACCATAAGCGTACATTCCCCACTCAATGAACACTTCAGCCAGATCGTCTCTGCTTTCCCACGCCGAAGAGTTTACCGCATGGTTTACTCCAGCCCCGTAAGCCCCGGGCATATCTCCAAAAATTCTGTGTTTTACACCCTCAACCGTATGCTTTTTCACGTAATTCATCTCAAACGGTTCGTCAAGAGCGGAAACCATGGCAACAGCTCTGTCAACGAGCTCGACAAGGTTCATGAAGGTATCTCTGAAGAGACCACTTATCCTGAGAAAAACGTCTATTCTTGGTCTTCCGAGCTCCTCAAGAGGTATGACTTCAAGGGAAGAGACTCTCCTCCCATCCCACACCGGCCTGACTCCAAGTGTGTACAGAATCTGGGCTATCTGCTCCCCATCGGTATTCATGGGATCGCTCGTCCACTGAACAAAAGCCACAGTTTCGGGCAGTTTACCTTCCTCTTCCTCAAACTTTTTTATAAGCTTCTCAGCAAGCTTTTTCCCAACTTCCCATGCTGATTTTGTTGGTATTGCCTTAGGATCAACAGAGTAAAAGTTGTAACCTGTCGGAATTACCTCCAGCCTTCCCCTTGTAAGGTCTCCAGAAGGAGCTGGTTCGACAAAACCACCATCAAGGAACTTCAGCAAACACTCAAGTTCAGCCGTTCTCCTCAGTCTCTCCACAACCTCCAGACCGTCCAGAATGCACCTCTCAAACTCCCCGGCATCAACTCCAAGTTCCTCTCCCAGCTTTCTGAAATAAGCTCTATCAGCTATATCAGCAATTTTATCTATTTTATCAGGAGAAGCATTCGAAGAGATCAGGGATTCAATCAGAGAAAGGAATGTCTCTCTTACCTTTTTCCTCTCCTCAACGCTCCTGACTTTTAACCTCAGCTCCGGTCTGACTGCAGATAGAGCAATTTTTTCAAAATCTCTGACTTTTCCAAAAACGTGAAGGCCAAGGTTAAACAGGGAACAGTTAATGTTCTCAATTTTTGAGTGGAGTTCCCTTGCAAAGTCGTCAAACTTTTCGTTCAATTCCCCATTTCCTTCAGACTCCTCAAGAAATCTGTGCTTTTTTGCGAGCTCGATTATCCTCTCTCTCAGAACGTTCACCTGATCCTTCAGCCCCCTTTCCCTTGCCTTAAAGTAATCTTCCAGTGCCATCTCCAGATCATCGTAAAGTTCCGAGCTCTCCATTACTGGTGGCAGGTGATCCACTATAGTTGCGTAACCTCTCCTCTTAGCCTGCGTACCCTCTGCCGGGTTATTTACTATGTAAATGTAGGCGTTGGGCACAGTCTGCATGCAAATATCTGGATAACAGCAGTTACTCAGACCGCAGCTCTTACCCGGAAGCCACTCAACACTGCCATGCTTTCCAACATGCACTGCAGCATCGAACCCGTTGATGAAACTGTAAAAGGCCAGATACGTGTGGGGTGGTGGCAGAACGGGATCGTGAATTAACCTGTGGTAATCCTCAGCATCGTTTTCCGTCCTTAAAGGCTGAACGGTTACAAAAACTTTCCCCAGCCATACTCCGGGTATCTTTATCTCCTTAAGGCTCCAGTGTTCCTCCACATCCCTTCTGACCTTTTCTGGCAGAGTGTGGAACCAGCTGAGGTAATCTTCTTTGGATATTTTCTCCTCTCCCTTTCCATCTCCCCACTTCCCCGCCCACGCAGCCTGCAGAGAGTTTACGAGTTCATCTTTATCCGGAATTCTGACGTCGTATCCCTGTTCCTTCATAGCTCTAAGAATTTCCAGAACGCTTTCAAAACTGTCAAGTCCAAGGGCAGTCCCGCTGTTGGCCTCGCTGTTACCCGTTGTCGAGCAGTGCAGTATTATGGCAACCTTCCTTTCACTCCTCCTCTTCCTTCTCAGATCTATCCATCTTTCAACGTACTCTGCAATCTTCTTTACCCTGTCCTCGATTGGAACGGCTTTTAAAATATCAGGAGTTCTGATTTCTCCGGAAAATACGGTAGGATTAATTGTCCCATCAAATTCAGGAAGTGCAACAGCCATTGAGAGAGTGGTCGGATTCATACCCTCGCTCTTTTCCCATTCTTCAGGAGACATTGAGTAGAGCTCTATCGCATTTAATACCGGAACATTGAGTTTCCTCAGCAATTCCATGTCCCTGCTAACCCTGAAGTACAAACCCCAGACAAGGACTTCTGGCTTTGAAGGAAGGATGTACTTCTCTATGGCATGTTCAACACCGGGCATTCCGGCATCTTTATCAGGAAATGTGAGGCAAAAAACAGGTACTGGCATTATTCCTCTCTTCTCAAGCTCTTCTATTAACAGATCCACGTGAGCTGTGTTCCCAAACAGGTACCTTGCTCTGTAAAACAGGATTGCGGCCTTTCTATCTGCATCGCCAGCATTCTTCCGATACCATCTCTCGTACTCACCATAGCTTTCGAAGTGTTTTTCTGAGAGGGGATGGTAGATTCCACTCCACGGCATTTTTACCGGGTCTTTTTTTCGCCTGACCTCAATATTCTCAATATTCAGGAGAGAAATGCAGGACAGGATGAAGTTCTTGAGGTTTTCCAGACCGTCGTAAGCAAGATACATGTACAGCTTTCTGTACAGCTCAGAATTTGGTTTTACTATCGAAAAAGAATCTATACTCGATTTGAATGCAAGTACTCTGGCCTTTTCTGCAAGTTCTTTCTCCCAGTCTCCCTTCCCCATCTGATAAATTACGTAGAGGTCAGCTTTTTCATTTAAAAGATCTGAGCAGTCGTTTTTCCAGTTTACACTCTGAACATCTCTGATTACGATTTCCAGATCCTGTTTTTTTAACTCGTGTTCAAGCTCATTCAGAGCTTCCTCTGCAGCTTTTTTCATGAACTGACTGTTCCAGACAACGAAAACGATTTTGCTCATCCAAGCTTGAATTCAAATCAGGTAATTTTTAAAGTCTTTGTTCTTTCCCGTTTTAAATACACTTAACCAGGTAATCAATACAGCTGAAGTTCTGTGCAATTAAAATTTAAATCTGTCCAAGAGTACGAACTGCATGGAAATTTCGCTGAGTCTGTACCAGGTTGAGGACAGGGGAGATATAGAAGAAAACGTAAAGGCAGTTGTAGAGTGTGTGAAAAAGGCAAAATCCGACTATCTGTGTGTTCCGGAGTTCTTCGCACATCCCCTTGGATTTTTCAGAGAACTGACAGAGAAATTTGGAAACAGAGCTGCTGAGAAAGCTTACGAGAGAACATGGTGGGTCATGGATGAGGTGAGAGATGCGAGCAAAAACTTCGACGGATATCTTATAGCTGGAACGGTGATAGAGAAGTGTCAGGATAAATTCTACAACACCTGCTACATTCTGAAGGGAGGAGAGGTGCTGGCAAAGTACAGGAAGATAAACATAATTCAGGAAGAGGTGAAAGCGGGAATAACACCCGGTTCAGAGGTACTGTCCTTTGAAGGTAAGATAAGGACGGGAGTTATGGTCTGTGCAGATTGCCTGAACGACGAAATTGTGAGGAAAGTCTGCTCCCGTTCAAAGCTCGTGTTTCTTCCGATATCAATGACCTCTCCCGACCATCCGAGCGTTGAGGGTCATCCACTGTCACTGAAAGCAGCAAGAAAGTATGGAGTAGTAATAGCAAAAACATCAAGAACTGCAGTATACGGGGGAAGAAAATTCGGTGTTAAAAGTGCGGTAATTGCTCCCTCTGGAGTTATAGCTGAGGTGGATAGCATTGATGAACAGATTCTGACTGCCACGATAAATATATAATCATAATTTTTATCTTTAATCACAATTTTCTATAACGACAAGTTTGATTTTAACTAACCCGGCTGAGCATTGATAGCACAGCTCATTGAATGTTAGCGTCAGAAAAATATTTACCCGATAATATTAAACTGGGAAATTTATATTTGGTCAGCAAAATGAAAATCAAAAGAATAATAAACGATAAAAATCAGAAACCGGATAAATGACGATCAAAGACATCGTTGAGAGGATAGAAAAGTTCATTCCGGGGCTTAAAGGATATAAAGAAAAAGAGCTGCTAAGAGAAGAGGATCTTGCACTCAGAAAAAAAGTTGAGGAAATTTTGAATAACACATCCTCAAATCTGAGGCTTGCAGAACAGTCCCTTGTAATGGCCGGGATAGATCCAACTTTTTTCGAGGAGAGAGTTATCCAGCAGCTTGAAGTTCTGAGAGCGTGGGTAACTTCAGCTGAGTGCGGTTTTGGCGGATTGCTTGACAGTGTAAATGTGGAGGAAGAAGAACTGAAAAAAGTTCTTGAAAACGACTGCAAACTGCTTGAGCTGGCGGAAGAGCTGAGGAGTTCTTCAAAGGAGGTTTCCACAGCAATAGACCCTCAAAAGGTGCTTGGGAGTGCTCAGGATATTCTCGATAAAATCCTGAAAATTAGAGATCTTCTGGAGAACAGGAAGAAAATTTTGCTTGGAGAGTGAAAACCATGTTATTCGGTTTTGGAAAGGACAGGAAAGATGGTAGGGGTGGAAGAGATGATGAAGTTGAGAATAGAAGAGTGATAGAGTGGGTTTACTCCGAACCGGATGAGCTGATTTACCGGTGGCCGGATACGAACATACCGACAATGTCCGTCGTTATAGTGAGGCCGGGACAGGCAGCAATCTTTGTAAGAGATGGAAAGGTTTACGGAGTTCTAAGGGAGGGAAGGCACGTTTTAACGAGCATGAACATCCCCTTCCTTGACAAGCTTGCGATAATTCCGGGCGGTAAAGAAATTGCAACGATGTTCAAGGCCGAAATTTACTTTGTGTCTCTAACCGAGCATCAGGGATACTTCGGTGGCAAGGCGTATGCCGGAAACAGATTTCCAGTCCAGTATTCCGGAACTTATAGATACAGGGTGGAGAAACCTGAAGTTTTTCTTGAAGAACTTGCGGGAACAAATGTAGATGTAGATGGAGCGTTTATAACGGATTTTCTCAGAAGTACAATTCAGTCAAGACTTCTGAAATTCATAGGAGATCTGCCACCAAAAGATTTTACGGAAGTACTGCAGGTTCAGAACAAAGCTAAAGCTTTCCTCACAACCCAGTTCGAACAGATCGGGCTCAAATTGATAGACTTGAATTTCTCCCAGCTAACCCTGCCTCCTGAATTCGAAAGGCTTTTGCCATACTTCTCCTCGGCAGAAACGTGGGAGCAGTTTTACCAGATACTCCAGATGCAGACTCTACAAGACATGTCAAAAAACGTTGGTAGCGAGGCTGGAGTTGGAATGGGTTTTGGTATGGGAATGATGCTCCCGTACATGTTCCCGCAGCCTCCTCAGTTTGCACAGGCGCAATCAGCACAGCCCGCTCCACAGATGAAGGTGTGTCCAAACTGCAAAACTCAGGTACCTCAAAACGCCAGATTCTGTCCAAACTGTGGATACAGGTTTGAGGAGAGTGAAAACAAAGGTACGATCTGTCCGAAGTGCAATGCAACCGTTCCTGCCGGAGCGAAGTTCTGCCCGTTCTGTGGAACCAAGCTTTAAAGGGGTGAGTTAATTTGGAGGGCATTGCCGTAAAGTGCCCGTTCTGCGGGGGAGCAATTGACGTTAGCCCGGACAGTGTGGTAACAGTATGCAAGTTCTGCGGAAATGTCGTTTCAATGACAGAGTTTGAGTGCGAGGCGAAAGTTTTAAGGCACATGAACGAAAGAGAACTTGAAGAAAAAATTTATTCAAAAATAAAATCTAAAATTGGTGATATAACTCCAGAGAAAAGAGAAATCATCTACATACCCGTCTATACATCTCCCGTTCACGTTAGTGGCGTTGCTTTGATGGCCGTTCAGGAAGGAAACAAGAGAGACCTGAAAACTGTAAGGGTTGAAAAAGATATGAGAGTTGCCGTTTACGGCAGGTACGGTAGCTTTGAGGGACTGAAGTACATTCTGGAGGAGGTTGAGTCAGGCAGAATAAAGCTTGAAAAGTCGAACAAAATGCCGGAGAGATACAGGGTTCTCTCTGCCCAGAAGAGCGTTGAAGAGGCAAAAAAAGAAATCAGAGAGAAGAGTGAAGATGTTGCAAGACCGGGATTGCATATAGAGAAACTGTCCGGACTCGTTGGAGAAGAGGCAGTGCAGATTCTTGAAAAAGCTGGTTTTGCCGGATCTATAGAGGGGCTGAAGTTCTGGGATGCAGATGTTGACATTAAGGCTGTTGAACTTCTGTTCTTCCCTGTGTTCATGTACTCCTGGAAGTTTAGAGGATCAAGGTACACAACTGTAGCAGATGGAACTGATGGCAGTATTATAGTCTCGAAGTCACCCGTTTCAGGCTGGATGAGGTTTGCAGCAGTTGCATTTGCAGCAATTCTTGCCATTGCATCGGGATACCTTGTATCAAAAACGCTCTACGCAATTCCGGCTTTAAGCGGTCTTGCGTTTGTCAGCAGCAGCCTTGCAACAAGAGGTGATGTAATGTGGAGACGGATCTGAAAACATGCCCGAACTGTGGAGGGACATTTAAAGTTCCTGCTGGCGTTTCTGCCGTCAGATGCCCGTACTGCAGCTACACCGTCATCTTTCAGGAGGTTAACTTTAATGGAATTCCCGTCTATTTCCTTCCAAAAAGACTTGGTGAGGAAAGAATCATAGAGATTTACAGAGAAGAGCTGAACAAACAGGTTGGCGTGCCAGAAAGTCTTAGCAGGGCAATTAGAGAGGCCAGACTTTACTACATCCCAATGGCTGTGTTTGAGGTAGAGGCAAAGGGGCAGATAAGGTACGGCAGGTTTTCTGGAGATGTCTGCTATGCAGACAGTGTTGCCGTTTCAGCAAATCCCAGATTCAGCTGGATGGATGGTCTTCACATACCGGCTGTGGGCAGAGTTCCGCTGGATCCGAACAGAATAAAAAATGCAAAGATCGTGGAGATAAAAGATGCCAGAGATTGCTCCCTTGCAGAAAACAGAGCAAAAAGGATTGCTTACAGAAAACTGAAAGAAATGGCAATGAGGAGAGGATGCACACCATCCGACACTGAGGTTAAAACTTCTCTAAAGTCGCTCGTTTACTATCCCGTTTACCACCTGAGATACTCCAATATGCACGCTGTGCTCGACGGGATAGAGGGAGAGGTCATTTTTGGAATGTACAACCCGAGGGCAGATGTAAGAGCTTACGCTGCTGGAGGGTGTGGATTCATTATTGCAGCCGGTATTGCAGGAGTTCTGCTGACTCACGTTATCTGGCCGGTAGTGGTCGGAGTTGCGGGAGCTATCCCGATTTCAAGGCTGATGGTGAAGAGAAATGTCAGCTTCGGCCTGAAGGCAAATGCAAGCATGAGCAGTGTGGCAAACTCCTTTCAGGATACGTAATCCACAATTTCAGGCTACGACTTCAGCTCAGAGAGAAGTTTCTCCTTCAGCTCCTTCAAGCCTTCACCGGTAACGCAGGAAACTGCCAGCCTGTCTCTCATGGAATGCATATCCGCCTTGCTGTAAACTTCAACTACCGGCTTTCCAAGTTCCTTAACCTCCTCAAGCAGAGAGAGCTGCCTGTCAATGGCATATCCACAGCTTTCAGTCGGATCTATGACAAAGAGGATGCAGTCTGCCAGATGTCTTACACAGAGAACCGCTCTCCTCTCAATTTCATTTCTCCTGTGTATCGGCCTGTCAAGCATACCGGGAGTGTCAACTATCTGAAACCTGTTTCCCTTCTCCTCAACCAGACCAACGTAAATTTCCTTTGTTGTGAAAGGATAGCTCGCAACTTCCGGCTTAACGCTCGAAAGAGAAGCCACAAGGCTCGATTTCCCGACATTTGGATATCCCGCAACGACCACGACCGGTTCATCCCGGAAGACCGGGATTCTCCTCATTGCCTTTTTTGCTTCGTTTAGAAATCTAAGTTCTCCGTCTATCTGCTTTATTACCGATGCCACTCTCCCGTAAGTTTCCCTCAAAACTACCTCGGGGTTTTTTCCACCCTTTATCTGCCTTATTCCTCTGGTAATTATCTTCTGAACCATTCCATCTGCCCACTTAAGAGCGGCAAGACTTTTCCTAAGCTTTCCAATCCCGACAGTCAAATCGATAAGCTCCCGGTAAAACTCGGGCATCGACGTGTAGCTTGGATGAGCTCTGGTGACTGATGTCAGGTGTGAGGATATCACGTTCGATACCGTGGCAAGCTTGTTTATCGCTTTCTCCCTGCCCCTGCCTGAAACCTTTGATGCTCTCCTGAACGCCTTGTCAAGCAGTTCGTCCGCTGTGAGGACTGTGGGCAGTTTATGCAGCACTTCAGCGTTAAATCCACTCTCTGAACGCATCGATCCGCTGAACGTTTTGAAAGAATATAAACTCTCGCTTGTCAAATATTGTCAAAGCTACAGACAGGCGAATAATGAAAAAACCAAGAAAGATATTTATAGAAGCTTGAAAAACCAGCTTGGAAGGAGGAGTAAGTATGCTCGAGCTCACACAGATTCAGAAGGACATTCTCTATGCTTTAATTACGCTGTACAAAAAGAAAGGTGGCAACTCCATTAAAGGAGAAGAAATTGCCGAGCTCATAAACAGAAACCCGGGTACGGTAAGAAATCAGATGCAAGCTCTCAGAGCTCTCGGACTTGTAGAAGGTGTTCCGGGGCCAAAGGGCGGATACAGACCAACTGCAAAAGCTTACGAGCTTCTCTCAATAACCAGACCGGAGGAGTCTGTCAGGGTTCCCGTAATAGTAAACGGGAACATGATTGAGGCGAGTGCTGAAGAAATAAGTTTGCCATCGCTTAGCCATCCAAAAGTGTGCACCGCAAGAGTAAGGCTCGTTGGAGATATAAGAAGCATTGAACCGGGTGATGAAGTTATCATTGGACCAACGCCCGTAAACGAGCTGATGGTCTGGGGAAAAGTCACGGGTAGAGATGACACAACGAACTCTATTCTGATAAGTATTGAGAAGATATTCGCTCTGCCAAAGGATACTGTTGAAGATCACATGTCCTCTCCAATAATAACAGTCGATGCTGAGCAGAGTGTGAAGGATGCTGCCAAGGTTCTTGCCGAAAACGAAATTCACTGTGCTCCCGTAAAGAAGGGAGACTCTTTTGTGGGAATTCTGTGTTTACTGCAGGTTGCCAGAGCTCTTGCCGAGGACAGGCTTGAAGCTCCGGTTAGGGAATACATGATACCGAAAGTCGTGTTCGTCGAAAAGACGACAAGAATAAGAGAGGCAATGAGAATTATGAGAGAAGAAAACATAAGAATTCTTGTTGTTACCGATTCTGGCGAGCCAGTTGGAGTTATAACTGCCCACAGGATTCTGACAGAGCTCGGCCCGGAACAGGTAAAGAAGAAGTGAAAAGAAGAGAAAACCATGGAATATCTCACCCTGATTTTCGAATCTTCAAGAATTTTTTCCGGAAATGGTGAATGCGTTATCCTCCATCCAGAAAATGCGGAAAAATACGAGGAACTGTGTAGAAGTGCAGAGTACTATTCTTTCAGGGCTGTTGAAGCGTACATATCGGGCGGATTAGGCCTGAACGAGCTGAAATTGGCAGTTGACAGGGTAGAGAACGAGCTTAGGTGCAGAACTGGAAAGCTCGTTGCTGGAGATGCCGTTTTTGAGCTGATTCCTCACATCTTTCTTGTAAACAGAATTGTGTGTTCTGGAAAGGTGGAGCTAATTCCGGAAGTGCAGATCTACGCCTGTCCGGCTCCGGCGAGTGAAAACGATATAAACGATATTAAAATTAAAAGAGTAAAAAACGTGGAAAAAACGCTCGAAAAAATAAGAAAGGCAGAGATTAAGGCTATTAAAACCGGGAAAACAGATTACGTTTCAAGAATTAACGAACTCGAGGGGTCGATGCTTGGATATCCGGACTGCTGTGTTAAAGAGTTCTCCAGAAGAAAAAAACTCAGAAACTCTGGAAAAAGAGTGAAATCACTTGAAGGAGAGATTGCTGAAGAGTATCTGAAACAAGGGCTGCACAGGATTCTGGAAAGAGCTTTCAGGGATGGAATAGAAAAGGTAGAGGGAAGTATTCCAAAAACTCTTTTCGCTTTGAACTTTTACCCCTGCTCCTTAAGCTGCCGTAAGGCTGAGAAAGTTGGAGAGGAATGCAAAAGTTTTCTTGAGGAAAAGAAGTACAAGTACCTTTTTGAAGCTGGAGTTCTGGCTGCGATGTGCGATATAGAGACGATCTGCGTAAAAATGGGAAAGATAAAGGGCAGGGATTACATCTACCTTTCTCCGGAAGCTGTAATTTCAAGATTTACTCAGCTTTAACGTTTCAAGTCAATGTTCTAAGGTTCTGCTTTCTCGGCTTTTGGCAGTGCCCTGTTTATTTCATCAAGCAGCTCATCATCATCCTTTCCACTTGGATCAATTCCGAGATCCCTTGCTATCTTCTCAAGCTTCACCCTTCTCTCAGACTTCGAGTACTGCCCCTCCCTATACTTCCTTTCCAGCTCAAGCAGTTCAAGTTCAGCCTCTCTTTTCGCCTTTTCAAACTCAGCTGCGCTCCTACCAAGATTTCTCGCAAGTTCAGGCAGCTTGTTAGCTCCAAACAGTATGACAGCCAGTGCAAGTATTACCAATAATTCGTTCGTACCTATCATCCTGCATCACCTTTCAGCAATCACCTTTCAGCACCAAACCTTTTACCACTCCAACCAGACTACCAGCCCAAACTTACTACCAGCCCGAACCTTCCACATCTGCACGCTTTGAGTGTATTTAAATTTCACTGCCTGAAAGACTTTTCATCCCCCTCTTCCTCAACCTCTTTCACTTCAGCAGACTCAGGAGTTTCGTAAGGGACGAATAACTCTTCCTGCTCAAACACCCTCTTCTTGAATTCTGGGCTTAAAGTGGTGCTGAGGTTTGCAGTTGAGAAGTCAACGACCTTTGTAAACTCGGAAACAGGATTTTCAAGTTTGAGCTTTGCAAGGTCTCTTATGTACTCCTTATCCACCACTTCCTTCCCGTAAAGCAGTTCAAGCTCAAGCCTTCTTCTTGCAGTTTTGTACTCACCATACAGTCTGCCGAGAGTTTTTGCAAACTCAGCCAGTTTATCCGGGCCAAACAGCAGTAGAGCGAGCAGCAGTATTACCGTTGCCTCACTCCAGCCAACGTCAAACATTCTTCGACTTTTCTGCAGCTCTGTTAATACGTCTTTCGCTCCTTAGAATAGTTTTAGTTTTGAGCTTCTTAACACCTCCCTTCAGATTGTATGCATCAAGACCGGCTTTTCTCATCTTTCTAACTGCAACAGCGCTTCTGTGCCCGCTTCTGCAGTAAACGATGTATTCACAGTCTTTTCTCAGTTCTTTTATTTTCCTGCCAAAATCCCGGGAGAACAGGTTTATGTTCACAGCCCCGTTTAGATGCCATTCCTCATATTCCTCAGGAGTTCTGACATCTATAACCACAGCACCATTCTCGATCATCTGAAGAGCTTCCTCAACATCAACACTTTCAACTCTAAAGTACAGCCATAGCAGAACCAAGGGAACGAACACTGCAGGGATTATTAGATACATCATCATACATCCTTGCAATCTGCTAATTTTTAACTTTTCAGAGATCTCATTCAGATTGTCCTCACTCTAATTACCCGACGTTTTGCCGTTTAGTGTTAAGAACTGTTAAGAACTCTTAATAAACTTCTTAATAAACTCAAAACTCAAAAAGAAGACAGAGAAAAGTTTAAAACCTGCCTGCAGTCTCAACGGTTTAGATTCCCGACATTAGCTGGACCCGTGGTAGCAAGCACCACGGGGGAGGTGGTAGTGTGAAGGTGAAGAACTGGGCATTACTGGCTATCGTAGTTTTGGTAGTGGCTGGATTTACACTCGGATGTGCTCAGAACAAGCAAACAGCCAACGTCACACCAACTACTACACCGGCAACAACTTCAGGCGTCAAGACGATCAAGATAGGAGTTCTCTGTGACCTTTCAGGCCCCCTATCAACGTACGGAAATGACATAAAGGAGGCCCTTACAATAGCCCAGAAAAACATAAACGCATACTTCAAAGCACATCACGAGCCATATGTCGTTAGCTTTGACTTTGAGGACACTCAGGTAAACCCGACAATTGCACTTCAGAAGGTCCAGACCCTTTACGCTCACGGATACAGGCTCATAATAGGTCCTATGGGCAGTGGAGAGGTCAAGGCAATAAAGAACTACGTCACAGCAAACCACATAATAATAATCTCCCCGTCATCAACCGCCATACCTCCTCTCATAGGATGCACAAAGCCAAGTGACAAGAAGTTCATATTCAGGTTCGTCGCCACTGACGACTTCCAGACAAAGGCCATAGCCAAGGAGCTCCAGAGTGCCGGAATAAAGGGTGTCGTAATAATATACGTCGGTAACGCGTGGGGTAAGGGATTGTACCAGTGCATAAAGCCAAAGCTTGAGAACGAGAGCATAGAGATAAAGGATGCAATATCCTACGGACAGAACACCGCAGACTTCAGCCCGTACATACAGACCATGACGAACGACGTTAACCAGCTCGTCAAGAAGTACGGTGCTTCTCACGTCGGAGTTATCGCCTTCAGCTACGAGGAAGTCGCAAACATGCTGTCCCAGATACCGAGCAACTCCGTACTCTTCAACGTTACCTGGTTCGGATGTGATGGATGTGCCAAGAGCTCACAGGTCATAAAGGCAGCCGCCAAGAAGCCAGAAATCGAGAACGTCGGGCTGTACTGCACACTCTTCGAGGCAAGAGGTCCTGCATTCAAGAAGCTTGCTGAGGAGTACCAGAAGATGGGTTACCACCACACCCCATACCAGTACGCTCTCAACGCATACGATGCTGCATGGGTACTCTGCCTCAGCTACGCCCAGCTCATGAAGATGACCCACGGCAAGTACAACGCAACCCTCATGGCAGAGATAATACCTCAGGTAACACTCAACTACAGCAAGGGTGTTTACGGAGTGCAGCCAGTTACCGGATTCATAAAGCTCAACAAGTGGAACGACAGAGCGAGCGGTAACTACGGAATATACTACGTTACAAAGAACGACACGTGGGCGATGGCAGGCAAGTGGTTCTACAAGAACGACACGGTTGTCTGGTTCCACAAGCCGTAAGGCAGGAAGAACATGTCAAGTGTCATACTTGAAACAAGGGATCTCGTCAAGTACTTCGGAGAAGTTCTCGTGCTTGACGGAGTCAACATCAGAGTTTCAAGGAATTCAGTTACGCTCGTAATAGGTCCCAACGGCAGTGGAAAATCGACTCTGATAAACGTAATAACGGGCTTCTATCCGGCCACATCCGGTCAGGTGATATTCGAGGGAAAGGACATAACGAGGAAACTGCCGTACCAGATATACAACATGGGAATAGTGAGAACTTTCCAGACTCCACAGCCACTCAAAAAGCTAACAGTCCTCGAAAACATGCTTATAGCAAGAAAGCACGTTGGAGAGAACGTCGTTACAGCGTTAAATTATAAGAAGTGGAACGAGTTCGAAGAGGAGCTCGTGGAGAGAGCTTTCAGAGTACTTGAATTCCTGAAAATAGACCACCTGTGGCATGAGGAAGCGTACAAGCTCAGCGGTGGTCAGCTAAAGCTGCTTGAAGTGGGCAGAGCACTTATGACAGAGCCAAAGCTGATAATCATGGACGAGCCAATAGCCGGAGTTGCTCCTGCACTTGCCCACGACATACTGAACAGAATTGTGGAACTGAAGAACAGGGGGCTGACTTTCCTGATAGTTGAGCACAGACTTGACATAGCCCTGAAGTATGTAGATTACATTTACGCAATGGCAAGTGGAAAGGTAATTGCAGAGGGCAGCGAGGAAGAAGTGATAAACAACCCGCAGGTAGTGGAGGTCTATCTGGGTGGTGCATAATTTTTAATTTTTAATTTAAATTTTTTATGTAGTTAATCAATTTAATGTTAGTCAATAACCAATTCAAGGGTGATGCCAATGGAAAAAGAAGTCCTCAGGGTGGAAGATCTGAACGCAGGTTATGGTGAACTGCACATACTTTTCGATGTAAACGCAAAAGTTTACGATAAGCAGATAACAACAGTGGTCGGGCCAAACGGAAGTGGAAAATCTACGTTTCTCAAAACGATATTTGGTCTTTCAACCATATACTCCGGGAAAATAACTTACTGTGGTGAGGAAATAACGAGAACTCCGCCCCACGAGAAGACAAAACTTGGAATAGCCTATTTACCACAGACGGACAACGTCTTCGTCAATCTCAGTGTAGAGGAAAACCTGAAAATTGCAGGCTACACTCTCGAAAAGGACGAGGTCGAGGAGAGAATCTCTCTCGCCCTTGAAGTGTTCCCAGAGCTAAAAAAACACATGAAAAGGAAAGCCGGACACCTGAGTGGAGGAGAGAGACAGTTCCTCGCAATAGCCACTGCACTTGTAAGAAAGGCAAGGCTGCTGATGCTCGATGAGCCAACTGCCCAGCTCTCACCAAAGTTCGCAGAAACGATATTCTCCAAAATAATAGAGCTGAGGGAGAGGTTTGGCCTGACGATTCTGCTTGTAGAGCAAAACGTAAAGAGAGCACTCGAGATAAGCGACAGAGCTTACATGCTCATAAGTGGCAGAGTTATTTTCGAGGGAACTGCAAAGGATCTGCTGAGGCATGAGAAGTTTGAGAAGTACTGCATGGGAGTTGGTGTTGAGGCTGAGGTTGCTTAGCTCTGCATAGGCCCGGCATAAAAGCTTATATATTTCTCCAATATTTTTAGTTCATGGGAGACAGAATCCTAACGCTCGTCGGCATTGGCGTTGGCTTTTTGTTTGGTATGAGTGGAATAGCGACGCTCTTTAACCTGATGGGCGCCACCATTGGCGAGGCTGCAAAACAGGTTATGAATACAAGGGTCGCCCAGCTAAACGCAGCAACCACGCTCGTTTTGCTCGTAGCAGCGATTGTGCTGATAGTTAAAATCAGGGTCATAGCAGCTCTGATTATAGGTGCGATTATAGGTGCCATTTTAAACCTGATACTCGAATTGAACGGAATCCACCTGACTGAAAGCATTTTCAGGAGTATATAATCTATTCTCAAATTTAAATTTTAACTTTACAACTTTACAGAAATTTTAATCCTTGCAGTAATGTATCTCAGCAGTCCATCAGAAAAAGATCCAGAAAAAGCGTTAAAAGTCCACGTACTATTCGCTCGACAATGTCAGAAGCTGTAAGAGTTGCAGTGGGCGGCACATTCGACCCCCTGCACGAAGGGCACAAAAGACTGCTCAGAAAAGCCATAGAGCTTGCCAGAGGTGGAAAACTTGAGATAGGTGTTACAAGCGATGAGATGGCAAGAAGGAGACTCAGATTTGTCCTGCCATACTGGATAAGGGTGGAGAACCTGAAAAGGTTTCTCTCAGCCAGCAACGTTGATGCAAACGTTGAGAGAATAGAGGATGCATTCGGAAAAACACTGGAGGTTGATTTCGATTACCTTGTTGTTTCACCTGAAACTGAGATTACAGCGAGGAAAATAAACGAGGAGAGAAAAAAAAGAGGAATGAAGGAAATAGAGGTCGTTGTTGTTGACTGGGTCATAGCAGAAGATGGAAAACCAATCTCCTCAACAAGAATCAGAGCCGGTGAAATAGACAGGTATGGAAAGGTTCTGGAGGTATGAATATGAGGAACGGTAGGAAATCCTGCATTAAGGTTGCTGTAGGATCGAAAAACCCCGTGAAGATAGAGGGGACAAGAGAGGCATTTTCCAAATTCTTCGAGGTAGAGGTTGAGGGTGTTGACGTTAATTCCGGAGTTCCACCCCAGCCCTTCGACAACGACACGATAAAAGGAGCGATAAACAGGGCGATTGGAGCTTACGAGAGCGGTAGCTACGATTTTGGTGTGGGTGTTGAGGCAGGGCTTTTCAGGTGCAACTTCACGCTAACAGGTTATCTTGATATACAGGTTGCAGCAATCTATGATGGAAACAGAGTATGCATAGGTTACGGCCCGGGATTTGAATACCCAGAGAAAGTTCTCAGACCTGTGCTTGGAGGAAGTGAAGTTGGAAAGGTCATGGAAGCTGTAACCGGAATAAAGGATCTTGGCAAAAAACAGGGAGCCATTGGATATCTGACAAAAAACACAGTTACAAGGACTGAACTCACGAAAATAGCTGTTATTATGGCTCTGATACCTTTTCTGAACAGGGAGCTTTATTTTTGATTTATTCGTGACAAGTTACAACATTATTCACTACAACATTATTCACTCTCGTTCACTCTCTCGTTCAATTCACGACTGTTCAATCCACAACTGCAAATCTACCACTGCACATCGAAACTATTCTATCCCCTACGACCTCCGCGAGTTCGATGTCGTGGGTTATGAACAGCATCGCCAGATCCATCTTACGCTTGAGTTTCATCAAAAGCCTGACTATCGCCGCTTGAGTTGACAGGTCGAGCATCGACGTCGGCTCGTCGCAAACAACGAACTTCGGGTTCGTAACCAGAGC
>CAZUMR010000080.1:0-9860 GCA_964622075.1 uncultured archaeon | reverse complement strand
GCCTCTCTCATGTAATTTCTCACAGGCTCCTTTGGTAGTTTGACAACACTGACTTCAAAGTACTTCACTGTAAAGTCCCTTATACTGTCCCAGGTCCATGCATCATCGGTATCACTTGATGAAGAGTAGTGAGTCTGCTCTATGAAGTCTTCAATCAGTGTTTCGGTAAGCATGATCTTCTCATCAACAATCCCGCACAGCTCTGCAGAACTGTTTAAAACTGGGCAGAGTTCAGAGTTGCTGATCCTCATTATCTCTCCAACTATGTTAAGAGGTGTTTCATCCCAAACGCAAACAGCTCTGGGAGTTACGTAATCTTTCACAGGTTTGTCTATCCCCATCTCAGCTATCTTGGCGACTATGTCCCTTACAGTAATTATTCCGGCAAGCTTATCTCCCTCAAGAACTGGAAGTCTCCTGAAAGGCGTTGAAACGAGTATCTCCACAACTTTTCTCAGGGGTTCGTCAACCTTTACTGTGACCGGTTCGGGTGTCATGAGGAGAGCTATCTGGTCTTCCTCAACCTTTCTGAGGATGTCTTTCCTTGTAATTATCCCCGCCAGCCTGCCATCCTTTACCACAGGAACTGCCGATATCCCATACTTCTTGAAAAGTTCAAGAACGTTCTCTCTCCTGCCCGGCAACTCTGCAAATATAACATTTTTATTCATCACGTCTCCTGCTGTAAGCATTAACTTCGATGAGGCCACCATATGGATATATACTTTTTCTTAAGTTCCGGACCAGCTCTCAGGAAAGTGAGAAATACCCCTCTACTAAATGAAGTCCATGTTCTTCGAGCGCCAGGTTAAAGATTTCATAAACGTAGATCCACTGCAGACAGGTGGAAAGTTAACCGAGGATGCAAGAAAAGTTCTGATTGAGTGGGGAGATGGCTACAGTGTCTGCGATTACTGTACGGGAAAACTTGAAAAGATAAGCAAACCTCCCGTCAGCTCTTTTATCGAGGACGTAAAGGACTTCTTCGAGTGTGATGAGGCCAGAATAACGACCGGGGCGAGGGAAGGAAAGTTTGCAGTTATGCACGCACTGAGCACGGCTTACCCGGAGAAAGACGTTGTTGTCGTTGACGGAAATGCACATTACTCAACTCTGCTCTCAGCTGAGAGGGCGGGTCTGGAAGTTGTAAAGGTTGAGAACAGCGGTTATCCGGAGTACAGGATAGATGAGGAAAGGTACAGAGAGATTTTCGAGGAGTATGGAGACAGGGTTCTGCTTGCAGTTTTAACGTATCCCGATGGTAACTACGGAAATCTGCCAGATGCAAAAAAGGTTAGCGAGATCTGCAGAAAGGCAGGAGTTCCTCTGTTACTTAACTGCGCATATTCAGCAGGAAGGATGCCATTAAGCATGAGAGAGTTAAAGGTCGATTTCATGGTTGCAAGCGGTCACAAGTCCATGGCCTCAGCTGGGCCGGTTGGACTGCTGTGCTTTTCTTCAGAATACTCAGAAATAATAGCAAGGGAGTCAAAATACAAAAAGGGAAAGGAAGTAGAGTTCCTTGGATGCACTGCAAGAGGTGTTCCTCTTCTGACTTTAATGGCATCGTTCGACCACGTGAAGGAGAGAGTAAAGGCGTGGGATAAAGAAGTTGAGAAGGCAAGGTGGTTCTCGAACGAGATGGAAAAACTCGGAATAGTCCAGCTTGGAGAGAAACCACACAACCACGACCTGATGTTCTTCGAATCGGAGAAACTTTACGAGATTTCAAAGAAGGCAAAGAAGGGCAGATACTTCCTTTACAGAGAACTAAAGAAGAGAAAAATCCATGGAATAAAGCCGGGACTGACAAAGCATTTCAAGCTATCCACGTACCTTGTAAGCAGAGAGGATCTCGAAAAGGTCATCGGAGCTTTCGAGGAAATACTTGAAAAGTTTTCCTGACCTGATATTTTTGATATTATATATAATCACAATAAGCACTCACACAACCACGCATTCACACAACCACCAAGCCAGACAGTAAAAACCAAGAAAACAGGATGTAAGGAGGGGAGCCGACAGTTTCCGCGCTTCCCGTGCCCTCTCGGAACACAGTACAACGCGGAACGGGATCGGGCTTAACTTCCGGGTTCGGAATGAGTCCGGGTGTTTCCCCGAACCCTATGACCGTCGGCAATAGTTGCCTGTATCGTGAGGTATTTAAGATTTTTGCCCGGACATGCAATGGCAGAATGTTAAGGGCAGAATTCCCAAAAAATTAAAGCTTTCATCGTGAGGTGTTAGTGTGAAGCTCATATTTGTATGCTCTCCATTCCAGGGAAAGAAAGAGAACATTGAAAAAGCAAGGAAATACTGCAGAATGATTGTAGAGCTCGGAAACATTCCATTAGCACCTCACGTCTATTTTCCCCAGTTCATGGACGATGGAAAAACTGAAGAACGAAGGAGAGCCTTGAAAATGAACAAAAAGCTTATGGAATTCTGTGATGAAATGTGGGTGTTTGGAGATGAGATAACTGATGGGATGAAAGAGGAAATAGAGCATTTTAAAAAGCTGAAAGGCGAAGACAAAATAAAATTTTTAACAATAAAATCTTTAGATAAATAAAATCAGATAAATAAAAAGGAGATGACCAGCGTGAACGTCAGAACTGTCAGAACCCTGTGCCCTTACTGCGGATGCGGGTGCGGGATTGTTGTCCAGTCCATTAACTCATTTCTGTCAGTTATCCCGGACAAGGGAAGTCCTGTAAACAGGGGCAAACTCTGCATAAAGGGGAGGTACATTCCACAGCTCATAGACGCTCTGAAAGACAGACCGAAAAAGCCGGTGATGAGGAGAGGGGGAAAGTTCGTCGAGGTGGACTGGAGAAAGGCAGCTGAAATCCTCGCAGAAGAACTGAAAAAGTGCTATACGGGATTTGTCTCCTCCGCAAAATGCACGAATGAGGAGAACTACCTGATGCAGAAGCTGTGCAGGTTGCTTGGAACGAACAACGTCGATCACTGTGCAAGGCTGTGTCACTCACCAACAGTTTCAGCTCTATCCCGTTCTCTTGGTTCGGGAGCTATGACGAATCCAATAGACGATATAGCCATGGCCAGCTGCGTTTTCATCATAGGTTCCAACACTTTTGAGCAACATCCGTTAGTGGCGACGAGAGTTCTTGAAGCCAGGGATTCTGGAGCCAGTATAGTGGTTGCAGATCCGAGGAGAAATGTCACTGCAAAAAATGCTGATCTTCATCTCCAGCTATACCCGGGAACAAACGTTGCACTGCTAAACGCGATGACAAAAGTTATCATAGACGAGGAACTCTACGACGAGAGTTTTCTGAGGGAGAGAGTTTCCAATTTTGAGGAATTTCTCTCACAGTTTGAAGGTGTAAATCTGGAAGAGCTTTCAGAAATTTGCGGAGTTGGGAAAGAGGACATAGAGAGAGCTGCAGAACTCATTTCCGGAAAAACGGCTTTCGTTTACTGCATGGGTCTGACACAGTTTACTTCCGGCACGGATGGAGTTCTATGCTTGGCAAATCTTGCTTTGCTAACCGGAAACCTGGGAAAAAGGGGCTGTGGCATATTCCCGCTCAGAGGACAGAACAACGTTCAGGGAGCCTGCGACATGGGTGCTCTCCCGGAGTTCTTTCCCGGATACGCGAGAGTTTGTGAGGATAACGCCAGAAAGTTTGGAGAGCTTTGGAAGGCGGAAATTAGCGGTGAGGCCGGTTTAACACTTCCAGAAATGTTCAGCTCCAGAGAGATAGAGGCCATGTACATAATGGGCGAAAATCCTGTGGTTTCAGAAGCAAACTGCAGAAAGGTGGAGAAAAAGCTTTCCAGTCTCGAATTTCTTGCCGTTCAAGATGTGTTTTTCACGGAGACTGCAGAGTTCGCAGATCTGTTCATTCCAGTCGCGAGCTGGGCTGAGAAGGATGGAACGTTCACAAATACCGAGAGGAGAGTGCAGAGAATCAGGAAGTTTCTGAATTCTGATTATCCTTCCGATCTCGAGTTCATAAGCATGGTGGCTAAAGCCCTTGGGTTTAATTTCCCATCCACGCCTTCAGAGGTATTTTCCGAAATAGAGAAGGTTGTAAAACAGTACAGAGGGCTGGGAGATAAGATAGACAGCGGAAAGGCTTTCTGGGGTGGAGAGATCCTGTACTCTCAGAGGTTCTCAACTCCGGACGGGAAGGCAAGGCTATTCAGGGTTGATTACAGGCCTCAAGCAGAGGTGCCGGATGATGAGTACCCTCTCCTCCTGACGACAGGGAGGGTGGCTTTCCACTTCCACACCGGAACAATGAGCAGGAGATGCCATTCTCTTGCAGAGGAGGTGAATTCAACGTTCGTCGAGATGTGCGAGGCTGATGCTAAAAGGGTTAGAGTCAGGAACGGGGATAATGTCATCGTAAAAACAAGGAGGGGTGAGATAAAGGCAAGAGTGAAGATTGGGGAGATAAAGGAGGGCGTCATCTTCATCCCATTCCACTTTTCAGAGAGTCCAGCCAATGCCCTAACCAACGATTCTCTTGACCCTCAATCCAGAATTCCGGAGCTGAAAGTCTGTGCGGCGAGGGTGGAGAAGTGTGGAGAAGCTGAATAAGGTGAGCTGAGATGAAATGCTTGTTATGCCTGTTAGTAAAATTGCAGAGGTGAATTGTTTGAAGGAGTTGTTTGAACGGTGGCTCAGAGGAGCTGAATGCAGGAGGTACAAAGGAGATGTAGTGGAGTTCTTGAAGTTTGCATTCTCGGGCTTTAGCGTAATCGCTCCTTCAGGGTATGAGGCAAGCATCTTTAAAGGAGAGGATCTGAAATCCACAAACTTTGATTTTACCGGGAATCCAAACATGGCGCTGTTCCTCTACAGGTTTTATTCCTCTCCAATCCCCAGTAATCGCGAGAGAGGAGGTTGTGAAGTGAGGGTTGTGCTCTGCCGGCCCTGCGATGCAAGAGCAATAGTCGAGCTCTGCAAGAGAAACCAGCTCAGCAGGAAGGAATTCATTCTTGTAGGCTTTTACGTCCCGCAAAACTGCAGGAGAAGTGAGTACTGCCGGGTTAGGTTTTCTGACCTTGACATCTTCCTGTTCGAGTCGGGCTCATCTGTACTCGTCCTTCTGAAACGTGAGAGTAATGATGGAAGTGGAGACAGGAGTGAAATTTTCAGGAGGATAGAGAGTATAACGGAAGAAGAGAGCGCTGATAGAGTTCTGGAAATTTACGAAAGCTGTGATGTGACTTTAAATGAGTCCATAACTTCCTACTTCGATAGGTGCGTGAAGTGCATGGGATGCATTTACGAGTGCCCGATATGCGTATGCAAAGATGTCTGTTTCGTTAAGGAGAGCGGAAAGGGAGAAATTCCTCCTCCACCCCAGTTTCTCGTCTTCAGAATGGCTCATGTCGCTGATAGCTGCGTTAACTGTGGGCAGTGCGACGATGCCTGCTGCGCAAACATACCGATTTCAAGAATTTTCCAGAAAGTTCAGATGAAGTACTGGGAGGAGACAGGTTATATCCCCGGGATAAACTACGAGCTTTCTCCGAGACTGAGGTAGCGGTAGCAGTTAACTGAGTTAGTGAGAGTCATTCTCTCAAGCCATTACGTTCTCTTTATATTTTTCAAGCATTCTGGGCCGTTCGTGTCCGGTGATGCAGGTTGTTCATGTGCTGAGTTGCGTGTTGAAACATGCAGGAGTGAAAGACTGAAGGCCGATCTTGGCCTGCTTTTCGTAGCTCTCGTCTGGGGAGCCACATTTCCGGTCGTTAAGGTTGCCTTAATCTACATTCCGCCTTTCACATTCAACACGTTCAGATTTTTCCTTTCATCAGCAATTTTTCTGCTGTACTTCATCAGACGGGATTCCCTGAAGTTTCTAAGAGTTGCTCGGGCGAGCTTTCGCGAGGGAGTTAAGATAGGTAGTGTCGTCTTTCTTGGCTACTCTCTCCAGACTCTGGGGCTAAACGTAACGACTGCCACAAATGCAGGGTTCATAACCTCCCTCTACGTTGTTCTAACGCCTGTCGTCAGCTGGGTTTTTTACAGGACGGGGATAAAGGGAAAGGACATTTTCTGCACAGCACTTGCGCTGTTCGGAATGCTGCTGCTCAGCTTTACTCCGGGAATTTCCACAGAGGTTGGAGACGTTCTGCTGCTGGGCTGTGCAATTGCTTTTGCTGCCGAGATAGCCATGATAAGTCACCATTCAAGACACTGTAACCCAGATGCCCTTGCTTTCTGGCAGATAGCCTCGGTAGCTTTATTCTCCCTCCCCTTCTCATTCAGCGAAGGTGCAATTTTCCACCCCACACTAAATTGCACGGTCATTGTTTCCCTTCTCATCACAGCAATCTTCGCAACAGTAATAGCAAGGATACTGCAGAACAGACTGCAGAGAATAACATCACCGACAGACGCTGCAGTGATATTTTCGATGGAGGGTGTTTTTTCTCACGTTTTCTCAGCCCTAACACTTGGAGAGATTCTAACACCTATGCAGTACGCCGGTGCCTTGGCAATAGTAATGGCCGTTATAATTTCATCCCTGTAAACCTGTCATGTTGTTAGATCTCCACCAGCGACTGCCAGAGCCTTATAGCCCTGAGCAAGTCTATTTTTCTAAATTCAGGCCAGTAAACGTCAAGAAAGCACGCCACACTGTTGGCTGTCTGCCATGTGAGGAAGTTGGATAGCCTCTGCTCTCCCCCCGTCCTTATCAGCAGATCAACTCTGGAGTATCCTTCCTCTCCGTAAAGGTACTTCTCAAGCGTTCTTTCGTCTATATCTCTGCTCGAAATTTTCCCCTCCTTCACCTCTCTTAAAATGGTCCTGACGGCATCGATTATTTCCTGCCTGCCACCGTAAGCCAGAGCCACATTTAAACGGTATCTGCCGTAATTTTTTGTAGCTTCCTCCACTTTCACGATTTCCCTTACCACATAATCTGGCAGAAGTTCAGTCCTGCCAACTACCCTAACCTTAACCCTGTTTCTGTGAATTCTCCTGTCCTTTGAGAGTCTTCTGAACTCCCCTGCAACAAGGTCGAAGATGTTTTTCTTTTCTTCCTCACTCCTGTTAAAGTTCTCAGTGGAAAAAGCGTAAACTGTAACGTTCTTTATTCCAAGTTCCCAGCACCAGTTCAGAACGTCTTCAGCCTTCCTGCTACCGAAAACGTGCCCCAGTTTTGGAGGCAGCCCTCTCCTCCTTGCAAACCTCCTGTTTCCATCCATAATTATGGCCACATGCCCCGGGATTTTCTTCGACCTTACATCCCTCTCAAGCTTTTTTTCGTAAACCTTTGCTAACGGATTTTTTAAGGCGCCAAGTAAACCGGAGCTCCACATACCCAGAATTCTGCTCTTTCTAAGCGTTTCCACTTTAGCAACCTTTTTAGCAACCTTGTCCTCCATTGTCCCGTGCACCTCAGGTGGCTGACAAAATTCTGCAAATGTTGCAAATGTTAATTTAAATTTGACATAATTAAAACTCAAAATTTAATTAAATTATTTATTCAAATATTTTAATATTTTTCTATTGCTTCCCTAACAAGGTCAGCGTATTCAGGTTTTATGTAATACCTGTTTTTCTCTCCGAGCTCAGTTTTTAATATGCCAAGCCTTGCACACATGAGCCCGACCATTGCGGACACTCCTCTCTTGTTTATGTTGCTCGTACTGACTCTCTCCTTTAACCGGGAGTATATTTCGTCAGTCGTATATTTCTCTCCTTCAAGCAGTATTTTAAGCAGCTCCTTTCTTATTCCGTTTCTATCTCTCTCAAGGTATTTTTTAAGCCTGCTCTCAATTTCCTCCCGTTTCATGTTCCCAAACCTTTTATCACTTATTATCACTTACAGAGGTGTTTTCTCAACGACCACTCTGCTGACAGTTGGATACCTCTCAACTATGCTCACCCTGAATCCCTCAGCTTTTAAAACTTCACTCAATCTCTCCGCAACTTCAGGTGAGAACTCGACAATTTTTTTAAAGCCGTTTTCAAGGATAACGTATTCCACTCCCTCACTTTCGAGTATGGAGAGCAGATTGCTAAGTTCCTGCTCGGAACATTCAACACACCCGCAAAGCAGAGTGCCATCCCGTGTAACGGCATAGAATTCCGGATGGTTCATTGCCATCCTTATGAATCTCCTTCTCATCTGAGCTCTATCCTTGAACAGAACCGTGCAATAGTGGAACTTTTCCACAGTTTCCAGATACCTCTCAGCTATCTCCCCGCAGCCTTTTGCTTCAAAAAATTCTCCCGGTTCGAATCCCCTCCTAAGTAACTCCTCCTGATTTGTCGCGGAAAATTCGAGTTCGTTCAGGTTCATGAATATGTCGTGAGCGTTCACGAATTCGGCAAAATCGGGTCTGAAATTGATGGCCGGAATTTCGATTCCCACCTCCATTCCAAGCTTTTTTGCAATTCTTACCGGTTCTTCGTACAGCTCAAGCTTTTTGACAGGATGGAACCTTATTTCGTCGATGAATGACAGTTTTTTCAGCTTTTCAGCGCTAACGGGAAGGCTCGTGTAAAGGTGAATGTGTAAATCGAGTTTTTTCAGGAGTTTTGCGAAGCTGAGTGTTTTTTCAAACACGTATATAGGTTCACCACCCGTTATGGATGCTCCTTCAGCACTCATCAGCTCTACTTCACTTACAACATCCTCCTCACTCCTGACGGGTCGCTCGTTCGCGAAGGTTACGTCCTTTCCTCTTCTCTCGCTGGAGATTGGGCAGTAGAAACACGAGTTGGGACAGAGGCCAGTTACAAATAGGACAAGTTTGGCTCCTCTCCTGCAGAGTTTGCAACCCTCACTCAGGTATGTGTAATAACTCCCCGCCTCTATTCTCGTCGGCTTTCTTTTTGCGCCATTTACGCCATTTTTCATTGAATGATAATTGGGGGCAAGGGTATTAAAAGTAAAGGTAAGGTACAGGTAGTTTCTTTAATCTCCATTTTCAGGAGTTCGGTTTTGCTTCAGACTTGCTTATACATCTGATTGACGCAAAAACGTATCTCTTTCAATCTCCATTTTCAGGAGTTCAGCTTTGCTTCTCTCTGAAAATACTTTTCCTCTGTGGCCACGTCTTCGCATTTCTTTCAATCTCCATTTTCAGGAGTCCGCCCTTGTTTCTACCAAAGAGTGTAACGAAGCAGCTACTCGAATCACTCGTCTTTCAATCTCCATTTTCAGGAGTTCACCTTTGCTTCGGTAGGTACTGTGTACTATGGTAAAGGGGTAGTAATTTCACTTTCAATCTCCATTTTCAGGAGTTCACCTTTGCTTCCTATCTGAAGCAGATAAGAAAGCGATTAACGATTTATTCTTTCAATCTCCATTTTCAGGAGTTCACCTTTGCTTCGGAGGTGAAAAAATGAGGTATGATTTTGAAAGGATGGACTTTCAATCTCCATTTTCAGGAGTTCACCTTTGCTTCGTATTCACAGTCACAAATGAGGTTCTTGATAACTTAGTCTTTCAATCTCCATTTTCAGGAGTTCACCTTTGCTTCGGATGTAGTGTATGACCTCGCACTTAGGGCTGCTGCTGGCTTTCAATCTCCATTTTCAGGAGTTCACCTTTGCTTCGCGTGAAATATTACTTGCTTATCGGGAGATCCGGCTCTTCTTTCAATCTCCATTTTCAGGAGTTCACCTTTGCTTCGAGATTACTTGTTTAACGCTATCGAATATTAAAAATCACTTTCAATCTCCATTTTCAGGAGTTCACCTTTGCTTCACTTCTTGTGGGGATGTTAGCGGCGCGGAGATACATACCTTTCAATCTCCATTTTCAGGAGTTCACCTTTGCTTCGAGGAAGAGCTCTGGGGGCAGCCACTGACAATCAGGGACGCCTTTCAATCTCCATTTTCAGGAGTTCACCTTTGC
>CAZUMR010000079.1:0-10825 GCA_964622075.1 uncultured archaeon | reverse complement strand
CCACCCTGAGTTTTTTAGGTTGACGTTTGATTATTTGAAGTTATTAAATCTGTGACTCTTAAATTCTATTTTGATTTTTTAAGAATTATAAATTTATACATAAAATTAAATAAATTAAAAATAAAAATTAAGTTACTTTATATATTTTTCAAGCACGTCATCGTAAACCTGTTTTCTGTGACCAAATGCTATTAAGATAATTTCATTCCCGGACGATTCTGTTTAGTAATAACTCTTTTCCCAGGTGTTCTCTTTTTTGGGACTCTACGCTGGAGTCCACGGAAACACAAATCCGAGACAATCAAAAAATTCATCAACTTCCTCTGGCTCGATAACGATGTATCTGCCACTTCTGTAATCTTCTTCTCCCTTTCTTATAGATTCCAGCATTTCTTCATCAGCAAGAATATCCAGAGTTTCAACAAGTGATTCGAGCTCGCATAAAAGGTCTCTGTACTCCATGTCAGTATTCTTTCCAGCTTTTTTACCGATCATAATCTTTTTTACTTTCTACTCCGGAGATTCCACAGTAATAAAGTAATAAAAATCAAACAAAAATGAATTTAAAAGCTCAATCCTTCCTTCAATCTTCCTTTCTCCTGAAGTTCGCTCTAAGGCTGGGTCTTACCTTTTCGGCCCCTCTGCCTCTCCTTCTAAGTCCCCTGCTCTTTCTACCGGCAGAGGTAAGACCTCTGAAAACTCTACCCCTCTTGTCGCATATCCAGCTGAGCTGGGAATCGCTCTTTATTGCTGGATGATCCCTATCAACGAGTATTACCTCAAACCACTTGTACTTTCCATCCTCTCCAACCCAGTACGAGTTGAGAACCTCCATGTTTGGATATTTCCTTGCTGCTCTTTCCTCTGCAATCCACTGCAAACTCTTCTTTGGTGTTCTCCTGTTTACCATGAGGTTCTTCGTCTTCCTGCCCTTGTTTGGCCTTGTAGCTCTCCTTCCGCCTCTCCTTACCCTTACCCTGACAACGATTATACCCTTCTTTGCCTTGTATCCAAGAGCTCTTGCCCTGTCTATCCTTGTTGGCCTCTCTATTCTTACTATTGCGGGTTCTCTCCTCCACTGCTGGAGCCTTTCCCACATCAGCTCTCCAACGAAACCTTCCCACGGGTTTTTCCATGCTTCTCTTACATATGCGTAAACTGACTTCATGCTATCACCCTGAAAGTGACTTAGCTGGCTTCTGGGGAAGCGTATATAAACGTATCGTCCATTCCGGTTGTTGAAGTTTTTGCTGCTTTTGTCGGTGAGGTAATCCTTTTCTGCAATTTAGCACATTACTGTTCTGTGAGCTCTTACACGTACTTTCTGTGCGAGCCCGGAGAGCTCGAAGAGTTACCTGAAATATTGTCTAACAGAGCTGTGAGGAAGGGAAAGGTAGATTCCTGCCAGTTCTGTGTGGTTGAAGGTATAGCTGAAGATGAATTTAAAGGAGATTTCATCGTAACAGTAAAAAAGCTTGAGAGAGGATATAAATTTAGATATGGTAGATACATCTTCAAAAATAGAACTTTGATAGTCGATCCTGATCCAGATAAAGTGGATGAGCTGTTATATGAAAAATTGCCCGTTCTCTTCTGTTACAGGAAAAGGTGTGATGTGCTTGTTGAGAAATGCATTGGTGTCGCAGCATCTCTATCTGAATTTGAAAGCGGTGTTTTGAAGAAGATATCGAGTGTTTCCTCCATTGCTGTAAGGGCAGATGTGGCAGATCTTGAACGCCTGATGGATGAAATGTCTGAATGGCACAGCATGTTTTTCTCAAGGTTCATGGAATTCAAGGAGTTAAATGAAAGACTCTTCGAGGCCATGGCCAGATACGAGAGAATCTGCAGGGATTTACAGCTGAGAGCAAAGTCTTACGAGGAGGTGAGAGCTCTTGAGTATTATGAATCCAAGTTTGAGCAGACTTTGAATGGTCTCAGAGATCTGTTCAGCCTAATGTCTCTGAGACTTGACACTCTCAGGAACAGGGAGTATCTTGATCTGCACAGAAAGACCTCTTCTCTGCAGATTGCGGCTACAGTAATTGAGTTTGTTGCTGTTTACTACTACACAATGAAAATATGGGAGCACTTTTCTGCTGAAAAACTGCCAAGAGCTGTGGAATTTTTACTGCTTTTCGCCTTTACAGTGCTCGTAATTCTGCTTACCGACGTCGTTGGAGAGTACATAAGGACGGGTAAGGTTGGCTTTAAGGGAGTTGCTGTAATTACTGCACTGGTTACGGTTGTTGCGGCAATGTTCTGCCTGTCTCTTGGTTTTTAAAAATTATTAAATTATTTAAATTGTTAACATGCTATTTTCGTAGCAATTGCAGTTATACGATTTATCCAGATTTTGATTGTCCTTTGTTCAGCAGAGTTTCATAAAAACTGTAAAATCTTATGAAGTTTTATAAACAAAAAATATATATTCTCTGTCTTACCAGAGCGGGGGATAGAATGGAACCCGTGTATGTCCACTCAATAGGCAAGAGTGTCGTAATTCACGCTAACGTCAGCGAACTTGACACAGTAAGGAAGGTTTAACTCCAGAGAGAATCAGGATTATAAGCATTATAAGGGAGAGAAACCCCGAAAGCATATACGAGCTCGCAAAGATACTTGGCAGGAACAGATCCTCTGTCATGAGAGATTTAAAGCATCTGAGCAACTTTGGTCTCGTTGACTTCGACACATCCGGGAAGAGGAACAGGAAGAGGCCGGTGGTCAACTATTCCGAGATAAACATTGTCATTCCCGTGTAAGTTGTGCAGGTACTCTCTCTTGCAAATTAAAAATCCAAATTAAAAAATTGCAGAGATCAGCTGGAAAGACTCTGTGATAGACTTTCCCTGAGCCTTTCCCAGACTTTTTCGATCTCTTTTGCAGCTTTGCCCTTAAACGGGAACCTGAGCATTGAAATCTGTTCGGGTATTTTTTCGTCGTAGGGGATTTTCCCAAGCACCTCTATACCTCTCCTTTCGCACTCGTCCTCTATCTTCCTGCTGATCTCATCATTCAGGTCGTACTTGTTTATAACGACGGATGAGCGAATTCTGAAGTGCTCTGTCAGTTCCAGAATCCTCACCATGTCTGACAGGCCGGAGAGAGTTGGTTCTGTGACCACAATTGCAACATCGGTGTTTGCGAGGGATGCTATTACCGGGCAGCCAATACCCGGTGCACCGTCCACTATTATTGCTGCTGCTCCCTCTTTATCTGCCTCAGCTTTGGCAAGCTCCTTTACCTCCATCACAAGTTTTCCACTGTTCTCTTCTCCTGGATAGAGTACAGCATGAACGAACTTTCCTATTTCTGTGTTCGAGATGAATACTTTTCCTCTCTCTCCCTCTACCATCTCCACTGCCTTCTCCGGACATGCGTTGTAGCAGAGGGCACATCCCTCACATCTGGCCTCATCTACCCTGTATGTGCCGTTGTCTTCAATCACAGCATCAAACCTGCATAGCTCGTAGCACAGACCGCAGGAAGTACATTTTTCTCCAATTTTCGCTTTTTTCAGACCAAAGAATGGCTTTTCCTCCACGACTTCCGGTTTCAGGAGGAGGTGAAGGTTGGGTGCATCCACATCACAGTCAGCAATTACGATCTTTCTGATCCTTGAAAGAATGTAGCCCAGCTGAGCTGTTACAGTTGTCTTTCCAGTTCCGCCCTTTCCGCTTATAACCGTAAGCCTCAGCGGGTTTTCTGAGGTCAGCTCAAACCTCATGATTCGCACCTCGCAACTCTTTTGTTATTACACCAGACTCCTTATTCTGTCGTACATTTCTTCGAAGATATCCCTGTGGCTTTCAAGGAGTTGGCCTTTTGAGTAAACTTCTGCAATCTCTCTGCTGAAGGGAATCTTTCCAATTATCTCGTAGTCTTTGCATTTCTCTTCAACATCGTATGGCAGTCCGTGCTTGTTTATAACAACTCCAAATGGCTTTCCAAGCTCTTTAACGACATCAGCAGCAATTTTCATGTCGTGAAAGCTGAATGGCGTTGGCTCCACCACAAGAATCACGAAGTCAGCATCTCTCACACTCTCGACCATCGGGCAGGAAACTCCGGGAGGACAGTCGATTACAGCATCTTTTTCCATTCCCTTCTTCATCTCCTTTATGACTGGAACGGGTGATACCTCGCCTATGTTCAGCAAACCATACGTCAGCACCTTTTTTCCTCTGTAAACTTCGACTATCTTTCCTATCTCTCTGTTAACTTCCCTTATTGCGTTATTCGGGCAAAGGTAAACGCAGGCACCGCAGCTGTGACAGACTTCCGGGAAGAACATCACTGTATCCTTCAGCACAACCACAGCGTTGTACTGACATACTTCTCTGCAGACTCCGCAGAAATCGCATCCATCTCCAAGTTCCGGGACAGGTCTGAATACAGGCCTCTCCTTTTCCTCACCTTTAATGAAGACCCTTGCATTTGGCTCCTCCACATCGCAGTCGTAAACCGGGAGGTTGTTAAACGCTGAGAGGTTAACTGCCACAGTCGTTTTTCCCGTGCCTCCTTTTCCAGAGGCCACTGCAATCCTCATCTGATTCACCTTTACATGTCTGTTATCTGTTTGTTACTGCCATCCTCCACCTCTTCCCATACCTCTGCCCATTCCCTTACCCATTCCTCTACCTCTGCCCATTCCTCGACCCATGCCTCTTCCCATTCCGCCTCCGCCGGATGGTGTTACTGTTTCAAGTCCACCGCTAAGTAGCCTGTTTATGGCTTCTCTGACAGTCATACCAGCAGCTCTGTAAACGTTTATTCCGGCAGAAGAGAGGACATTGTAAGCGTTTGGCCCGAGGTTTCCCGTGAGTACGGATGAAACACCCTTATCTATCATGAGCTGTGCTGCAGCTATCCCAGCACCACCGCTTGCCATTGCGTTCTCGTTTTTAACGACCTCAACACTCTTTATTTCTCCTCCATCGACCTCGACGATTGTAAAGCACGGAGCTCTTCCAAATATCTCTATAACTGTGTCGTCGAGACCTCCCTTTGCAGTCGAAGCAGCGATTTTCATGCACGAAGGTACATGCCAGACTATTTAAATTTTAGGCTGTCCGAAAATTAAATGGAGAGTTATGCTGGAAAGCTGAATTAAATTAAGTGAATTGAATTAAAATATTGAATTAATATTGAATTAAAATTCAGTATTTGATCTTGCATTCAGACTCTCTCGAAAACGACAGCTACAGCCATTCCACCTCCAACGCACAGAGTGGCCAGACCAAATTCCGCATTCCTCCTCCTCATTTCGTGAAGTAAAGTTACCGTTATTCTCGCCCCCGTTGCACCGATTGGATGTCCGAGACTTATTCCACTGCCATTCACGTTTATGCAATCCATTCTGTCCTCAAGTCCGAGCTCCCTTATAACCGCTATTGCCTGAGCTGCAAAAGCCTCGTTTATTTCAAATATATCAATATCGTCCAAGCTCATTCCGGCTTTTTCCAGAGCTCTCTTTACTGCTGGTACTGGAGCGAGACCCATGTATGCTGGGTCTATAGCTGAGCAGGCGAAAGAAACTATCCTTGCCATGGGCTTCAGAGAGAGCTCCTCAGCATACCTTTCATCCATCAGCATCAGTGCAGCAGCACCATCGTTTATACCGCTCGCGTTTCCAGCAGTTATTGTTCCATCGCTTTTGAAAGCTGGAGGCAGTTTTGATAGCTTTTCAAGGCTCGTATCTCTTCTCGGGTGTTCGTCTTTATCAACGATAACCTCTCCTTTCTTCGTTTTTAGAGTTACAGGAATTATCTCCTCCTTGAATTTCCCCTCGTCCATTGCCCTTATCGCCCTCATGTGACTTTCATATGCGAGCCTGTCCTGCTCTTCTCTGCTTATTCCGTACTTCTCCACGATGTTCTCTGCAGTTACTCCCATGTGATAACCGTAGAACTTTTCCCAAAGCCCGTCAAAGACCATGAGATCCACAATCTCGCCGTTGAACATCCTGTAACCCCACCTTGCCTTTGTTAGCGCATACGGGGCATTGCTCATGGACTCCATTCCTCCCGCCACTACTGCCCTGCTTTCTCCACTCTCTATGCTCTGGTGTGCAAGCACTATTGCCTTCAGTCCACTTCCGCAGACCATGTTTACAGTATAGGCAGGAACGGTTTTGGGTAAACCGGCGAAAATAGAGGCCTGTCTTGCTGGATTCTGACCCTGTGATGCCTGCAGGACGTTTCCCATAATTACCTCATCGATTTTAACTCCTGTTGCCTCTCCGATTGATTCCCTTAGCTCGCTTGTATATGCGTCGAGAGGACATACTCTATCAAGCATGGATGGATAGTGGTCAAAAAATTCCTCGGGTATGAGTTTGAGTTTTTCCATCAGACCTCTTATTGCAATTTTTCCAAGCTCGTAAGCCTGCAGGTCTTTCAAGCTACCGCCAAACTTACCAACAGGTGTTCTTACAGCTCCGACGATGACAGTGCCCATGGGGCTTGAATAAACTTAATGAAACTTATACTTTTTCGACATTTTTAATCCTTTAATTCGTCTTTTGACGATCTTATTAAAAAATTTAATTTTAAAAACTTAATTTCAATTTCGTGAAAATAAAATTAAAATAGCAGGAGCAGAACGAGGACGAGTGTCAAAATAAAGTAAACCACAGAATACCTGTGGAAATCGACCAGAAGCTTACTTCCGGCATATCTAACAGAGATTATGTTTGCGAGAGATGCGAGTATTATTCCATTACCTCCAACATTTACACCATAGCATATAGCCTTCCAGTTTCTTGAAAAGTGCGATATGAACATTGCTGCTGGAACGTTGCTCATAACCTGTGATAGCAGGGCTGAAATTATGAAGACGTGAGCAGAATTGTTCAGATTCAGAGAGCTTACGGCTTCCCTTATCACTCCCATCCTTGCTATGCATCCAACATCCACGAACATGAGCACGAATATCAGAATCAGAAGCCAGTCGGTCTTCACGATCACCCTTCTGAAGAGGAGGAGGAAAATGGCCATTACCGCAACGAACGCAAATATCTCAAGTTTCAGCTCCAGAGCAATCACATAAGAACACACAAGCACCGAAGAGATCGTTGCGAGAGTTCTGTCAACCCTCACGTCCTTACCACCTTTCACTTCGAGCCCCTTATCTTTAAAGAAAAGGAAGACAAAGAATATCAGAACAAGAAGCATCAGGATGACTGGGGGAAGCATTTCCCTGCAGAACGTGAGAAAAGATATTCCCCACTCGTGCCACAGAAACAGGTTCTGTGGGTTTCCTATTGGAGTCAAAGCAGAACCAACGTTTACTGCAAGAGTTTCGAATATTACGAGCTTCTCAACTCTCGTTTCAACAATCTCTCCTATTGAAAGTGTCAGTGGAACGACTACAAGGAGTGTAATGTCGTTCGTCAGAACTGTTGAGAGAGTTGCAGAAATCAGGACAAGTATTATAGCCATGCTCCTCTCGCTTTTAGCTCTTGTAACCAGATTTTTCGAGACCTCGTAAAGAAGTCCACTCTCCTTTATACCGGTGGTGACAACTATAAGACCCGAAAGGGCGATTATTGTGTTCCAGTCAACGTACTTCGGGTATTTCAAAGCACCTCCGGGATTTAAAAGTGTAAACGCAGCCAGAGCTACGAGGAGAATAAAAAGTACAGGCTCCTCTCTCGCGACAGTTACGAGTTTCGAGAGCACGCTAACTTTCTTACGAGCGTGCAATATAATGATTGTTATCCGATGATTGCTATCCAACACACTGGTGGAAAATTAAGAATTAAGGAAACTATAAAATATCCTCTAATTCCAGCTTGGGCGATGAAGTTCAGAGTCACTGTTAACAACAGGAGTTATGATGTGGAAGTACTCAATGCAGATCCGCCAATTTTCGAGGTCTCTGTAAACGGAAAGAAGGCTCTGATAAACGTGGGTGAGAAGAAGCACAGGGAACTCAGTGGAAACGAAGTTCTGGCAGAGATGGCAGGAACAGTTGTAAGAATTGTTGTGGAAGAGGGAGAAAAAGTCAAAGCAGGACAGCCTTTGCTTATCCTTGAGGCAATGAAGATGGAGAACGAAGTTGTTTCTCCTTACGATGGTAAGGTCGAGAAAATACTCGTGAAGGAAGGTGACAAGGTAAATCAGGGAGATCCGCTCATGGTTATTGGCACGGGAGGGGTTGAAGTTACTGTGACAATATCCGGAGTAATAACCAGAATTCTCAAGAAAGAGGGAGATGAAGTGGAAGAAAACGAACCCATAATGATCCTTGAGGCAATGAAGATGGAGAACGAGGTTGTCTCTCCCGTAAAGGGTAAGATCGCCAGCATAAAGGTGAAGGAAGGTGACAAGGTAAATCAGGGAGATGTTGTGGCGGTGGTGTCGGAGAGTTAGTGTTTGGCCAGTGTTTAGCAGGTGTTTTTAATGTTCAGGCTGAGAGTTTCAAGACTTGTTGCAGGAGAGGGTGCAAGAAATCTGGTAGGAGCTGAGCTCAAGAAACTTGGGGTTTCAAAATGCGTCATTGTTTCCGGACCCAGAACGGGAAGTACTGGTTACTGCAGGGAAGTTTTAAAGAGTGTTGAGGCTGAAGGAATAGAGGTATCTCTGTGGAAGGGAGTTGACAGAGAGCCGGATGAGGCTATTTTCGAATCCTGCCTTGAGTTTGTAAGGAACGAGGAACCGGATGCGATAGTTGGTTTTGGTGGTGGCAGCGTTCTCGATACGGCAAAGATCGTTAACGCATGCTACAGTCTGAACAGAAATCTCAGATTCTTTCTTTCGCCAAACTCTCAGCTTGCAAGGTTCAGGGTTAAGCCGTTTCTTGCAATTCCAACGACGTTTGGTACTGGAAGCGAGACGACGTGTGCATCAGTCATTAAGGTTGATGGTGTGAAAAGAGGAATTCTCCATGAGTCCATGCTCCCGGACACTGCAATTCTTGACTGGGAAATCAGAGCTCCTGAAAGAGTTTCCGCTTCAGCCGGTATGGATGCGGTAATGCATGCGTTTGAAGCTTACACGTGTGTTGAAAGGGCAGGTGGATTTTACACGGGCTCAAACGAGGTTACTGACACTCTTGCTTTGAAAGCTCTAAAACTCCTGTCGCATCTTCCATTTTTCGTAAAAAAGGGTGAGAAATCGAGAGAGGTTGCAGTTGGCAGTAACATGGCTGGCATGGCCTTTGGTAATGCAGGAGTGCATTTTGGACATGCGGCATCTTACGCCATAGCGAGCCTGACTTCAAGACCTCATGGAGAGTGCGTTGCTGCAATAGGGCAGGCCTTGCTTGAGTGGATAGAGAGGAATGTAAGTAAAGAAAAGGCAGAGAACGTTAAAAAGGCTCTGGGTATGAGCATAGATGAGATGAGAAAGGCTGTGGGGTTACCATCTCTTTCTGAGATGGGAATAGGCAGAGATGATGTGCCAGAACTTGTCAGAAGAACCATGGAAGTAAAAAGACTGATCTCGATGAGACCGGAGATAGGTGAGGAGGACGCAAGGTGGATATTTGAGAGAGCTCTGAGTTTCTGAATGTGGCAGTAATGGCTGAGGGCTGGTCGTAATAGCTGGTGGTAATAGCAAAGTCTTATATATGGCTCCGAACTATCTGATTTTAGAATGTTTACAGCAGTTGTCGAATCAGCACTGAGGATACTGAATAAAGCTGGATTTAAGGTTACGGCAATCGGCACCAAGCCAAGGTGCTTTGATATAGTTGCGAGGAGAGGGGAAACTACCCTTCTGATCAAGGTACTCTACAATGCCGATTCGCTGAAACCGGAGATGGCTGCAGATATGAAGCTTGTAGCCAAACTCCTGAAGGCTTCCCCTCTCGTCATAGGTGAGAGGTTTAAATCTGACTACCTTGAAAGGGGTGTCGTTTACAACAGGTACGGATTGCCGGTTATAAATACGGCAACCTTTTACGACTTTGTGGTAGAGGGAGTACCTCCAATGGTCTATTCTGCTCCGGGAGGTTACTACGTCAGGCTGAACAGCGAAAAGATAAGAGAGGCAAGGGAAAAACTCGGTATGACCATAGGAACTCTTGCAAGGTTGCTTGGTGTTTCAAGGAGAGTCGTGAAAAAGTATGAAGAGGGGAGTGACACATCTCTTGAAAACGCTGCAAGGCTGGAGGAAGTGCTCGGGGAGTTCGTTATAAAGGCCATCGACCTTCTCAACTTTGCCGAGCTTGATGTTGAGGAGGAAGGGAGGAACGTTGAGGAGCTTGGAAAGAGCGAAGCTGAAATAGTTGAGTGTTTGAGAGACATAGGTCTTGAGGTTTACGCTGTTAAGCACGCACCGTTTGATGTGGTATCCAGAATTGACCAGAAAGAGATTGAAGAACCGATTTTAACCGGGATAAGACAGGTTAGGGAAATAGAGAGAAGAGCCGAGGTTATAGGCAGGGTATCTGAGGTCGTATCTGCAAGGGCAACGTATATAGTCGAGAGAAAGGTCAAAAAGGAAGTTTCTTCAGTCGTCTTTTTAATGAAGGATGAGCTCTCGTGTGTCTCTTCACCCAAGGATCTTGTGACCCTGATTAAAGAAAAACACGGCGAGTGTTGATTTTATGCCTACTGTCTGGGACTGAGATTGAGGGTTGAGGGTTGAGGATTGAAGATTGTGGACTGAGAACCGGGATTAAGCATAATGAAAAAACAGAAAACATAATGAAAAAACAGAAAATAAAGAATAAGGAACTAAAACAGGAAAATCATGCAAAATCGGAGAATACCTCTATGCCAAGTTCCTTCAGCTTCTCTTTCGTTGGTCTGCCGTTCTCCCAGCCTCTAAGTTTGTAGTACTCTTCCTTCAGTCTGTCAAGGTCAACTACCTCT
>CAZUMR010000078.1:0-45712 GCA_964622075.1 uncultured archaeon | reverse complement strand
AAAAGAATTTCTTGAAGAACTTATTAAAAAAGTAGACAGCGGTAAGATAGTTTGCAAATTTGATGAAAGAGAAATTTACGTAAAATTTAAAGAACCTGTAAAAATACTGGTCAAATATAAAGGCAGCAGCGCAAAAGAGAATCTGGAAATAAAAATAAGTGTCGAAGGTGAGCTATTGCCAGATGTTCCTCCGTTCCAATAATTAAGTAATCAAGTTTCCATAACCCCAGAAATATGAACTTAAAACTCACAAGATGTTCACAAGAGGTGAATGGTTTGGAAATAAATACAAAATTGATTGAAAATCTTGCAACAGCTTTTGCTGGAGAAAGCATGGCGAGAAACAGGTACACTTTCTACGCCAAAGTTGCAAAAAAGGAAGGACTGATTTTCGTTTCGAAGCTGTTCCTTGAGACTGCTGAAAACGAGAAAGAGCATGCAGAAACTCTGATGGAGCTTATGCAGGAAGTAGCTGGAGATGTGAGTTCCGTTAAAGTTGAGGCTGAACTTCCAGTGAAGCTTGGAACGACTGTGGAGAATTTGAAGACGGCAATAGCTGGAGAAAATTACGAGCACACTAAGATGTATCCCGAGTTTGCGGAGATAGCTGAAAAGGAAGGGTATAAGGATGTGGCTGAGAGGCTAAGAGCTATTGCAAGGGCTGAGGTACATCATGAGGAGAGATACAGAAAGGTTCTCGAGGCACTTGAAAACGGTACAATGTTCAGGAGAGATGAGGAAGTAGCGTGGGTCTGTCTGGAGTGTGGCTATGTGCACTACGGAAAGGAGCCTCCTGAGAAGTGCCCGAGCTGCGGGCATGACAGGGGATATTACGTGGCCTCTGACATGCTTTCTCTCTGAATTTTTGCTGGTATATCAGTTTGAATTTAAAATTTAAAGAAAAATGTAGGAAAGGATGTAAGAATGTGAAAATGTAAAAATGGAGGTGATTTTTTGCTTACTTATAGAGAGGGTGAGAAAGAGAGCAATCACAGGCCGAAAATTGAGTGTCCGGATGCTGTTAAGGCTGGTGAGGAGTTTCAGCTCAGGGTTTTTGTGGAGGGGCATCCCAACAAGGTTGACCACTCCATAAGGTGGATAGAAGTTTACTTTGAAGAAGAAGGAAGGGACTTCAACCCGGTAATGGTTGCGAGAGCGGCATTTTCCGAACTTGCAAATCCTGATTTAATGCTCAAAATCAGACTTGAGAAAGGTGGAAAGTTCGTGGCCATTGCCTACTGCAACAAGCATGGGCTGTGGGAGAATGAGAAAGAGGTTTCGGTATCCTGAATCTATTCAAAAATTTATCTTTTAGCTTTGAATTTTTTTGTTAGTTAAATGATTGTAAATAGCAAAAAGAGGTGTTTAAATGGTTAAGGTCTGTGAGGACGTTTACTGGGTTGGGGCAGTTGACTGGAGTGAGAGAGACTTTCACAACTTTGAAACTCACAGGGGTCTGACGTACAACTCCTACCTTGTTACTGGCGAGAAAACAGCCCTGATTGATGGAGTCAAGCACAAGTTCGTTCAGGAGCATGTGAGAAAAGTAGGTGAAATCGTAGATCTGAAAAATCTGGATTATCTGATAGTTAACCACGTGGAACCCGATCATTCAAGTGGAGTGCCAGAAATCGTAAAAAAGGCAAATCCCACGGTGGTATGCTCCAGAAGGGGAAAGGAAGGTCTCGAGTACTACTACGGGTGTGAGGGATGGGACTTTAAAGTTGTCAGGACTGGAGACAGAATCGATCTGGGAAATTTAACCCTCACGTTCATCGAAACTCCCATGCTCCACTGGCCGGATAGCATGATGACGTGGCTGGAAGAGAGAAAAGTGCTTTTCTCCATGGATGGATTTGGACAGCACATAGCAAGTTCTGAGAGGTTCGATGATGAGCTCGGTGTTGATGAGGCTGTAAGGTGGGCAAAAGTTTACTATGCCAACATACTCATGCCATTCAGCAAGAACTTTCTGAGAACGCTTGAAAAGATGAAAGAACTGAAAGTAAATCCGGAGATAATTGCTCCATCTCACGGTGTTATATGGAGAAATCCGGACAGAATAATCAGAGAGTACGTCAGGTGGGCAAACTTCGAGAGTGAAAAGAAGGCCGTGATCGTATACGATACGATGTGGCATTCTACTGAGAAGCTTGCAATGGCCATAGCTGAGGGCATAGCATCAAAAGGCGTCAGGGTAAGAGTATTTCACGTCAGGAGAGATGCCTGGGCAGACATAATGGCTGAGATTCTTGACGCAAAGGCGATATGTATTGGATCTCCAACAATGCACGGCACAGTCTTTCCACCGGTGGCCGGGTTCCTGACTTACATGAAAGGTTTAAGACCAAAAAATAAAATAGCAACTGCCTTTTCGAGCTACGGCTGGGGTGTTGGAGCATACGAAGAGCTTATGGAGTTCCTGAGAGATATGGACTTTGAAGTTACGGAGGGCATAAAAGTCAGGTACAGGCCTAACGAAGAAGAGCTTGAAGTTGCAAGAAATCTTGGGGAAAGGGTAGGAGAAATGGTTGCCAGCTCTGTCTCGTGAACCATTCCATGATGTTTATCAAGAAAATTTTTAAAGCTTTCGCGGGTGGAAATTTTTCATGGACGTGGAAGAACTCCTTGCGGAGCTGATCGAGGAGGATGAGGAAGAAGTTGAAGAGGATGAGGCTCTTGCCGAAGTATTCAGGCTCGCTAACAAGCTAATCAAGCTGCTCAGCGAGATTAAAAGTTACGAAATCAGGGAAGCTGCATCCCTCACGCTCATAAAAGAGCTTGTAGGTGACGATGAAGTTCTGAGAGGTCTGGCAACGAAAATGCTTCAGGACATGAGCTACGGAATGGACGATGACGACAAGTACGTTTCTTAATTTTAATTTTAAATTTTAATTTATTTATTGTTTTATATTGCTTATTTTTACCATTTCTTGATTTAAAACACAGAAAAAACAAAAATCTAAGCAAACACGACCTTCCCCGGTAAAACGCACTCTATGTCCTCTATACAACCCCTTCTGACAATTGTGGAGAGCGGATTTCTAACTCTTGAAAAGTTCATTCTTCTGTGAAACACGACTGCCCCGAGTTCAAGCCCATCAACGATTCCCGATGTGGCAGCTCTAAAAATGCCTTCATCCTCTCTGAGCAGATATGAGGCAAAGTGCATCTCCTCAAGCATGTTTGGACTGCATAACATGACGTTATCCGTTCCAAGGAACCACTTCCCTTCCTCAATTCCGTACTCTATGAATCTCCTGTAGTTTTCAGCATTCACAACGTTGAAGAACATGTTTGACCTTATACAGCTGACAACTGGAATTCCCTCGTCCATAACCTTTCTGATCTGTTCCTTACTCGCCATGTTCATGTGTATCAGCGCGTCCGGCCTAAGCTCTATAGCCCCCTCAACATCTTTACTGTCAACTTCTCCTGCATGGATAAAAAACAGCTTTCTGTATTTTCTTGCAAGTTCTGCCAGTCTTTCAGCAATTTCCTGACCTGTATCTCTCACACTGCTGATTCCAAACCCGTCTGCAATTCTTATTACCTCCTCAGCCCCCTTCAGATCCCTGTCTGGTCTGCCAAGCACCTTGCAGATTTTGGCTTTATCTGCTCTCTTCAGCATTTCCACTCCTTCAACTCCCCCTTCTCTGAAATCGTAAATTCTCAGCGTTCCTGAGAGAGCTGAAAACAGAATTGATTCTCTCATCGCATCCTCGCATTCTTCGCTATACCTTTCAAGCATTCTGAACTTGTAACCTCCCGGCATCACAACCTCTATTCCAGAATAAGCTGGATCTTTGGCAATGGAATCTCCAAGGTGTGTGTGGGAATTTATGAAAGCAGGACATGCTATATACCTTGGTTTCACATCACACTCTTCAAAAATTACCCTGCTGTTGTCACAGAAAATTCTGCCCTTTCTGATCTCGACTCTTCTATCCTCGCAATTCCAGAAAACGAATTCGCAGTCGTACATTTTTATTACGTTTTTTATTTTTTACGTTATTTTATTTTTCATTTTTTCATTAATGACTGCCATATGACTACCATTAATGACTGCTAATCGCTCTCACTAACTCTCTGCATCTTTATTATCTCAAGTATCTCTTTAAACTTCTCGTGCTTTGCATCCTTAAGTATATCGTAAATCACAGCCTCTGCAGTCGTTACCTTCACTCCTTCCTGAATCATTCTGCGAATGGCCGTTTCTCTATCCACCTCTTTTCTTGAAGAAGTCGCATCCACAGCAACGTGAACTTCAAATCCGTACTTCAGCATGTCAAGAGCTGTCTGGAGAACGCAGATGTGTGTCTCAATACCCGCCAGAACGAACTTTTTATCACCCATTATTTTTCTTACGAACTCCTCGCAACCCATACAGCTGAATGTCGTCTTCTCATAAACATTATCCAGAATTTCCCTGAGTGGGGAAACAGTTTCTCCAAGCTTAATCTGCCGGGTTGCTGTAACAGGGAGGTTCAGAATTTTAAAGGCTTTTGCGAGCTTAAAAGTGTTTAAGAGGACGGAATCGCTGTCGGCTACGTGTGGCAGAAGTTTCTCCTGCATGTCAATAATTACCAGGTGCATGTAACTGCCAGAATCTGCGAAACTCAAAAGCCTTTCGTTTGCTGGAAAACCTGCTGACTGGAAAACTCATTATAGTCCTCAGGCTTAATTCTGAATATGGAGGCTGAGGAAATAGTCAGGGAAGCAGCCAGGAAGATAATTACGATGGAAGTCAGAGGGGCTGCAAGAATAGCGAAGTTTGCTGCGGAAACTCTGAGAAAGTTTGCCGAATCGCTGAACGTTTCGGATCCAGAGGAATTTGATGAAAAAATGCGCTGGGCAGCAGAAACGCTGCTTAACACGAGACCAACTGCAGTCAGCCTTTACAACGCTGTAAATTATGTCATGAACTATTCTGGAGAGAGCGTTGAAGAAAAAAGGAACAGCATAATCGAGAGGGCTGAGAGGTTTGTTGAGTGGGTTAGAAGTGCTCACAGAAATATAGGGGAATTCGGGGCAAAGAGGATAAAGAAAGGTTCGGTGGTTTTAACGCACTGTAACTCTTCTGCCGCCCTTTCTGTTATAAAGGAGGCTTACAGGCAGGGAAGGGTGGATATGGTTTTTGCCACCGAGTCGAGGCCAAGAAGGCAGGGATTTCTGACTGTCAAGGAGCTGACTGCAGAGGGGATACCAACGACCCTGATAGTTGACTCTGCTGTCAGATACTTCATGAGTGAGATAGACTGTGTGGTTGTGGGAGCGGATACAATAACAGCGAATGGTGCTCTGATAAACAAGATAGGAACTTCCCAGATAGCGCTGGCAGCTAAGGAGGCGAGAGTGCCGTTTATGGTTGCAGCTGAGACGTACAAGTTCAGCCCCAAGACGCTGTTTGGTGAGCTCGTGGTTATAGAGGAGAGGAGTGCAGATGAGGTTGCACCGCCGGAAATACTCTCTCTCAAAGGACTTACTGTCAGGAATCCTGCTTTCGATGTAACTCCGAGAGAGTACATAGACGTGATAGTCACCGAGATTGGAGCAATTCCGCCGGAAATGGCTTACCTGATAATCAGGGAGAGACTCGGATACGCTTTCAGAGAGGAGGGTGAGATAAGCATATCTCCAAAACACTTTGACTGATTTTTACCTGTTTGGTTTGATCTTTTTCCTTTACTTTTCCCTTTACTACAGCTATCACTGCGGAAAACTTTATTACTCTCCAGTGTCCACTATTGTTATAGTAATGATGAAGTTGTTTCGACGTAACCGGAAGGAAGAGGAAAAACTTGAGGATTTCGAGAAGGCGGCAGTTGAGACTATAGAGACTGCGAAGAAGGTAGATGAAGTTCTGAAAGGTAAGAGTGGAAGGAAGAAGGGAATTTTCAGGAAGAAACCTCTTTTTGAACCCTACGATGAGGAGAAGGTGGGCCCCCTTGTGGAATATTCTCCGCCTGAGGGCTGGGAGGTTATAGACGAGTACTGGATTAAAGAGCCTTACAGCAAGGTGGTTATTATAGAAAACGAGGAATTATATGAACAGAAGTATATAGTTGTTGAACCAGACTTGACTGCCTATGAGACCGAAGTCCTCAACGAGCTCAGAAACGCTCTAAGGGACATTCTTGAAGAAAAGGATGTTGAGGCCAGGTTGAGAGAGGCTGTTCTCAAAGATACAGTGGATTATCTTATAAAGGATATGAAACTTGATATCGATATTAAATCATATTATAAGATTTTATACTATCTAATTAGAGACTTTGTTCATTACGGTAAGATAACTCCCCTCATGTTTGACAAGATGCTTGAGGATATTTCCTGCAATGGATACAACAAGCCGATATTCGTCTTCCATAGAAATTATGCTAATATAGAAACTAACGTTATTTTTGAGGCTGAAGAACTTGATGCTTTTGTGATAACCCTTGCTCAGAGGTGCGGGAAGCACATAAGCATAGCGGAACCGATGGTTGACGCAACGATGCCGGATGGAAGTAGAATTCAGATGACCCTTGGTAGAGAAGTGACGGATCACGGTTCAACTTTCACGATAAGAAAGTTCAGGGACGTTCCAATAACTCCTATCGACCTGATAGCCTGGGGCACATTCAGCAGCGAGCAGATGGCGTACCTCTGGCTCTGTATAGAGAACAAGAAAAACCTGATTTTTGCCGGAGGTACTGCAAGCGGTAAGACGACATCTACAAACGCCATAGCCCTGTTTATTCCAAGGAGGGCGAAGATCGTTACAATAGAGGATACGAGAGAGCTCATGCTGCCACATGAGAACTGGATTCCAGCAGTTACGAGAGATGCGTTTCAGGGAGAGGAAGGAGCGATAGACATGTACGAACTTCTCAGAGCTGCTCTGAGGCAGAGGCCTGAGTACATAATAGTTGGAGAGGTTAGAGGCAGAGAAGCTCTTACACTGTTTCAGGCAATGAGCACGGGACATACAACTTACTCAACACTGCACGCAGACTCCATAGAGGGAGTCATACACAGACTTGAGAACCCTCCAATAAACGTTCCGAGGCCGATGATCGAAGCTCTTGACATAGTCAGCATTCAGGCCCAGGTCTTCATAGGTAAGAAGAGGGCGAGAAGGAACATTGAGATAGCGGAGATAGTGGGACTGGATACCGAGACAAAGGCAATCAGGACGACTACAGTGTTCAAGTGGGACAGCGTCAAGGATGAGCATGTGATGATTGGCAACTCCAAGGTTCTTGAGGACATCAGGATAATGAGGGGCTGGAGCAGGCGGGAAATGGAAGAGGAACTCATGAGAAGAAGGGCTGTTCTCGAATTCATGGTCGAGCACGACATAAGAGATTACAGGGAGGTTGCAAACATCATACACGCCTACCAGAGCAAGCCCGAGAAAGTTCTTGAAAAAATGGGTCTTAACGAACTGATTCCACTGAAAGAATAGCGATTTGGGGGTGTTATCATGTTCAAGGAGGCCAATTACTTCACATACCTCGGATACAAGCTGTTTGGAGAAGGAATAAAGAAGAAGGCAGAGAAGTACTACGATCTTGAGAAGAAGCTGAGACAGGCAATGATATCGATGCCCCCTGAGATGTACATAGCCACGGCTAAAATGGTTTCAATATTCTTTGCTGTGGTTGGATTGATTCTTGGCCTCTTCCTCTCTGTCGTTATAATCTACTTTGTGCATCTGCCAAAGACGATAATCCCGCTCGCAATGCCTGAAAACGTGTATTCTACGTGGATGGCTGTCAGGAAGTACGTTATTGCTGGCGTTCTGATGGTTGCATTGACTGTTGCGTTTTACCTGTTTGGCAGGTTTCTCTTCTCAATATATCCATCTACTGTTATAAGTGACAGAAAGAGCAAGATAGACAGGGCTCTGCCCCACGCAATAACCTTCATGTACTCTTTGAGCAGGGGCGGAATGAACCTGATAGAGATATTTCGCTCCCTCTCAAACTACTACGAGGTTTACAGCGAAGTAGCAAGAGAAGCAGCAAGAATAGTCAGGGACATGGAGGTGCTTGGAAAGGATCTCAGAAGTGTTCTCGCAGAGGCTGTGGAACTCTCTCCTTCTGAAAACTTCAGGGAGTTTCTGCATGGTCTGATAACTGTCATAGACAGTGGTGGAGACGTTACAAGATACCTTGAGGAGAGAGCAGATTTCTACCTTGAAAGGGCGAGACAGGAGCAGAAGGGCTTTCTTGAATTTCTTGGACTAATGGCTGAAAGTTACATAACTGCATTTGTTGCCGGCCCCCTTTTCCTGATAATCATCCAGACTGTCATGATTGTAATGGGTCAGGGTAATCAGAACGCTCTTTACGCTGTAATATACCTCGTCATCCCCATTGGCTCGTTCTTCTTTGCGATGGTGATCAAGCTTCTAACTCCCACTGAGGAGGGAGAGCCTCCAAAACTCAGGGAAAAGTACACTTACCTCAGGATTCCCCACTCTGGAGCTAAAGATGAAAAAGAGAAGAAGATGATAGAGAAACTGAAGAAGAAAGTAAAGTCCTGGCAGTTCAGGAAATCTCTCAGACATCCGCTGAGACCTGTAAAGCAGAAGCCTGTTTACTCCTTCCTGTTTTCAGTCCCAGCAGGGCTTGCATTCATAGCCTATGGTCTCAAGGTGTATCCTTTTTACAGGAGCATGGACTGGGTGTTTCAGATCGATGATTACGTGTTCATAGGACTTATAATCATGCTTCTGCCTTTCGTTATCTTTCACGAGTTGAAGACGAGGAGGGCGAGGAGAACTCTCAGACTTACCCCAATCTTTCTGAACAAGCTTGCTTCAGCTAACGAAAGTGGAATGCCCATATACAGGGCAATAGCCATGATAGCAAAAACGGACACAACTCCTCTGAAAAAGGAGATAGCAAAAATAAAGGCCGATCTTGACTGGGGTATAAGTCTGAACGACGCTCTTATTAGGTTTGCGAACAGACTCAAGGTTTTCGAACTTACGAGGACAATAGCTCTGCTGAATGAAGCTCTCAGGTCAACAGGAAACGTTACGGAAGTCCTGATGATTTCAGCCAAAGACGCGAGCAATGCGGAGCTGCTGAGGAGGGAGAGGCAGACGAACATGTTTATGTACGTCATAATAATTTACATATCCTTCTTTGTGTTTATAGGGATCGTCTATATCATAACAACGACTTTCCTCACAACACTCGCTCACAGTGCCGCAAAGGTCGCTGCAAGTGGGGCTCATATAAACATGCTCAGGGGTATAAACGTGAAAACTTACAAGAACATATTCATGCATGCTGCCATCTTTCAGGGCTTCTTTGGAGGTCTTGTAGCTGGTGTCATGGGTGAGGGCAGCCTTTCTTCCGGTGTAAAGCATTCTTTAGTTATGCTTGTCATAGCCTACCTGCTGTTTACAGTATTCATACACTGATCTTCGGAGATCAGAAAATTGAGAGCCCGACGGCTGAAAGTATCAGCATGGCTCCAGCAGCCTGCTGGAGGCTCAAAGTTTCACCAAAAAACACAAATCCAAAAATGCCCGCAGAAACAGGCTCTACAAGGGCGGAAAGTGATGATCTGCTTGCTCCACATCCCTTTATGCCATGGTTGAAAACCGTAAAAGCAGCTGCAGTGGGAATAATTCCCAGTCCCAGCAACCAGAAAATACTGCATCTCAATCTGATTGAGGGAGAGAACGGAATCAGTAAGATAAGCAGAATTGCTGAAGAAACTGCAAGATATGCGAATGTAATGTGCAGGGAATCCATTTTCATTCTTGCCCTCTTCATGAGTATGAAGTAGATGGCGTAAAATATTCCGGATAGAATTCCGAAGATGTCTCCTGACAGTTCTCTGGGAGACACTATGAGCCAGAGTCCAAGGAGACCAAGAGGAAGAGCCAGATAACTTTTCCAGTTAACCTTTTCTCCTATCAGATGGGATAGAGGAATAACGTATATCGGAGCCATGTACAGCATTAAAGCTGCTGCAGCCACCTTCGTCGTCTGTATTGATGCTATGTAGCAGACTATGGTTGCCGTATTTACAGCTGCTATGGCGAAAACAATTTTCCAGTCCTTTATTTCCGGCTTCTCCCCGAGCAACAGCATGAACAGGGAAAGGAAGACAAAACCCAGAAAGAGTCTGAAAAACGTGATTGAAATAGCACTCATTTCAATGTTTCTGACGAATACTGGTAGAGAACCCATCATTACAGCTCCAAGAATCACATAAAGACAATCTTTCCTCATTACAATCACTTTGATCAGATTTAATTCTTTCTTTTTAGGTCTCTTCTCACATTATTTCCAAACTATTTTAGCCCATTCTATTTTTTAGCATTCTATTTTAGCATGCCCCGCCATCACTTCCAGCTATATCTCTGACAGCTAATCCAGATATATCAGGGCTCCGTTTTTGCAGACTTCAACACACTTCAGACAGAGGTTGCACCTCTCATAATCTATTCTCACAACTCTCTCACCCTCAAAGACGAGAGCATCAGCCTCGCATACATCTCTACACGCTCCACAGGCCTTGCAGTTTGAGACGGCAATATACCCTTCACTCAAAGTATCACCTTCTCAGCGCTTACGCATATATCGTCAGTATATCTCCATCTTCAAGTCTGTGATCAATACCAACTCTTTGCCCATCAAACTTTACAGATTTACCCCAGACCTTTGCATATCTGAACTTTTCCACCATATCCCTGTGTAATCTCTCGCAAACGTCCTTTACAGTTGCACCTCTTCTCAGAACCATGGGCTCTTTCTCTACTTTCTTCCCCGGAGGTTTCAGGTAAACTCTTATGAAATCAAGCTTTGCGTACATTCTCTCTTTCAGCTCTTCAAGACCGTATCCCTTTTCTGCAGAAATAAACACGGCATCTTCGAAGCTCTTTCTTAACTCCTCAAGATAACTTCTGTCAACGAGATCTATCTTGTTCACGACCCTGAGAGCGGGTATATATACTCTGTTTCCCTGTATTGCGTCTATTAGCCTGTCTATCGTTATGTCCTCTCTTATAAGCACATCTGCGTTGTGTATTCTGTACTCTCTCAGCACTTCCATTATCGTTTCCTCGTCTATTGAGAGAGGAACGGTAGCAGTTATGTTTATACCACCTCTGACCTTTTTCTTTATCACGACCTCCGGTGGCTTCTGATTTAGCCTGATTCCTCCTTCGTAAAGCTCCTTCTCTATAACGTCTATCTGATGAACGTTGAAAACGTCAGAAACCACGAGTATCAGGTCAGCATTCCTTATTGCGGAAATTACTTCTCTTCCCCTTCCCCTGCCCCTTGCAGCTCCCTCCACTATCCCCGGCACATCAACGATCTGAATTCTTGCACCCCTGTACTCAAGCATTCCAGGAATGGGTTTCAGGGTTGTGAACGAGTAGTCAGCAACCTCGCTTCTGGCACCTGTAAGCCTGTTCAGTATTGTTGACTTTCCTACTGATGGAAATCCCACAAGAACTACTGTGGCATCACCTTCCTTTTTTATTGAAAACTGCTGACCACCACTCTTTTTCTGCCTTTTTTCTGCTTCTTCTCTGAGCCTTGCAAGTTTTGCCTTGAGCCTTCCTATGTGGTGTTCGGTAGCCTTGTTGTAAGGTGTTCTCTTGATTTCTTCCTCAAGCGCTCTTATCTGCTCCTCTATGCCCATCTAACCTTCCAGCAATTATATGTCCGTATTAAGTTTTCTCTCCGGATTGCCTGATTGTGCCTGATTGTTAGGATTGTATGAAAAGCCCTTGTACTCTCAGCCTGAATTAGGCAATGGTAAAAAGGGCAAAAAGAACAAAATTTTCATAAGCCGTCTTGAAAAGCGAAGCTCATGAAGAAGCTCGTAGTAATGAGTGGAAAAGGTGGCGTTGGAAAGTCAACGGTCGCAGTAAACCTTGCGTTTGCCCTGAAAAAGAAAGGTTACAAGGTGGGTTTACTGGACTGCGATGTTCACGGCCCTTCAGTTCCAAAACTGCTCGGGCTTGAAGATGTAAGGGGTCTGGAAGCAAAGGAGGGGAAGATAAAACCCCTCGATGTTCAGGGAGTTAAGGTCTTCTCGATGGGTTTCATGCTCCCGAGCAGAGACACTCCTGTTGTCTGGAGAGGGCCAATAAAACACAAATTCATAGAAGAAGCGCTAAACAACGTTGACTGGGGCGACATAGATTACCTTGTTATAGATCTTCCTCCCGGGACGGGAGATGAGGTTATAAGCATAGTCCAGCTCGCCAAACCGGATGGCAGTGTTGTTGTTACAACCCCTCAGAGCGTGGCTCTGGAGGACGTTAGAAAGGCCATAAACTTCTCCATACATGCTGGAGTACCGGTTATTGGTGTTATAGAGAACATGAGTGGAATGATCTGTCCTCACTGCGGAAAGCAGATAGAGGTGTTTGGAGCTGGAGGAGGAAAGAAGCTTGCAGCTGAAATGGCCGTACCGTTTGCTGGAAGCATACCTCTTGACACAAGCATATTCAAGAGCGGTGAGGATGGAAAGCCGTTTGTAGATCTTGATTCCCCGTCAGCAGAGATTTTCAGCAAGATAGTGGATTCACTTCTTGAAAACCTCGAAATGGTACAGGAAGAGCTGAAGAGATTGCAGGAAAAGGCAGAGAAAGCAAAGAAAGAAGCGGAAAAGAAACTTGAAGAACTCAGGAAGAAAGCGGGTGAGAAGAAAGAGTAGACAAGTGAAATTGCGAGTTAGATTGGTGGTGTTTATATTTTAATTTTTGTTATCTGAAGTATAGCAATGCATTTTCAGCTAAGGTAAAAAATAAATAATAATTCATTCGGAGGCATGAATATGAGGATAGCAGTTCCGACCGAAGGTAGAGGTGGCCTGGACGACTTTGTATGCATGCACTTTGGAAGGGCAGCAACCTTTACCGTTTACGATACTGACACTGGTGAAGTGTTTGTGATACCGAACACTTCCGAGCACTTTGGAGGAACAGGAACGCCGCCAGAGCTGCTGGCCAAGGCTGGAGTGGATGTTGTTGTCTGTGGAAATCTTGGACCGAAGGCAATACTGATGTTCGAACAATTCGGAATCAGAGTTTACTCCGGAGCAAGCGGAACGGCAAGAGATGCAATAGAGGCTTTCCTCAAAGGCATATTAAGCCCCGCAAGTCTTGATACAGCATGCCCTGATCACAGACACCACATATTCTAAATTTCTAATTTTAAATTTTAAAATTATTTTTAAAATCAATTTATTTCTTGAGTATCAATCTGGTTTATATCCAATTCAGGTCAATTACATTACACAGCAATACTGCAGAACACCTAAAAGTAACGCCTAAAAGAGAAGAATAAATATAAAATAAAAAAGCTCCGCTCACTCCTTCTTCACGAGAACTATCTCAATTGCGGAGACGTTTGCCTCTCCCTGTTCGCTCTCAACCTTCTCGGTTGAGATCTTTATGTCTGCAACATCCACATCCGGCAGGAAGCGCTTTCTGACAATCTCTGCCACGTCAACGGCTCTGCTGATAGCCCTGCCTCTCGCTTTAACGGATACCTCTTTTACACCGCTGTTGAACTGTGTCAGCACAGCAAGCACGTAGTTCATTACAGGCTTATTTCCAACAAACACTGCGTTCTCAGCCATCTTCTCTAAACCTCCTTAGTCTTTTAGTGCAGTGCCATGCAGGCTAAATATAGTATATTAATTTTTCCTTCATTGGTGTTAAGTGTCCGGGGGTAAAATATATAATACTCCGGGGGATTCGTTCTCCTGAAGTAAGGTTAGATGTGCCGAGGTAGCCTAGCTGGTTGGGGCGCCTGACTCATAATCAGGAGGTCGGGGGTTCGAATCCCCCCCTCGGCATTGGTTTTAAGTATTGTTTGGTGTTATTTCTTCATCTAAAATTACTTTGCTTGTTTGGTTTATAATTTCCTTTCCTAATATTTATTCAGTAAGATTTAAGTAGTTGTAAATTAATATTACTCTAAAATAAAATAGTAAGAGGTGGTGTTATTGAGATTGATTTTAGTAATCTTACTTATTCTTGTTCTACTGACAACAGGTTTGGCATCCGCTGATGTAGTCGACAATGTACTAAATAAAGCAAAAGAAGTAGGTTACAGTGCTGGAAACAGTAAAGTTTTAGTTATGACGAATCTTGAATATAGTAGCAGTTCAATAAAATATATGGATGAATTCATTAAAAAATCTAAAGTATTATTTAGCAAGAACATAATTTTTGTGCATAGTGCTTACTATAAACCACTATGGTTTGCATTTTTTAATAAAACTACTGGAGAGTGTATTTATATTGAAATTCGGAATAATAGTATATACAAAATATCTAAAGAAAATATAAATGCAGAAAATCTTTTCTCCAATCCAAAAGTGTGGGACAAAAAAATGAAAAAGAAAATTTTTGATGGAAATGAATTCTCTATAATAACGATTGCAAATGTCTGGGCTGAAGGGTGCCCTTACGAGTTGCTAAAATGTGCGGAGTTTCATAATCACATTTGTCCCGGGTTAATTTCTGGTTATCTAATTGCCGAATATTTAGAAAAAAATTTACCACTTAAAAAAGGCGAGTATTATCAGATTTTAGCTATTCCCCCATGGTGCAAAGATGATGCGTTTCAAGTTTTGTTTGATTCAACTGTTGGAAAAAGAAGGATGTACGTAAAGCAAATTGATGTAAATACTTTACCTAAAAATTTAGAGAATATTGCTGGAATATATATTGCTTGGAATAGAAGCGCAGGAAAAGGAAGAGCTGTATTGCTTGCTTTTAATTGGAGTAAAGCTTGTAAAATGGCTGGAATCAATAAAAGCGACTTTAAGAGATTCAGTTCATATTACTGGTGGTATTCAAGACTAAAACTTGACTTGTTTTTAATTAAACATCTTAGCAAACCGGAAATTTTTGTTAGAAGTATTAAAAATTTCGAAATAAATTATACAACTCTCCAGGAAATCAACACGGCAGGGGTTAACCCATTAGCCAAACTTGGATTTATTAATTATAAATGCACAAATAATTCTAAATCGGCGTTACTTGTTGACTACCAACTTGAAATAGCGGCAATTGTTATGATATCATTATTGATAATATTGATTATTTTTAGATTTAAAAACTTTAAATAATTCAATTCATCTCCACTATTTTTTTCATAATTTCTCTGTCGTTTTTAGCAAAACTGAAAAAGGCAAAACCGAAAATCTGAACAAGATAGATAAATTATAAAAAAAGTCAATCTCTTGGTCTTTTGACGACCCTGAATATTTCGTCCTTCAGCTTTTTACCTGTCTTCTTCTCCCACTCTTCGAGTGGTATGCTGAATTCTGCATGTATCTTGTCTCTGTAAATCTCTGGCAGTACGTTGAAAGCGCAGAACGGAATTATCCTGCCGTCCGGAGTACCGTAGTGAATCACACACCTCTTAACTCTCTCTATGTCGTAGTTGTAAAGATCCTGAAAGTGCATCATACCTATAAACAGAGTCCTTACGTGAAATTCACTCAGGGATGTGTAGTCGTGTCTTACAAGGACATCAAAGAGTATCTTGCTTATATCAAATCCCTTTGGAGCTTTGGAGTGGTCAACGAACTTTCTTACGTCAAGAATGCCCTTCAGCATCTTCAGCGTTTTAACCCTGCTGTGAGATAGCTCCTCAGCTTTTTCGTCAAGGAACTCGAAAAATCCCTCAACATCTATAAACCTCGTTATCGGTGTAATCTTTCCATCTATGTCGAAGACATAAGTAGCCATTCCACATGCAAAGTGACACGTGAACTCATACTGCGGTTCTCCAGTTATCGCCTCGACTATGTGGGTTATTGGAGTTACACTTGGAACAGGGTAGAAGTCCCACCTTGATATCTGCCCGTCTGTCTGCTCTTCTATCTTCTTTATCACATCTGGAATTGTAATTCTGTACTTTTCCCTTTCCTTCCTTGGCATGCTGCCGACAAGGCTTACGGGCTGGAAGTTAACACCCCTGACAACATCCATGTTCCTCAGGGCGTAGCGTATAATGTCTCCAATCTGGTGATCGTTTACAGTTCTGATTACAGTGGGGACGAATACAATACCAAGTTCTGCCTTTCTGCAGTTTTCAAGTATTGCCGGCACCTCTTTTATGTTCTTTGGATTCGTTTTTTCGTCCACACCGTCAAATGAGAGGTAAACGGTGTTAACTCCGGCCTCCTTAACCCTCCTGGCAAGGGTTGGATCGTTGGCAAGTTTTATTCCGTTGGTGTTTAGCTGAATGTGCTCAATCCCCTCATTCCTTATCGCCTTTATTATGTCTATGAGATCTTCCCTAAGAGTCGGTTCTCCTCCTGTGAGCTGTATAGCGTTGCAGCCCACAGGTTTCATGTTCTTGGCTATTCTGACCATTTCCACTATCTGTTCTATTGTGGGCTCGTAAACGTAGCCAGCTCTTCTGGCATAGAAAAAGCAGTACCAGCACGCAAGATCACATCTGTTTGTCAGAACGATGTTAAGCAGGGCAGTGTGACTTTTATGCAGCGGGCACAGCCCGCAGGAAAATGGACAGCCTTTCCCGCCATCCGTGTTGGGAGTATCGATGCCCTTGCCATCATGGGCAAATCGGGAGGCTTTGAGGAACATTTCCACATCTCCCCAGTAAACATCAACGAACTCTCCGTGCTCGGGACACGTCTTTTTTATCATCACCTTGCCGTCTTCTTCGTAAACAGTAGCATTTATGACTCTGAGACATTCAGGGCAGAGTGATGTTGTTTTGTATGGCAACTTTATCTCTCTCTTTACTTTCTCTACTTTTTGATGTCTCAAATTTGTTATAAAACTCACATTTACACCTCCAGAGTCTGTGCAGTGATTTTATCTGATGGTCTCTCTACAGCCTTTGCTATTTAAACGGCTGGATATATCAAGGTTTCTAAAGGAGCTTCTAAGGACAGTTCATTCTTCTTTCAGGGAAACTGTCTGGAAAATGATTATATTTCCGGATTAATTTTTCAGGATCATGCTTTCCGGGCTTTCCCTTACACACCTCGTCATTTCCTGCCTGATTAAAATAGCGAAGACTCTGTGGCTGATGCTTCCAGCGTACACTCCAAACAACTTTGCCGTCGTCTTTGGTGGTGGTAAGCCCATCGATTTTGAGAAGGTGTTTATTGATGGCAGAAGGATTCTTGGAGATGGGAAGACTTTCAGAGGATTTGCTGGAGGGCTGTTCGGCGGTTTAATCGTTGCAAACGTTGAGTATATGATTGAAAACGTTATTAACATTCACGTCTTCTCATCTCTGCCTTACCTGACATTTCTCAAACTTGCTTTTGCTTTATCATTTGGCTCTCTTGCTGGAGACTGTCTCGGCAGTTTTGTGAAGAGAAGGTTCGGTGTGGAGAGAGGTGATAAGTTTCCCCTGCTGGATCAGTACGATTTTCTTGCTCTTTCCTTTCTCTTCGCCTGGATTTTTGAGAGGAGAGCTTTTGAATCCCTTTACACGCCGGATGTTATTTTACTTGCCGTAATACTTACACCTCTGCTCCACAGGTTCGCGAATATTGTTGCCTATAAACTCGGGCTAAAAGATGTCCCGTGGTAACTTTTTTGTTTACCGCTTTTCTTTTACTGTTTCTATTACTTTCTTTTACTTGCTGCTTGGCATGCCTGACTATCTGACTGTAAGCAGTTCCCGTAGTTGTAAACCCGGCCAACCGTAACTGCAAAAAAGCAGGCTTTGCAGATGTATGGTATGGGAAGTGAGAGCGGCAAAAAAAGCAGCGGGGAAAAGAGAAGGTCTGAAGATTTAAAAGAGCTCATAGCGAGAAAGATGATCGAGGTTAACGCTCTGAAGTTCGGAGAGTTTACGCTGTCATCCGGTAAGAAAAGCAACGTTTACGTCGATGTAAAACTCGCCTGCACCTATCCAGATATACTCGAAATGATATGCAGAAAGATGTCTGAACTGATCAGATCAGCCGGGCATTTTGATGTGATAGCCTGTGTGGAGCTTGGTGGTGTCCCTCTTGCAGTTGCACTGTCTCTTGAAACAGGGAAGAGAATGGTAATATTCCGCAAAAAGAAGAAGGACTATGGTCTGGGAGATGACAGGATAGGCGTGATAGGGGAAGGAGATAGAGTTGTTGTCGTGGAGGATGTAACGACTACAGGGGGCTCGGCATTATCTGCAGTTGAGAGAGTCAGAAGTGCTGGGGGAGAAGTTGTAGCCGTAATCACTGTTGTTGACAGAAAGGAAGGATCGGAAGAAAACTTCGAAAAAGCGGGTGTAAGGCTGATCTCTGTTCTCACAATGGATGATCTGAGGAAGTGGGAGGGCTAACCTTTCCCGTACATCAGCATGTAGTCTATCTCCCTGAGAAGGACATCAATTATCTCTTCGTTCTCAAACACTTTTTTTAACCTCAGCAGCACGCTTTTTGCTATGTCTATGTCTATTTTCAGGAGCTGGTAAAAGTAGGGAATTCTGAATTCGTCGCCTCTTGTATGGTACTTCCTGATGTCTTCATCACTCGCACTGCTGACAGTATCCCCAACATCCGGGGCAAAGCTTTCTCCAACTCCTCTGAGAACGTAGCATTTTGAAACAACCCTGTTTTCAACAATGTCCGGCATGTATGCCTCCACTTCATCTCTGCTCAGCTCCCCTGCATACTTGACGTACTCAGGTTCTTCTCCACTAACCGATACGACCACTGCCAGACAATCTCCAGCTTTGACTATTTCTCCAACTCTCAGCTTTCCATCCACTTCGAAGACCCTGTCCATAACTCTTATTACCTGCATGAAATCACCTCACGGCTTTTACTCACGGTTTTTTACTCACCCACTTGAAAGACACACTCATAATACCGGCATTTCTTGCAAGGTACTCCCTCTCCTTTTCACTTATCCTTGCGTAGTGGTGTGCCCTTTCAAGAACGAATGGATATGCAGATGTACTTCCGAGCAGACATTCTGCACACACGATTTCCATGATTCTGTCCATTCTACTTTTCGCCCATACCGGAATCTCAACTCTCGAGGGAAGGGATGGTGTAAATCTGGCGTAGCTGAAGCAAACATCGCCCACCTCCACCGGTTCGGTGTAGTGCATTAACTCCATATCCGAGAGTATAAACGAATCGTAAAAGTCGAGCCCATTCGCTCTTGCTATGTCCTTGGCGTAGCTTCTGTCAGTGTAGCCTATAACAGGTATACTGCTTTCCTCACTTGCTTTAATGGCTGTTTTAACAGCTTTAAAAAATCTGCCTCTCAGTTCCTCCCTCATTTCTCTTGCAAAGCTCGGTGTAAGGCTGCCGTCGTAAAAGATGAAATCTCCCCTCTTTTCAGTGCACGATTCCATCAGTGCCCTCATTTCTGTCTCGTATCTTACAGCATCCACGCTCTCTTCAAGCCGGGTTATCCTTGAAATGTATCTGACCCCCCATTTTCCGTAGCCGTGGTGAACTTCATATGACGCTACCTGAACAGCTCCAGCAGGGATTCCAAACTCTCTCAGGGGAGAAACCTGACTCCCGTCAACTCCAACGACCTTAACACCCTTCAAAACTGAAAGCGCCCACTTCTTTCCCCTGCACTTTACTCTCCTAAACTTCAGGGAAGATGCGACATCTCTGAACTCTTTTCTCCTCCTTTCGAGCTCCATCGAGAATTCTCTCACAAAACTTGAAAACCTGCTTATTCCCGCTGGAGAGATGAGCTTATCTCTGAGCTCCACCATTGTTTTTTCGAGTGAGGGAGTTTAAAAGAAACTATTGGAGAAACTTTTGTTTACGATATTTTTTAGATATCTACACAAAAAATAAAAATAAAATAAAGCGAAAGCAGGGAAATCGAATCTAATTTATGTCCTGCTGGAATTTTTAGTTTGATGAATTCTGGCGGTTCTATGGTGGAGGTAAAAAACAGAGACGAGCTGCTTTCAGGCTATGAAGGGATTGAAAGAGAACTGAGAGAATGTGCAATACGTATAGCAGAGCATGCGGTCAGAATGGCGGATCCGGAGAGACTCGTTCTTGATTACTTTGAAAGTCTCAAGAACGCTGGAGATAAGTTCACTGTCAGGACGAAGGATGGAAGGGAGTTTGAATTTAGAGGGGTTTATGTGGTTGCAATAGGAAAGGCAGCATACCCGATGGCAAAAGCTGTAAACGAGATTTTTGGAGAGAGAATAAGGGATGGCGTGGTTGTTACCAAGTATGGCTACTCCCGGTCGGACAGAATAGGAGTCATGGAGGTAATAGAGGCCAGACATCCCGTTCCTGATGAGAACTCGCTCAGGGGTGCTGAAAGGGGGCTGGAAATAGCCGGTAAGGTTGGAGAAGAAGATCTGCTGATTTTGCTCGTTTCGGGAGGAGGTTCTGCTTTATTTGCAATGCCGGAAAATGGAATAACTCTTGAGGACAAGATCGAAACGTACAGACTGCTTCTTAAAAGTGGAGCAAGAATTCAGGAAGTCAATACGGTCAGAAAGCACATTTCGGCAGTTAAGGGCGGGAAGTTCGTCAAAAGAGTCAGGGGAAAGGTCCTGTCTCTTATAATATCTGATGTGGTTGGAGATAATCTGGAAGCAATAGCTTCTGGAATAAGCGTTAAGGATCCGACAACTTTTGAAGATGCAGTTAAAATCCTCAAAAACTACGGGATATGGGATAAAATCCCCGATTCTGTCAGGTCTTACCTTGAGCGTGGTCTGAAAGGTGAGGTTGAGGAAACACTGAAGGAGGATCTGAAAAACGTCGTGAACGTTTTGATATGCAGTTCGTCAAAGGTCTGCAGCTTTGCAGCTGAAAAAGCTGAGGAGCTGGGATTCAACCCTGTTATAATGAGTTCTGTACTTGAAGGAGAGGCGAAAGATGCGGGGATAGTCATAGCCTCCATAGCTCTTGAGATGAGGAACAGAAAGAGCGAAAAAATGGCAATGATATTTGGAGGGGAGACAACTGTAACCTTCTGCGAGGCAGGAAATGAAATGAAGGGGGAGAAAGAAAGGAAAGAGGGAAAAGGTGGACCAAATCAGGAGCTTGCTCTTGGTTTTGCAAGGAAAGTATCCGGGAGCTGTGGAGTCTGCCTGATAGCCATAGACACAGATGGAACTGATGGTCCAACTGATGCAGCGGGAGGTTTGAGCTCAGGAGACACTTGGGGCAGAATTGAAAAAGCGGGAATGGATCCGCTCAGGGAGCTCAGAAATCACAATGCCTACGAGGCTCTTAAGGCTGGAAATGCTCTCGTAATAACCGGGCCGACGGATACGAATGTGAATTCACTTGTAATTGTGCTGGTAAACCCTGAGCTCTGATGCGCCTGATAGTTTGCGAAATCACATGATGATGAATTTACGAACGGTTATATAATTTTCTGTCATAATTTTTTCAATGCCTGCAATGTCTGCTGGAGGGTGGTTTAATGGATTTGCACGGTGAGGAAGAAAGTACTGAAAAAAATGTAATTTACGTCGTTCCACACACGCACTATGATGCAGTCTGGGTATTTACAAAAGAGGATTACTTTTACATAAATATAGATTTCATTCTAAAAAAAGTAATAGAAATTATGGAAAGAAAACCAGAGTACAAGTTTTTGATAGAACAGACTTTCCTGCTTGAGGAAATTGAAAACAGGTATCCAGAACTTTTCGAAAAGATTGGAAAATACATCAGGGAGGGAAGAATTGAGGTTGCCGATGGAGAATATCTGATGCCGGATACAATGCTTCCGCAGGAGGAGACACTTGTAAGAGAAATACTTGTTGGCAAGAGGTATCTCAGAGAGAAGTTTGGATTTGAGGCCGTTGTGATGTGGCAGGCTGATGGATTTGGTTTAAACGCCCAGCTACCCCAGATTTACACTAAAAGCGGTTACAAATACGTGGCCTTTCGAAGAGGCTATTCTGAAAGAACACCATCCGAATTTCTGTGGGAAGGTCTTGACGGGACGAAAATAATAGCTCACAGCTTTCCCCTTGGCTACAGGGCTGGTTTGTACATAAGCAGGTTTGAGGAAAGTTACAGGGTTCTCAGAGAGTGTGCTTTTGGGAATCACATACTGATGCCATCAGGTAGTGGTTCAACTCCACCTCAGGAAGAGGTGGTGGAGGCTGTAGAAGCATGGAACAGAACGCATGAGGATTCAGAGATGAAAATTGCAACACCCGTGGAGTTTTTCAGGGAAGTGGAGAAGTACGCTGATAAATTGCCCGTCAGGAAAGGTGAGATGTATTGTGGCAGATATTCTCCTGTCTTCCCGGACACTGCCTCAAGCAGGATATGGATAAAGATGAATCAGAGGGAGCTTGAGAGTGCCCTGCTAACTCTTGAGAGATTTGATGCAATCTGTCACCTTGTGTGCAACTGCACTCACGAAGAAGAGCTCGAAAACTGCTGGAAAAAGATACTTTTCAACGCCTTCCACGACGTAATACCCGGGACGGGGGCGGATGATGGATATACAGAGGTGAGGTACAACATAGACTTTTTGAAAGTCAAGATCCCGCATCTGCTCAACGAAACTCTGTCTGAAGTTCTCAAATGTTATGAGGGTAAGGGAGACTTCAGCGGAGACTTTGTCGTGTTTAATCCACTCTCTTGGGAAGTCGAAAACTGGGTAGAAGTTGACCTGTCCTTTGACAGGGGCGTGGTTAGGGAAATAAGGGGTGTTAAAAGCGGTAGCGATGAAAGGAAGGTTGAGGTGATAAAGGAGAGCAGGTATTACGACGGAACTCTGAGATATGCGAGAATAGGATTTGTGGCAAAAGTTCCTCCCCTTGGTTTCAGGGTTTACAGGCTGATAGACTTTGAGCCTGCTGAAGTTGCTAAGCCTCTGAGAGAGAAGGCAAACGTCGTCTCCAACAGGTTCTTTAACGTCCACTACTCCCCTGAGAATGGACTTATCATGGTGTTCAGGGATGGGGAGGAGATATTCGTTGAAGGAAACGAGATTGTTATCGAGAGCGAGGCTGGAAATCTGTACCACCACATAGAGGATATAGACACTCCCGTCCACACGGAGGGAGGGGAGGGAATAAGGTTTGGCAGATTTGACGTGGAAAATATAAGTGTGGAGAGAACGCCCCTCAGATTCATAATCAACGTTACCACGAGATATTACTCGCTGATATGGCCTTACAGACTGACAGATAAGTGGAAGCCCGTTTTCTGGAGACACAACTACATAACAATTGACAAGAAGATAGTCATATACAGAGACCTGCCAAGGATAGATTTCGTTACGACAATCAACAACAGGCATCCGAGAACGAGGATAAGGACGAGGTTCAGGACAAACATATATAGCGAAGAGTACACATGCGAAACCCAGTTTGGAGCTGTAAACAGGAAGACGAACATGTACTACTTCAACCCTGAAGGATGGGTTGAGAAACCGTCTGGAGTCTATCCTTCTCTAAGGTGGATAGATTACAGCGATGGAAAGAAAGGTCTGACCCTTATAAACAGGGGTAATCCGGAGAACGAAGTTAGGGATAACTGCGTTTACCTGACATTGCTCAGGAGTGTTGATCTCCTTTCTCACGGAAAAGAGGGGCCAGTTATACCAGTTCCCGATGCCATGGAGCTCAAGAGGTACGAGTTCCACTATTCAGTTTATCCCCACGATGGAGACTGGAAAGCTGCCAGATCCTACAAGGCGGGATACGAGTTCAACTACCCGCTCGTTTCAATGCAGGTTAGCAGGGATACGAAATATCCGGAATCTATCAGCTTCGTTTCCGTAAAACCCGACAGCGTCATCCTCTCAGCCCTGAAAGTTGGGCTGGATGCTGGAGATGGAGAAGTTGTTCTGAGGGTTTACGAGGCAGAGGGTGAAAGCAAGGACGTTGAGATCGAATTCTTCAGGGAGCTGGAGAATGTGGAGGAGCTCAACCTCATAGAGGACAGGGTGGATGGTAGAGACTTTGCAGTGGAGGGCAATAAACTCAGATTTAAGATCGGGAAGTTCGAGATCGTCACCCTGAAAGTAAAACTCCGTGAGTGACCTATCATTATCCTATCATTATGTCGTCATGGTAGAACAAACGCTTTAAACACGAACTCAGGAGCTTTTACAGGTGAAAGTAGGGGTAGTTGTTTACGGCAGAGACAGGCCGGGAATAGTTTGCGAAGTTTCAGGAGTGCTTGCGGAAGAAGGATTGAACATAATTGACATCGAGCAGAGAGTCTTTCATGGCTTTTTTGTCATGTTCATTGTTGCCGAAGCGGATTGTGTTGAGATGGAAAGGCTTAGGAGCAAACTTCTGCATGCATGCAGAAACGTCAGAATCGATGTAGCTGAAATTGAGGAGGAAGGAAAGGAGGAAAGTAAAAACCTCTACGTCCTGACTGTGATAGGAGAGGACAGGGTAGGGATTGTGCACTCCATAACCTCCATCCTCTACCAGCTTGGAATAAACATTGAGAGAACTGCACTTACTGCAAGAGATAAACTTATATCTATAGAATTTCTTGTGGATCTGGGCAGAGGGGATGAGAGGGAGCTCAGGAGGAGGCTGAAGGAAGAGGTCGAAAACGAGGGGCTGGACGTTGTGATACAGCCCTACGATCTGTTTAAGAGAAACAAGAGACTGATAGTTTTTGATATGGATTCCACTCTTGTGGATGCTGAAGTTATAGACGAACTCGCAAAGGCTGCCGGAGTGGAGGAGGAAGTAAAAGAACTTACGAAGAAGGCAATGAACGGGGAGATTGACTTCAAAGAAGCTCTGAGGGAGAGAGTAAAACTTCTCAGAGGTTTGCCTGTGGAGGTACTTGAGAAAATATACGGGCAGATAAAACTCACGGATGGAGCGAAAGAACTTATAAAAAGTCTGAAGGAATCGGGTTACAAAGTTGCACTTGTAAGCGGTGGTTTTACCTACTTTACGGATAAACTGAAAGAAGAGCTGAACCTCGATTATGCTTTTGGAAATGAGCTTGAAATAAAGGATGGAAAGCTGACTGGTAGAATAAAGGGCAGAATAATTGATGCAGAAGAAAAGGCGAGAATAATAGAGGAACTTGCAAAAAGGGAGGGCATAAGCAAAGAAAACGTTGTGGCCGTGGGTGATGGTGCCAACGACAGAATTATGATAGAAAATGCCGGGCTTGGAATAGCTTTCAACGCCAAAAAAGCTCTGAAAGAGGTGGCAGATGGCACCCTATCCAAGGATCACCTTCTCGGTCTGGCGAGCGTTCTCGGGCTAAATATTCATAGAGAAAGGAAACAGTAAAATGAAGTCACAGAAAATCACAGCTCATCTCTCAGGTCGAGAACTCTCCTTGCCTTGCCTTTGAATCTCTCGAGAGTGCCTTTTTCCACGAGCTCAACATTTGTCCTGAGATTCAGCTCTTTTCTAAGCTCGTTTTGTATTTTCTTCCTCAGGGCTTCAAGATCTGAAAGCTCGCCTGTGAACACTTCATCGACGACCTCGACCTTCACAGTTATCTCGTCAAGTGTCCCCTTCCTTGTTATGATTACCTGAAAGTGATCTCCAGCCTCAGGAATTCTCATAAGCACGTGCTCTATCTGACTTGGAAAGACGTTTATTCCTCTAACGACGATCATGTCGTCTGTTCTTCCAAAAACTCTGTGTATTCTTGGGTGGGTTCTCCCGCATGCACATCTGTCTGTCATCAGCATTGTTAGGTCGCCTGTTCTGTATCTGAGCAGGGGAAGAGCCTCCTTTGTCAGGGGAGTGAGAACGAGCTCTCCCTTCTCCCCCTCTCCAACAACCTCACCCGTCTCAGGGTCTATCAGCTCCACGAAGTAGTGGTCAACCCATATGTGCAGTCCATTTTGTTCCTCACATTCGAACGCAACTCCCGGACCGTTCATTTCGCTCAATCCGTAGGAGTCGTAGGCTTTCAGGCCAAAAGCGTTCTCCAGTCTCTTTCTTGTATTTTCACTCCACGGTTCAGCCCCGAAACATCCAATCTTCAGACCTATGCTTGCTGGCTCAATTCCCATGTCCTCTGCAACCTCCTTTATGTGCATTGCGTAGCTTGGTGTGCAGTGTATGACTGTTGTTCCGAAATCGAGCATGTATCTTATCTGCCTCTCCGTATTTCCCGTTCCGGCCGGTACGACCATGGCACCGATCCTTTCAGCCCCGTAATGAAGTCCAAGTCCTCCTGTAAAAAACGTGTAGCTGACCATGTTCTGAAAAACATCTTTTTCTCTCACGCCAACCATGTACAGACATCTTGCAACCATTTCTATCCAGTTTTCAAGATCCTCTCTCGTATAACCAACAACCTTTGGCTTTCCGGAAGTACCGCTTGAGGTGTGAATTCTTACAAGTCTCTCTTTGGGAACGGCAAAAAGTCCGAATGGATAGTTCTCTCTCAAATCCTCCTTTGTTGTGAATGGAATTTTTGCCACGTCTTCTCTCTTCCTTATGTCGTCCGGGTGAATTCCTGCCTCCTTTAGCTTTCTTCTGTAAAAAGGTACATTCTCATAAGCATGCCTGATTACATGTTTCATTCTTTTCATCTGCAGTTCTTCAAGCTCCTTTTCAGGCAACACCTCTTCCCTGCTCCAGTATCTGTTAGAGTATGGCATACTGCAAGGATTTTGTCTGGCTTAAATACTTTGGCGGTTTTGCTGCTGCAGCCAGAGCATGAAAAACTGAAAAGGATTTATACATGTGAGTTAGAGTGGCTGTGATGCCCTCAAGAGCTTTACTGATTGCAATCATCCTTATCGTCGGGGTATCTGTAACTCCCGCTCTTGCCGTGATGACAGCTGAGCAGCATCCTGCCGGTTATGGAAGGATCTGTTTCCCGTGCCATGACCTCCTTCTTACTCCCTCAGAGTACAACAGGAAGCTTGGTAACTGTGCCTGTCACAGCATACCATCCATATGGAATGGTAATCACATAAACATGGCAAACCTCGATAAACTTCATGGAAACGGGCCGTGTATAAAATGTCACCTCGGACCGAATTACTCCAACAAGACTTTAACACCCATAACTGTTCACATCCCGCATGTGGATGTTCCCTGCTACGAATGTCACGGGAAGAGAATGATAAAGCTACCTCCCACGACGAACTGCCACTACTGTCACAAGGGAGGAATACATGAAATTCACGGCAGAATTTTGATGAAGATATGTGCTGCATGTCACGGTCAGATAATATACAAGTACATTGGAAGTGCATCAAAAATAGTCAAGGTCAACACTACTGAGAAGACGAAGCCTGAGCAAAAGCCATTCTCACTGCTTGACATCCTCAAGTCTTTATTCTCACACCTGTTTTTGAGAGCTCTTTGATCTGCGGTAAATTACAAAGCGTACTCTTTCATTCTCTTTTTAACAGTTTTAAGAACTTCCTCTCTCGTTTTACATGCGTCTATCTCCTTTGCTAATCTCTTATCCCTGAGAACTTCTCCTATCCATTTTGAAAAGTCTCCTCTTCTGAGATATTCTTTCAGCTCACCTTCATCTATCTTTTCAACCATCTCGCAGAACTCCTCAAGGTCTATAGCTACACCTGCTGAAAAGTGAAAACCGAGCCGTACAGGCAGAGTTCTCATGGCCATTGCGGATAGCTTGGACTTCATCCACCTTGCACACCGCTGCTGATAGCAGGAAACGATCTCAAGAAACGTCTCAAAATTTACAGCTGCGGAGAATGTGTACTCAGTATTCATGAATCTCTCCCAGATATCCCTTCTGTAGTACCTTGAATACCTCTCGGTCTTTGCAAGAATCTCAAGAACCCTGATCAGGTTTCTGGAGGAAGGTGAGAGGTTTGCCTTTCCAACCTCTCCAAACTCTCCAACATCTCCAAACAGGTCTCCAAACGGGGAAACCGGAATTACATCCACAAACTCTTCCTCGCCATTTCTGAGAATAATGCCCCTCTCTGGATTGTAAGTTGGCAGAAAATATGCTGAAACTTTTATTCCATACTTTTCAAGAGCTCTCTTACTCCTCTCAAGAAGTTCCACACGGGGGCTGTGGTAGTAAGTTGTTGCAGCAACCCTGCACTTTTTCAGGACTGGAATCAGCAATAGCCTAACTCTCTCCACAAGACATCCGGGAACTGCCACGAACTCAACATCCCCGGCAATCTCCTTCACCTTTGGAATAAAAGAGCTGAATTCAGATGGTTTGAGGAAGAACATCTCAAGGTTTCTACCCCTGCACTCCTCGAATCCGGGATTTACTCTCTCACCACACCACAGGTCGGCGACAACCATTGTAATATTTTGTCGTGCCTTCTATTTAACGTTGATGTTGCTGACGTTTTTAACTTCTACCTTTAGCTTACTGATTAAACACCACTCAAACGTGTTTGCTGTAGCGGTTACTGTTAAACGTCTGCTGAGCTGTTGGTTAAATTGAAATTTAAAATTAACTACAAAGTTAAAATCGATTCAAAAATCTTACGTCTTCAGTGACCACTTCTTCTTCCAGTACTCCTTTATAACTTCAAGGGCTACGAGCTTTTCTCCACTCAGGAATCTTATACAGGCTCCTCCAGCAATGGAGACGTGACTCATCTTTCTTGCTATTCCAAGCATTCTTGCTGCCGTCGTTACGTGCCCTCCTCCCACTACTGAATATCCTGCTTTCGAAACAGCTTTCAGTGTCTCAAACGTACCAAGAGCAAATCTCTCGTCCTCAAAAACTCCAGCCGGGCCGTTTATGACGGCAACATCGTACTGCGGGACAATTTCCTTTATCATCGAAATAGTCTTCAATCCTATGTCAAGAATCTTCTTGTTATCCACTTCACTCAGCTCAACGTCCCTTCTCTTTCCCTCATCTTCAATAGCAGCATCGACCGGCAGCACTATTCTGTCCCTGAATTTCTCGTACAGTTCCTTCATCTCCTTATCATCAAGCCCCTCCTTGCTATCTTCCACAACTTCTCTGTTTACCTCACCGATATCAACTCCGGAAAGCATGAGGAAGTAGTTTCCTACAACGCCCGTCAGTATAACCTTTTCCGCTATGTTTCTCTCAAGAACGTTTTTCATCACCCTTACCGAATCCTCTATCTTTGCTCCACCGAGGATGAAAACTTTTCTCCCCTTTCCCTTTAAAACCCTGCTTAAAGCTGAAACTTCCTTTTCAACGAGCCTTCCAACTACCGAAGGCAGAACGGGTGGAAAACCAACGAGAGATGCGTGAGATCTGTGACAGGCAGAAAAAGCATCGTTTACAAACAGGTCAAACTTTGGATACAGCCTCTGAACGAGAAAAGAGGTCGAATGCTCTTCGGCTGAACGTTTCAACCTCTCCTCAGCATAAAACCTGACGTTTTCGAGCATCAGGATTTCTCCGTTTTTCATTCTGTCTATCCTTTCAAGAACTCTTCTTGAAAAACACTCGTCTATGTACTCCACATTCCTCCCCAGAAATTTCGACAGCTCTTCAGCGTGTGTTTCGAGCGTTGTAAAATCCTTTTTACCCGGCCTGCTCTGGTGGGCGAGTATTACCACTCTGGAATTTTCAAGCTCTTCAAGAGTTGGTATGTGGCTTTCAATTCTTAGCGTGTCGAGAATTGTGGAGTTGATCATGGGTGAATTCACGTCCAGCCTTACCAGCACGGCTTTGCCACTATACTCAATATCGTCAAGAGTCGGCAAACCCTCTATCATCGCACGTTTTTGAATAGCTAATTATTAAACGTTTGCCTTTTAGGCCAACTTTACTGTCTTTTTCAGCAGTTCTTAAGGGCGAGTATAAAGGAGTTCTGAAATCGTCGAACTCAGTAAGAACTTCTTTTAGCTTTTTCGACCGCCACAATAGAAAAATAATGAAAAAATTTTTAAAACGTGATAATTGGATGGGTGTTCGGGTGTATATTGTATTAAAATTCTGGGGAGGTAGTAAAACATGTCATCAAAAACTCTTGCCGGACTGGGAGTTGTATTGCTGATAATTGCCGTGGTTCTGGGTATTTACGGATACACAACGATGCAAAAAGCAAATCAGGCTACAAAGGATGTTGACATTGCAAACCAGTACATACAGAAGGAGCTTGACGCTTTTGCCAACAACGGACCGGCAGACAGGACAGCTTTCAACTACTTCCTTAAAGCCAAGCACTATCTGGATGATGCCATAAAAATCGACCCGAACCTTGGTGTTGCATACTACGACCTTGCAGTTGCTTACGGTAACGACGGCTTCTTCCACCACTACTACAAGTTCCCCAACCAGACAAAGTTCACACAGGCAATTCCGTGGTATCTCAAGCACGGCAATAAGAAGATGGCCAACTGGATGTACTGGGCACAGTGGGCTTTTGAAAACGCAACTTACTACGCAAAGAAGGCTGCTGAGTTTCCGGAGCTTAAAGGCCTCGCTTATCAGCAGCTTGGTGCAATTTACTACGACTATGCTGACAACTACACAATGAGAAAGAATGTCGTGCTGAAGTACGACTTCATGGCTTTGAATTACTCCGATCAGATTCTGAAGCACTCTGGAAAGTATGGCCTATCTGCTCTGTACACAAACATAGCGAGGACGTATCTTGCAATGGCAGAGCCAAAGCTTGCAGCAAAGTGGTACTGGAAGGCATTCCACACGTATCCAATAGACACAGCTTACGAACACCTGATCTGGACGCTTATAGACCTCGGTAACTGGAGCGGTGCTTACTGGGTGTCCATGCAGTTCCTCAAGCACAAGGAATGGGAGAGCGATCTCGGGCTTATGCCCGCAGCAATATCTGCTTTCTACCTTGGCTATCCGTACTACGAGAAGGGCGACTACTCAAAGATGATGCACTGGTGGAACAAGTCTCTTGAGTACTGCAATGAGATAATTACGAAGTTCGGGCAGAGTTCCGATTACTATGGAGAGGCGGCAAGACTCAAGGCTCTGATATACTTCTACCTTGGAGACTACTACATAAAGCACAACAACACCCAGCTTGGAGACAAGTACATAGAGAAGAGTCTCAAAATGCTGCAGGATGATGTCAAGGCTATGACCGATCACATAAACAATCCGGACGTGCCAGCAGAAGTTCCCGGTTCTTACTACGAGAGAGCTCTCGCATACTACTACATCGGACTTATAAACTCCGAACTTGGAGGTAACAAGAGCACAACCATGAACAGCTTTGAGAAGGCCAAGAGTGATCTGATATACCTCAGAGACAACCCGTGGATGTCCAACAGAGAGGTAGCTCACAGGAACTACTACGTGCTTTCATACATAGGGCTGTCCGGATTATATATAAAGATGTACAGGCTTACGGGCAACGAAACCTACCTGAAGCTTGCGAAGAACACGCTTGAAAAGTTCCAGAATGTGCTTGACTCAAACAAGGAGCTTGTTGGCTGGAGACACATGTTTGAAGACAAGTACGGCAAGAACTTCGGAGAGGGCATATACAAGCAGATGGTCAAGGTTGGTGGAATACCGGTTTACTTCGGTGTGCTTGAGCACTGATTTTTTAAATTTTTTAAATTTTTGTTTTGGCTTTAAAACATCAGAGAATAAACTTCCTTATTACCTCTCTCCAGCCGTCTGTGGATATTCCTTCAGCCCTGTAAAGTCCGGGGATGTCAACATCTATCCATCCGTCCGGGTTTTTTACTATTGCGGGCTGATCTACTGCTTTCAGCATTGGCACATCGGTATAGTGGTTGCCTATTCCAAGAATCCAGACGTCATATCCAAGTTTCTCGTACAGTCTTCTCAGAAGTTTAACAGCTCTACCCTTATCAGCTCCCTTTCCATAAACGTGGGCGAATCTCCCGCCAATTTCAACGTTAAATCTCTCTCTGATTTTCTTTAAAGCTTCTTCACACCACTCTACAAGAGTCTCACTGAACTCCCTTTTTCTGGCCAGTCCTGCTCTTTCGAGGCTGAGTCCGGTAACTCTGGATACTTCCTTGTCACTCATTCTGGCGTAATACCTGAGGCAGCCTGTATCTCTCTCAACTTCGTCCAGATACCTCACTATCTCATCGTAGCTCTCTCCAAGAACGATGAGTGTCTCTCCTTTTTCTCTTCTCAGCTCCACACTATCAAGCTTATCAAGATCATTCAGATCTACATCACTCAGATCTCCAAACCCGTCCGGGATGACTATGGCTGAACCGTCCTCGACTATGTAGGGGTCGTTAATACCCATCTCTTCTCTTAGCTCTCTCTGCTCCTCCCTCGTTTTCCCGGAGCAAAAAATTACAGGTATGTTTCTCTTTTTAAGCTCCCTGAGCTCCTTCTCAGCTCTCCTCCAGTCGTAATTCTCGTCAAGAAGCGTCCCATCAAGATCCGTAATTACAAGCTTTAGCTGCATGTTTAAATATAATTTTTAAAATCATTCTCCCCTGCTCAGCATGGTAAGGGTTTCCGAGTGGTTGAGCAGAACTTCCACGAACTTTTCTATGTTCATCTTTGCTATTGGTGGCAGAATCCTGTTCTTCCTGAGTTCTCTCTCCTTCTTTATCATCTCGTTTTTCTTCAGCTCCTCCATTATCTCCTTTCTTATTGTATCGTTTGCAAGCTTGCTGTAGTATATTGTTGAAAGAGAACCGAGGAGCATTTCTCTTATGTGCTCGTCTCCCTTATCTTCATGAACGTGCGGATTCAGCGTCTCTATCTGATATACCTCTATTCCGGAATTCATTGCCTCCTTGAACTCTGTTTCACCTTTCCAGAACTCTTCAAGCAGGTAAACGAGCTGGTATGGCTCTACAGAATATCCTGTGGAGTGTGCCATTATTTCTGCAAGTTTCATTGTCATCGCATGCTCTCCAGCGTTCCCCGTCTTTATTATGTTTGTTTCAAATCCGGTGTGTATTGATATCAGCAGGTTCAGGAATCTGTTGGTGATTTCACTCACCCTGCCCCACTTCTTGAAGTACAGTCTGTCTTCCATTACCTTGGGCTTGTAACGCCAGTGGAGCCTGACCATCGAATAAGGGGTCTGGGATATTATGAAACCGGCAGCGTACAGTCTTATGTATTCGTTCACTGAGCATGGTATGTAATTGTCAGCGTCAACGAAACAGACGTAATCTCTCCCCGTATTTTTGGCGAGAGCAAGACCAACGACCATTCCCTCAGCCTTTCCATTTCTGACAAATCCGGTATCGTCGAGAATTGCCCTGTATCCTGCCTCTTTAAAGGCAATTCCCAGTCCCGGATCTTTCTGGTGAATTATCGTTACTGGATGCCCCGTAACTCGATGAAAGTTTGAAATTATGTCCTTTTCCATTCTGAATATATCGTTCTCTCCTCTCTGGCTGTTTGAAACAACGATTATGTCACATCCTATGGGAACACTTCTGAGAACACCATCAAGGAGATGGAGTTTCTCATCCTTTACGGGTATTATAACAACCATTCTGTTCAGCACATCGTCCATTTCTTCTTTGGAAATGCCCTTTAACAGAGGACTCTCAAACGGTTTCGATTCGAACTTCAAAACTTTCTGAATTTCGTGGATCTTGACGCATCCAAATATCTCTGCGTGTTTCGGCAATTCGAGCAGCATTGAACTAATTTAATTAAAGGAGAATATAAAGGTTTTCTGAAATAATTTCGCAGTCCGGTTTTGAAACCTGTAACCTGTAACACTGCAACCCTGCAAATGTGTACCGCAAAAAGTTATTAACATGCACTCATTTCGACTGATTATGTCTGGTTCAGCATCTCAGGGTGTTAAAAAATCGGGCAGGAAAAAGAGGGATATAAAGATCGTGACGGTTAACGTTGGCAAGAAAGGTCTTACGGAAAGCTTAATAAACGAGATTAACCTGCAGCTTGAGAAGCGCGGTGTGGTTAAGGTTAAAATGCTTCGCAGCTTTAGAGGTGATGCTGATAGAAAAGAGCTCGCCAGAATGATTGAGAGCAGGGTTAAAGGTGAGCTTGTTGACCTGAGAGGTTTCGTGTTAACGTTAAAGAGGTGATCAGGTTGGCGACAGTGTATGATGTCCCCCCGGACATGCTGATTCAGAGGGTTGCTGAAAAGCTGAAAGAGATGGAAGAAATCAAACCACCGGAGTGGGCGATATACGTAAAAACTGGAGTTCACAAGGAGCGCTCTCCGGAGCAGGACGACTGGTGGTACATAAGAGCGGCAGCAATACTCAGGAAGGTTTACATAAACCAGCCCGTTGGAATCGAAAGACTCAGAACGGCATACGGCGGGAGGAAAAACAGGGGTGTCAAGCCTGAGAAGTTCAGAAAGGGTAGCGGATCTATAATAAGGAAAGCTCTCCAGCAGCTTGAGGCTGCAGGGCTCGTAAAGAAGACGAGTGAAGGCAGGGTTGTTACGCCTGAAGGAAGGGCGCTGCTTGACAGGATTGCCGGAGAGATAAAGAAGGAACTCGTCGAGCAGATTCCTGCCCTTGCAAAGTACTGAAATTCGAGTACCAAAATCCGATTGTTTGCAATCAGAACACAGGGCAATAAATATTATATCGATAGAAAGAGAGTGTCCAGCATGGAAGACGAACTTGAGGAAATCAGAAGAAGAAAGCTGATGGAACTTCAGGCTCAGAGGGAGAAGGAGCTTGAGGAGCTCCAGAGACAGCAGGAAATGCAGAGACAGCTTGAGGCTCAGAAAAAGGCAATTCTGAGGGCAATTCTTGAACCTGAGGCAAGAGAGAGGCTTGCAAGAGTAAAGCTTGCTTATCCGGATGTTGCCGAATCGGTGGAAAATCAGCTCGTTCTCCTTGCACAATCCGGGAGAATCACGACCAAAATTACGGATGAGATGCTCAAGGAAATTTTGAGAAGGGCGATGCCCAAGAAGAGGGAGCCCAGAATAATTAGGAAGTGAGGTGTCCCGAAATGGGGAAGAAGACTGTTGGCGTTAAAAAGAGGCTGGCAAAGTTTTACAAACAGAACAGGAGATGCCCTGTCTGGGTAACTCTTAAAACGAACAGGAGAGTTTATGGAAGTCCCAAGAGGAGGAACTGGAGGAGTAAGAAGCTCAAAGTCTGACGGGGGGTAGTTTATGGCGGATATTGTGGTGGAGAGGATATACACTCTCAGACTCAAGCACAAGATGAAGAGGTATCCAAGGTGGCTCAGGTCCAAGAAGGCCGTAAAGTACGTCAGGAAGTTCCTTGCAAAGCACATGAAGACTGATGAGGACAAGGTCAGAATTGACGCAAGTATAAACGAGAAGATATGGGAGAGAGGTGCACAGAAGCCACCTTCAAGAATAAGGGTCAGAGCCGTTAAATTTGACGACGGCGTTGTAGAAGCGGAGCTTGCATAACTCTTTTTTATTTCCTGCTTTTTAGAGTTTACAGGTGTCTGCATGGGCATTCAGCTGTCTGTTAGAGGTAACCCGATGGTCGGACTTTACGCAAGGGCAGCTGAGGAGTTTGCAGTGGTTGGTGTTAAAGACGAATCGATTCTTGAGGCTATCAGGGATGAGCTTGACGTTGATGTGGTTGCGACAACAGTTGCTGGAAGTGAGCTCGTTGGAGCAATGCTCGCTGCAAACTCGAACGGAATTCTTGTCTGCAAGCATGTGACTTCAAGAGAACTTGAGATTATGAGAAAAGTTGCGGATGTTTACGTTGTGGATACTGACATGACCTGCCTCGGGAATGTGATTTGCGTGAATGATAGAGGAGCAATAATCCATCCGGAAGCTGACATGGAGATTGAGAGGGCTGTAGAAAAAAGACTTGATGTGGAGGTTGCAAGAGGAACAGTTGGTGGTATAAAGACTGTTGGAATGGCAGCTGCCGTTACAAACAGGGGTGGCTTGCTTCATCCAAATGCAAATGACTGGGAAGTTAGGAAGGTGGAGAAAATCCTGAAAATAGAAACTGAAAAAGGGACGGTTAACTTCGGGCAAGACATGGTTGGAGCAGGTGTGATTGCCAACTCAAGGGGCTACATTGTTGGAGATGACACCACGGGTTTTGAGCTTGGTGTGCTGGAACAGGCCCTTGGTTTTGTGGAGTGGTAGCGGTTACATTTTTATAATTGAGATAGCAAGTCTTGTCAGCTCCTTTGTAAAACTGAGTGGGGGTTGAGAAATGTACGAGGTAAGAGGGTTTTTCAGGATTGGAAAGGAGTGGAGAAAGTTCACCAAAGTAGTCAGCGCACACAACGAGAGGTTTGCCATTGAGAAAACGTACTCAATTCTCGGGAGCAATCACAAGGTAAAGAGAAACCTGATAAAAATTGAAGAAGTAAGGAAGATAGAGGACGTGGAAAACACGTGACAGGGGGAGGACATTATGGATGAAAGAGAACAGAAAATTTCTCAGGAAGTAGCCGCTCAGGAATCGTCTGGCGGAGAAGGAGATAAAGTAGAAATGGATAAAGCACAGGTACAGGCCAAGGTAAGGGAAAAACTCCTTGTTCTCCAGCAGCTGCAGAATGAGAGTGAAGCTTTGCAGAGGAAAATCGTGGAGCTTGAGCTTGTGGGAACAGAGCTTGAGAAAACCATAGAGAGTCTTGAGTACTTCAACTCTCTCGATGGAAGTGTTGAGGCTTTGATGAACCTTGGAGGAGGGGTTTTTGCTTACGTTGATGTGAAGGACTCGAAAAAGATGCTTGTCGATGTTGGAGCAGGAGTAATCGTGGAAAAGGAGGTTGGAGAGGCAATAGAATCCCTCAAAAAGAAGAAGGAGAAGATTGAGGAGAACGTCAAAAAGCTTGGAGAGGTACTCGAACAGATTGCTGCTCAGGCTGAGAGGATTCAGGCGGAAATAGCTGAACTCACGAGGAGCTAACATGTTCAAGTTTTTAAAGGAGAAATTAAAGTCGTTTAAGAAGAAGATCGAGGAAATAGAGAAAAAAGAGGAGAAAGAGGAGAGAGTAGCGAAGGTTGAAAAGGTTGAGAAGGTAGAGGAGAGTGCAGTTGGTGTTGCTAAGGCTGAAGTAGCCGAGAAAGTAGCTGAGAGGAGGAAAGCTGAAGTAGAAGAGGCAAAGGTGGCAAAGGTAGAGGTAAAGAAGGCGGAGGTAGAAGAGAAGGAGGCAAAAGCTGAGAAACCAGAAAAAGGAAAGCTGGCCTCAAAAATAAAAGGTAAAATCGGTTTTAAGGAGAAGGTATCCACTCTCATTCTCAAGAGAGAGATAATTATTGATGAAAAGAAGCTTGACGATATTTTGCCTGAGCTCGAGATGATTCTTCTTGAGAGTGATGTTGCCTTTGAAGTTGTTGAGGAAATATCCAGAATGCTCAGGGAGAGACTCGTTGGCAGAAGGAAGAAAATAGGTGAAAAGCTTGCAGATATAGTTATAGATGAGCTTAAAGCAATTATAAAAGAAATTCTTGACAGGAATAAATTTGATTTTGATGAATATCTTGACAGGCTTGTAGCTGAGAGGAAGCCTGTAAATATAATATTCGTTGGAGTTAATGGAACCGGCAAGACCACGACAATAGCCAAACTTGCCAAGAGGCTGATGGACAGGGGTTATTCTGTCGTTCTTGCTGCTGGGGATACCTTCAGAGCTGGGGCAATAGAACAGCTTGAGGAGCATGCAAAAAGGCTTGGTGTCAGGCTGATAAAGCACAAAGCAGGAGCTGATCCCGCAGCAGTAATTTACGACGCAATAGTTCATGCGGAGAGCAAGGGAATTGATGTCGTTCTTGCAGACACTGCTGGAAGAATGCACACAAAGAAAAACCTGATAGACCAGCTTGAAAAGATAAAGAGGGTTACCGAGCCGGATATGACGATATTCGTGGATGAGAGTATAGCTGGTAATGATGCAGTTGAGAGAGCGAGAATGTTCCATGAGGCCGTTGGAATAGACGGGTCAATTCTCACGAAGCTTGATGCTGATCCGAAAGGTGGAACGGCAATATCCGTGAGCTACGTCACAGGGAAGCCTGTTCTGTTCGTTGGAGTCGGTCAGGGTTACGACGATCTGGTAAAGTTCGACTCAGACTGGCTGATAAAGAGGATATTTGAAGATTGAAGAAGATTTTAATTTAATTCAATATTAATTCAATGTTGGGAGTCGAGGAACAGGTATATTATTGCAGAGCTAAGTAATGGCAGCCATACTACAAGGGAGAAGACGTAATGCATGCTGTCAACGAAACCCTTTACCATGGCTATGAGGGGTAGGGGATTCCTTCTTGCAAACACCTTTAGCATTTCCATCGTTCCCGGGTCGGGCACGAGGTTACCGTGTCCCGGCAGCCAGTCCTCCATTCTGTTGGATATGAGAACTCCACCCACAGCCACACCCATTGCCTGAGACAGCGTGTTTATCGACCTGACAGTACCGTTTGCCATTCCAACCTTTTCCCTTGGAACTGAACCCATCATTACGTTGTAAGCGGGAGACATGAGCAATCCCATTCCTGCACCCATCGGTATCAGCTCGAAGAAGAACCTCCAGTAACTGACGTCGGCATCTATTCCCGTTAACCTGTAAAGGCTCACGGCAAAGAACAGCGGGCCAAGGCACATCAGGTATTTCGGATCTATTCTGTCACTCAGCTTTCCAGCAAGAGGAGCTATAAATGTGTTCAGTATCGGTATTGATATCATCCAGTAGCCTGACTCTTCTGCTGTAAGACCCTTTATGCCCTGCAGGAAGTAAGGCAGGACAAAGAGAGATGCTGACAATCCGAAAAACAGTATGGAAATTGCCACTATTCCGACTGAAAAGTTTCTGATTCTGAACAGACTAAAATCGAGCAGTGGATACTCGTAGCTCAGCTCTCTCAAAACGAAGGCTAAAGTATACGGGATAGAGACTGTAAAGCAGAATAGAGTTTTCCTGCTCCACCATCCCCAGACCTGTCCGTTTGTAATTCCAAGAGTTATCAGGGCAAGGCTGATTCCAAGCAGTATAGCTCCTTCAAAATCTACCGGCACTCTTTCTCTTGGCTCTATTGGTGGTAGAAAAGTCATTGCAAGGGCTATGGAGATTATTCCGACGGGGACATTCAGGTAGAATACCCAGTGCCAGCTCAGATTGGTTGTCAGCCATCCACCAACTATCGGTCCGAGAGTGAAGCTTGATGCTGTCATTACGGAATTTATTCCCATTGCTGCTCCTCTCTTTCCCGGAGGAAACAGCTCAGTTATTATTGCAAGGACATTACTGCTCAGCATGGCTCCTCCAACTGCCTGAAGAGCTCTGAAGGCAATGAGGGATGCTGTATTCCATGCCTGAGCACAGAGAAAGCTGCTGAAGGTGAAAATTGCCATTGCGGAAATGAAGTATCTATCCCTTCTGACCATATCACCTATTCTGCCCGAGAGAACAAGCAGGGCAACCATCGTCAGCGTGTACGCATTTGATATCCACTGTATATCTGACATCGTCGCATGAAAGTCCTGGGATATCTTTGGAAGAGCAACTCTGAGAACACTCGCATCGAGCAGAACCATGAACAGTCCCATGCTTACCGGGATCAGAGCCAGCCAGCTTTCCCTGTCCTCCATTCTACCACCACTGCTACCACCACTGCTGATATATTGCTGACATCACATGCTGACGTCACTATCGGTAACCGAACTATCGGTATCCGAACAGTATATAACGGTGTTGCTGCTGAATTGTGTTTGGGGGAGGGGGCTGAAAAGAAGTGAAGCTGAAAAGGAAAGGAAACGAAGCTGAAAAGAAGTGAAAATGATGAAATCAGAAGTCTGGATAAATGTTATCTATCCAGATGCCAGACTTTAAACGAAATGCCGGTGATAATTCCTGAAAACAGGATAGATGATATAATAGGTCTTGAGCACGAGAAACCGGAACTTGTGCTCTTCATGGCAGGAAATCAGTTCATGGCAATTAAAGAGCTGATTGAAGCCTTTAGCGATGAATACGGTGTGAGAAAAATTTTCTGCGAAACTCTTCCACCGGGTCTGCTTCTCAAGCAAATTCTCGCCGGAGGGGCTGTTTTCAGGGGCAGAATTTTACCGGGAATGCCGGATGTGTACACATCTGTCAGCGAGGAGGCAATGCTGAAACTTCTTGACAGGGGTATGATAGATTCGTATGTGCCATACATGAGGAACAGAATCGCCATAATGGTAAGAGAGGGAAATCCGGCCGGGATAAAAAACGAACTCGATCTTGGCAGGGATGACGTGACTGTTTCTCAGCCAAATCCGGAAAACGAGCACATAGCGATATACGTTCTTCAGATGTACAGGGAGGCGGGAGGAGAGAGGCTTGTCAGGAAGATCATGGAGGAGAAGTTAGAGGCTGGAAAGACCCTGCTTACAAAAGTTCACCACAGGGAAACTCCCGAAAGAATTGTCAGGGGTGTTGCTGATGCGGGGCCTGTATGGTTCACCGAGGTCAGGTATGCTGAGAAAAAGGGTCTGCCAGTCGAAGGCGTTCTGCCAGAGCACGATCAGAGTGATAAGATCAGATATTACGCATGTGTAATGAAGGAAGCGCCAAATCCAGAGAATGCAGAAGCTTTCATGGAGTTCCTGCAGTCCAGCAGAGCAAAAGAGATATACGAGAAGTACGGTTTTCTGGTCCGGTAGATTTGGCTGTAAGGGACGTAAAGGATATAAAAACTGTAAAAGATGTAAACAAAAAATCTACTCTCTGACGAGTTCGACTATCTCAGCCAGCACCTCCTCTCTGCTGAACAGGTGCTGGTTTAGAGCTTTGCTTGGACACGCTGCCACGCAAGTACCGCATCCCTGACACAGAGCAGGGTTAACTTCAGCCCTCTCTCTTCCCTCCTCATCGGCAACCAGAGATATTGCGTTGAACGGGCAGAGAGGAACGCACACGCCACATCCGGTACACTTTTCTCTGTTTACATAGGCCACACTTGGTTCAAGCTCAATTTCTCCTCTCTGTATGAGCGAGAGAGCTTCTCCAGCAGCAGCCTGAGCCTGAGCCACTGTCTCCGGTATATCCTTTGGACCCTGAGCACATCCTGCTATGAAAATACCCTCCGTGTTCGTCGCAACCGGTGCGAGCTTTGGATGCCTCTCTGCAAACCATCCATCAGCAGAGCACTGGAGCTTGAGAACCTTCCTTATCTGTTCAGCTCCGGAAGAGGGCTCCAGCCCAACCGATAATACTACCATGTCAACAGGTATTCTTCTTACCCTGCCCAGCAGTGTATCCTCTACCACGACTATGACCCTTCCCTTTTCAACCTCTTTCTCTTCCTCTTCACTCTCCGGTATGTCCGTTATGTAGGCAACCCTCCCCCTGACGAAATAGACGCCCTCACTCAGAACTCTCTTGTAAAACTCCTCGTATGCCTTCCCTGCGGCTCTGACATCTATGTAAAAGTTGAATACATCTGCACCACTCCTTTCCCTTATAAGGTGTGCCAGCTTTATTGAGTACATGCAGCAGACCTTGGAGCAGTATCTGTTGTAGTTTTCATCCCTGCTGCCGACACAGTGGATTATTGCAACTCTCTCAGGTTTTCTTCCATCCTTGAGCATAACTTCTCCACCAGTCGGGCCGGTGGAGCTCAGCATCCTCTCAACCTGAAGTGATGTGTAAACGTTATCGTAAATTCCGTAACCGTACTGTGGAATCCTCGAAGGGTCGAAGGGTTTGTAGCCTGTGGCGACTATTATTGCTCCAACCTCAAACTCAAGGTACTCATCTTTCATCGAGAAGTCAACTGCCTGCGGTTCGCATACTTCCATGCAATATCTGGGGCACTTCCTTGCAGAAAGCCACATGCACATGCTGCTGTCTATTGTTGGAACGAGGGGGACAGCCTGCGGGAAGGGTATGTGAACGGGCTTTCTCTTCCCTATACCCTCGTCAAATTCCGATGGGAATACAGGCTCTGAGAACAGACAGTTCTCCACGCAATCGTAACAGCCTGTGCACTTGTCTTCTCTCACATATCTCGGTTTTCTTCTCACTTTAACCTTGAAGTTACCGACGTAACCTTCTACACTCTCAACTTCGCTGTACGTTAGCAGGGTTATGTTCGGGTGGGATTTTACCGATGTCATCTTTGGAGTCAGAATGCAAGCTGAACAGTCAAGGGTCGGGAACGTTTTGTCGAACTTTGCCATGTTTCCTCCAATGCTCGGACTCCTCTCTACAAGGTAAACGTGAACTCCCGCATCAGCAAGAGTCAGGGCTGCAGAAATTCCAGCTATTCCACCACCGACTATGAGGACATTCGGATTTATCCTTGCCTTTCCAACTTCAAGCTCCTTCTGGAGCTTTACCCTGTTAACGACGGCCCTGACAAACCTCTTGGCCTTTTCGGTAGCTTTTTCCACATCCTCTGTAACCCAAGCATCGAGCTCTCTTATGTTTGCCATGTAAAAAAGGAAAGGATTCAGTCCTGCCCTTTTACAGGCATTTCTAAACGTCCTTTCGTGCAGATTTGGGCTGCATGCAGCCACAACAACTCTGTTCAGTTTGTACTCCTTTATATCTCTGACTATCAGATCCTGTCCGGGATCGGAGCACATGTACTTGTAATCCCTTGCCACGACAACTCCTTCAAGACTTCTGGCATACTCGACAACTTCTTTGACTTTAACCCTGTCCGCTATGTTTCTTCCACAGTGGCAGACGTAAACTCCAATCCTCAGTTCCCCGTTTGAGTTATCTGAACTGCCGGAGTTACCGGAAAACTCTGTAGAAGACCCTGACAAAACGCAACACCCCCTTCGTTTAACCCTTGATTTCTCTTATCTTGTCTATCAGGACTGGAACGAGCTCCATTATGTCTGCCACTGCCCCACAGCGCGAAATTCTGAAAATTGGTGCAGTTCTATCTGTGTTCACGGCTATTACGTTCTTGGCCTTGACTCCCTCAACGTGTTCTGTGGCACCGCTTATTCCCAGAGCAAGGTAGAGTTTGCCGGTTACAGTTTTGCCACTTCTGCCGACCTGCCTTGTTTTGGGCAGCCATCCCTGATCTATTACCGGCCTCGAACCAGCAACAACTCCTCCAAGCAGTTCTGCAAGCTCCTCAGCCATCTCTATATTTGCCTCATCTCCAATACCTCTGCCAACGGACACAACGATTTCTGCCTTGGAGATGTCAACGTCCTCCTCGCTCGGTCTGATGTACGATACGAACTCTACTCCATCGCTAACGCCAAGCTCCTCAAGGGATACCTCTTCAACACTCGCACTGCCCTTTCCTTCCTCAGCCTCATAGCTTCCGACGTTTACAACTGCTATTGCGGGAGTTTTCATCGATAACTCTACTATCACCTTTCCACCGTAGGCTATGGACCTTGCCTTTACCTCTCCATCTCCCCCCTCTACCTCGTAAACCATCGTTGCTACCGGCATCTCCATCTTTGCAGAGAGCTGGGATGCTACATCTACAGAAACTGAGGTGTTTCCAAAGAGTATGAGATCAGGGTTCTCTTTTTCCACCACCTTCTCCACTATTTTGTAGTGCCACGGGTTTGGCTCTCCGGCATTTACCTTTATAACCCTGCCATCAATGCTGCTGACATCGGCATCACTCGTTACGAGCGTTACACACTCTCCAAGCTTCTTTGCACAGGCAACGAGCTCGTACGTTATATTTTGCACTTCTCCATCGATTACCTCTCCAAAAACGAGGACCTTCATTGTGACCACCTCACAGCACGGATATCTCCTTAAGAACCTCTATCAGCCTGTCCGCAATCTCCTCTACATCTCCTTCAAGCAGAGTTATCTCCGGCTCTGGCGGTACCTCGTACTTCACGACCTCTATTCCTTCGAACTCTGGCAGTTCGAGCTCCACCTCTTCTATCTCAGCTTTCTTCATGGCCTGTCTGAGCTTGGTGAACGGTACGAACTTCAGAGGTCTCTCCGCAGAGACCACTCCAATTACTGCCGGGAGTGGAACTTTGTATTCGGCAAGAAGCCCTCCTCCAAGCTCCTTCCTGACATCAAGTTTTCCGTCCTCTGAGTTTACCTCCACAACTCCTCCTATGTATGGCATTTCAAGGTAGCAGGCAAGCATTCCTCCAAGGTTCCCGGCAAACGCATCTATGGCCTGAATTCCCGTGAAGATTACATCGTAATTTTTATCCTTCAAAAATTCTGCAAGTGCCTTTGCTACTTCAGCCCTCTTGAAAGTGGGCCTGTCAAGTATTACCTTGTAGAGCTTATCAGCTCCCTTGGCAGCAGCCATTCCCAGTCCTTCGTCAAGATCAGCCTCGTTGTCGGGATCGGCAATTCCGATGACCTCTACCTCAGCATCCCCGACCTTCTCCTTTAAGATCAGAGCTTCCTCCACTGCATGCTCGTCTCTCTCGTTTGGCATGTATCTGAAGGGTATTACCTCGTTCTCCTCCACTTCAAGCTCTTCAACGAGATCCGGTACGAGTCTGAGTATTGCACAGATCTTCATCCTTACACCCCCTAATAATTAAAACACCCTGTCAGGATTCAAGAGCCTCGAGCACAAGCTCCGAAATGTCCTTGACTTCGAGCTCTCCCTCAAGTCCGGTAACCTTGAGAGCGTCTTCAAACATCGGAACGTCAAGTGTGCATGCGGTAACGAGAACGTCAGCACCGGTTGCTGCAGCCTCCTTAACCCTGCTTTCTGCTGGCCTCTCCTTTATGTGCTCCTTTATGAAGGAGTCGAGCCAGACTCCGCCACCTCCACCTCCGCAGCAGAGAGCGTTCTCCCTTATCCTCTTCATTTCGACGAACTTAACACCGGGAATTGCCTTTATGACTTCTCTTGGCTCCTCGTATATCCCGTTTCTTCTCCCGACATAGCAGGAGTCGTGATAAGTTACAGTGTAGTCGAGTTTGCCAAACATCTCCTTCAGCTTCTCAAGGTTCTGATACAGGAACTGGGTGTGGTGGAGTGTCTCTTTCTCAAATCCGAACTTGGGATACTCTCTAATAAGGGCGTTGTATGCGTGGGCATCATGGGTGACTATTCTGTTGAACTCGTACTTCTCAAAGACCCTGATGTTCTTTTCAGCCAGATCCTCAAAAAGACCGAACTCACCGCTTAACCTTGCAAGATCTCCTATGCACCTCTCCTCATTTCCAAGAATTGCGAAGTCAACCTCAAGCAGGTGCATGACTTTGGCGAAGGCTTTTGTTATCTCCTTGCACCTCCTGTGATACGCTCCAAAGCACTCTGTTATAAAGAGCACGTCTGCACTCTTTTTCTTCGCCATTACGGGCACATCGAAGTCAACTTCCTTTATCCATCTGTCTCTCTTTCTTGGCGATTCTCTGAATGAATTTCCATACCTTGCTATGTTCATCAGGGCTGCAGCAAGCTCTTCTGGCGGGTTTCCTTCAAGGAGTGAGAGCTCTCTCAGAGCTGGAATTATGGCATCTGTAATGGGTATCTGGCTTGGGCATCTGAGGCTGCACGTAAAGCATGACGTACATAGCCACTGAGCACCACTGTCAAGGACTTCCTTGACTATCCCCGCTCTGACGGCAAGGATCATCCTTCTTGGAGTGAACAGCGTTCCCATTCCGTATGGGCACGAACCACCGCACGTCCCGCACTGTATGCACTGAATGAATTTTTCAGACTCCGGAATTTCACCAATCCTCTCGTAGTACGTTTCGAGCATTTCCTCGACTTCCAAACGCTCCACCTCCTTATGTGAAGATTAAAAACTTAAATTAAAAACCTTTATACGGGTTAGGCCCAACCTGCCTGATTTCCTCGACAAAACCATCTATAATTTCAGGAACCTTATCAAAGTCGGATATCGCCAGCTCTACGAGCTTGACTCTCTCGGGCTCAAGCATGAGTCTCTGCAGCGTTTCCTGAACGTTCTCCATCCTCCTGTTGGCAAGCTCTGAACCTCTTATGAAGTGGCACTGGTAATCTTCTCCATACTTGCATCCAACCATGAGTATTCCGTCT
>CAZUMR010000077.1:0-22741 GCA_964622075.1 uncultured archaeon | reverse complement strand
CAGAATACTTCTGCTCATAGCAGCTCTTGAGTTCATAGCCTCAATACTTGTCAAGTCAGTGGCAGCAGCAGGTGCCAAGGCTGCCAAGGCAGTAAAGGTTAAGGGAAAGACGAAGTAATTTTTTATTTTATTATTTCTTCTTATTATTTTAACTCAATTTAACTCAATTTACGGATTCCGACAACTGAGCTGTCTTTCTGGTACCGACACATCTATTTAGCATGCTGGTCAAACTATCCACAATGTCTCTGAAAGTTAAGGACTACATGACAAGAGATGTGATAACGGTAACTCCGGACACGACAGTCAGGGAGGTGATAAGGCTAATTGAAAATACGGGCCACGATGGATTTCCCGTAGTTGATAGCTCTGGTAAAGTTGTTGGTTACGTGTCCTCAAGAGATCTCCTTAGAAAGCCTGCTACCATGAGGGTTGAGGACATAATGAGCACGCAGCTATACGTTGCAAGGGAGTACATGGATCTCAGGGATGCGGCAAGGGTAATGTTCAGGACAGGACACTCAAAGCTGCCCGTAGTTGATAGCGATGGAAAGCTGCTTGGAATAATAACGAACGCTGATGTAATCAGGAGCCAGATAGAAAGAGCAGATCCGAGAAAAGTGGAAAAACTCAAGAAAACGATAGAAAAGGTGCACGGAGTTAATGTCAGCGTTTCGAGGGGAAGCGTTGATGTGGAGAGACTTATACCAACCCAGACGAAGATCTTTGCGGATGAGCTCAAGGGCAGAATATACGAGCTCAGAAAAGGTCTCGCCGAGCCTGTGGTCGTGATAAGGAAGGGTGGCAGACTGTTTTTGATAGATGGTCATCATAGGGCTGTTGCTGCTAAAAGAGCGGGTGTCAGGAATCTCGAGGCTTACATACTTGATGTTCCTGAAAGTATTGAGCTTGGAATAGAGAGACTTGTTAAGAAGAAAGGAATAAAATCGATAGATGATATTGAAGTTATAGAGGACGTGCCACACCCGCTTGTCGAAATAACTTTTAGAAATACGAGCCACTGAAAAATATTATTGTCATTAATATTATCATCGTTTTTATTAAAATGGTTTAATAATAACCCGCAAACGATAACGTTTTAAATTTTTCTGATCAAGTGTTTTCAGGGGCATTTGGCTCTTGGAGCTACTCCTTGAATGCCTGTTTGAATGGTAGATGTGAGGAGGTGTGGAAAATTAGCTTTCTGGACGATCTGATAGCGAAGCTCGATGGACTGAGAACTCTGGTCGTTTACGATTCTCCAGTAGGCATTAGAAACTTACTTTTCTTCCATATAGTACCGAAATTTGATAACAAGAACATATATGTGGCAGTATATTCAGAAAGTATGTGTAGAAGAATGAAGAAGTCAGTTGAATCTCTGATAAAGCTACACCCGGAAATTGCGAGGAAACTTGAGGAAGTCAGGGTCATAAAAGTGGGATCGAAAAAAGAAGTTCCGTTCGGAAAGCTGCACCAGTTTATAGAGCTGAACGACAAATGGTGTGATGAGCTTGCGTGCGTCATTAATACTCTTGACAGGGATGATTTGCTGATTTTCCACGGTTTTTCGATAGTCCAGATAATGTACGAGAGAAAATGGCTTATCGATAAGCTGAACTTCTTTGAAAAACTCCCGGATGATGTAACAATCGTGAACAAGATATCTCGTGAGTTCTACAGTGGGTGGGTCGAGGGGGCTCTGAAAAAACTGCACGATGTCGTTATCAGGGTTGAGAAAAGTGAAAGGGGTTTAATAGAGGGAGAGGACTGCTACACAATTGCAGTTGATCAGAGCATAGTTGCTGACATAGCTCCCAAAATTGCAAGGTTCAGAATAGGTGACAGGGGCTTTGAAGAGTACTGAACTTTTAATCTTTTATCTATTTTCTATTTTTAAGATCAAGATCGCTAACTGGTGTAACACAAGTAGCGCAACTGACAAAAATCCACAGTGCTGATAATCTGACGATGCTCAGAATGGTAATAGCAGCAGCTTTCAAAGCAAAGGGCAGGAAGAGCATGAGCAGGTCAGAGTTAACGTACTTCATGTCGTTTGACCTCAAGTGGTTTTCTCACGACATGAGCAAAAAGATAGTCGAGAAAGCACTTGACAAGGGTCTGCTTGTGGAGGAAGAGGGTAAGCTCATGCCATCTTTCGATATATCCACTGTGGAAATCCCGGTTGATTTCAAACCTGACTCCAGAGTGCTTGAAGAACCATCAATCTTCGACGAAATCGTGGAAGAGATCTCCACAAAAACAGGAATGGAGAGAAGTGAAGTAGTGTCTGAAATAAATGAAATGCAGGAAAAGCTTGAAGGGCTTGTGGATGCTGAGGTGGTTGCTCTGCTTGTGGCAAGAAAGTACGGAATCGATGTGAGAGGGTATATAGATGAGGTGGAGAAGGCAATCCTCAGCTAACGGCCATGAGAGTGCTTAAAGTGCTTGACGAACCAGCCCTGCTGGTGTGTGGTAGGAGCAAAACGCTCATCGTTGCAGACGTGCATCTGGGTATCTGTTACCTTGACAGAAGCATTGTTAACGAGCTGAAAAACCTGTTCGAGAAGACTGGGGCAGACGAACTCGTTATAGCCGGGGATTTCAAGCACTCCATTTCTGCCAGAAGTGCTGAAGTTAACGTATTCAGAGAGCTTGAAAAAGAAATTCCCACCACTCTTGTCAGAGGAAATCACGATGGAGGCATTGAGTCAGTTAGAGAGCTTGTAATCGGCAAGGTCGGAATATTTCACGGTCATTTAAGGCCGGGCGAAGATCTGGAGAGCTGCAGGATACTGATCGCCGGGCATGCACATCCTGCAGTTTTGATAAGACATGGTGCTGGAGGAATAAAGGAGAGAGTCTGGCTTGAAGGAGAGTGCGAGTTCTGGGAGGGTGTTAAAAAGAGTACGATAATCATGCCTGCATTTAACGAGCTCTGTGCTTCCACTGCCGTAAATGTAGAAAAACCACCAGGAATCTTCAAGCTTGATGACGTGAAAAACATGGAAGCGACGATGCTTGACGGGACTTTTCTCGGGAAGGTATGCAGTATTTAAAGAATTTATCAGATTAAACTGATTAAACTAAAGATTATTAACTAAAGATTAAAACTTCTTTTAAACTTCCCTCCACCTACCATCCTTCCAGACTTCTACCCTGCCTCCGCCTCTCCTGCCAAAAGACATTACATCTCCCTTTACTCTTATCAGCCCTGACGTCATGTTTAAACCAACGTACTCTCCCGCATCTCCAAAGACGACTATCTTTCCGCCTCTCATTCCCTCTCCAAGTCTCCAGCCGGCATTGCCCTTTATCAGTATTTCACCACCCCTCATATCCTTTCCAACACAGTCACCCGTATATCCCGTGACGATAATTCTTCCTCCCCTCATCTTCTCTCCAAGGTATCCTCCCGCATAACCTCTGATAAGCAGTTCTCCTGATGGATGCTTGTATCCCATTCCCCATCTGAACCCGACCCTGCTCCTTGCTATGAGTTTTGGCATTTTCAGCTCGATTACAAGTTTCCTGTTTCCTATTATATCGTGATACAAACCGGAAATGAAATATCCGAGATAGTTCTCGTAAAACTGGTGACAGAGCATCATCTTCACGTCTCCTGCCCTGTCTTCCAGAACAGCAGGAACGGCTTTGCTCACGAGCCTTTCAACTTCAGAGAGAGTGAGTGAGTACTCGTTCCTCATTTTTCTTCCAAATTCAAAGGCCTTATCAGGTTCAAGCTGAAATTCACCTTTCAGCTCTCTATCAATGTACTCCGAAACTATTTTTCTCAGCTCCCCCTCGTCGATTTCCCAGTCTATTTTTCGCCTTTTTTGCCCACCCTCTCTATCCAGCACGCCCTTTCCAAGTATTCTTGAAAGATCGTTGTTCATGATTCACCACCTTTTTTATCAGCCATTCTGGCTATTGCACTCTCTCCCTCTCATCTCCCAAACCCAAGCACAATTTTTGGAATGTCCTCTTCTCTCCCAACCTCGTAAACTGTTGCGTGTCTTGCAAGTCTCTCCCTCTTCTCCAGAAAGGCGTTTGAAGACAGCCATATGATGTAATTTCTGCAGCCAATGCTCTTTAGCTCTTTCAGCATGTTTTCAACTTCTTCCACATTTTCTATTCCCGCATCCGTAATCATGATTATGTCGTATCCTCTTGCAAATTCCTTCACGTATTTTACGACAGCACTGGCATCTATTTCTGTACCTCCACCCTGATATCTGGCAAGAGCCCTGAAGACTCTCTCACCCCTGCATGGTTCGAGCAACTCCGTCTTCCATGAAAAGTTGACAACTCCAACTTTTCCACCAGTGCCAAGGTACTTCCTTGCTATGGCAAAAGCACCGATTAAAGCCTCACTTCCAGATTCAGGACTCTTCATACTTCCGGATGAATCAAGAATTATTACTGCGTTTTTTCTCTCCTCGCTGCATCCTTCAAACCCTTCCGGGATGTACCTCTTTGCTATACCCGGTATTACTTTCCCCATGCTCTCCACAGGAGAGTAATAGTCGATTCCATCATCCGGCGAAAAGTCCGCAAGCCTTCCGGGATAGCTGCCCCCCTCAGCTCTTCCCTCTATTCTGATCGAGTACTTTGAGCTCCTTCTCATGTACCACCTGATGTCTGCCAGTCTTTCATCGCCCTTTCCCCTGCCACACCCGAAGTAGTCTGAGAGTTCCCTGAACTCATCCAATCCCACCTCTCCAGCAAGCTCCTCTATTCCCTCCGCACTCAGATTGAATTCAAGTGTTTCTTCCTCAACACCTTCTATCAGATCTTCAATAATCTCCGCAAATCTGATCAGATTGCTCCTGAGGATGGATAGATTTGTGCACACTTCGAATTCTATGCTTTCCATCTTTCTTGCAGCCTCAATAACTCTCTCATTCTCATCTCTTTCATTGCCCCCACTATCTCTTTTGCCATTCCTCTCAGCTGAACTTATGAACCTCCTGCCAAGGTATAGTCTAACAGCTCTATCAGCATCGTCCCCATTCATGCAGTAAAGAGCAGAAAATACGGACATACAACCCCTCTTTATAAGGTAAATTGAACAAACTATCGTGTCGTAGAGCTCTCTGATTCTCTTCCTCTTATCGTAATCCTTTAACCAGAATTCTTCAAGCATGGCAACTTTGAGGGAGTATGGGTGCTTCATCCACCTTGCAAGGGAAAGCTGGAAAAGACCTTTTAACGCATCTCTTGGATAGTTGAAAAACACCTCCCTACCTGCCTCGATTTCCGGCTTTCTCCTCTTTCCAGCGAAGTTCAGCCTGATCCTGTTACCATCCACGAGTCTGAGTTTTACGGGGGGAAAGTACAGCTCCCTTCTTGCCTCTTCGAAAACGTCAATCATTACCATACATGCTTGCAAGCAAGCAATCAAGTTTTCGGCAAACGTTTTAACCATGTTGATGTTTTTAAAATGCAATGAAACTCTTCAGGAGATTCTCTTTCGGTAGAACTGAAAAAGAAGTTATCGAGCTGTTCAGGGAGCACATGAATACTGTCAGGATGGCGTGTGAGGTTTTCCTGATAGCACTTGAAACGGACGATAAAGGTCTGTTCAATCAGGTTTGCGAGCTTGAGAAAACTGGGGACAGGATAAGGAGAGATATTGCCCTGAAACTATACGGAGGTGCCTTTCTCCCGGCAATGAGGGGAACTCTTTACAAGCTTGCTGAAACAATAGATGAAATTCTTGACATGCTTGAGGACACGGCAATTGACTACCTCCGGCTAAATCTCCATCTGGATGAAGAGGTAAGGGAAATGTGTGTCAGGGTTGCAAAGATAAATCTGAAGATGAGCAAGGATTTAATAGACGCATTTAATGCTTTAAGGGGCGGAGAGAGTCTTGAAAACAGGACGGTAAAGATACGGGCAAGGGAAAGGGAAATAGACGTCTTGAGGAACAGAATATATGAAAGACTCGTTAAAAAAGACGTGGGAAGTTACTGGGAAGGTAAAATTCTGTCTGACTTCATAGATCACCTCGTTTACGTTAGCGACATAATTGAAGATGCTGCTGACCTTATACAGATACTGAACGTGAGTCTGAGGTGAGCCATGCTATCTGAGCTCGTAGCCTCAATAATTGCGTTCAGCATCGGCTCCAACAATACGTCGAATGCTTTTGGTGTTTCGGTAGGCTGTGGAGTTCTGAGTTTCAGGACTGCCATAATTCTGATAGGAATATTCGTCACACTTGGCTCTCTGACTCAGAGGAAGGTTATGGATACTGTTGGAAGTATAGCAAAATTGAATGGCGAGCTTGTGCTGATAGTACTGCTTGTTTCGGCTGTGATGATAGTTCTTGCAAACGCAAAGAAACTTCCGGTTTCCAGCCATCAGGCCATTATAGGTAGCATAGTGGGTGCTGGAGTTGCTACCGGTAGTGCCAAGCTTGGAATTCTTGCGTCTATAGTTCTTTCGTGGATTCTGTCGCCTGCAGGAGCTTTAATTCTATCTGTAACTATCTATACTCTCCTTGAGAGGGCAATTTCAAGGTTGCCTGTTTTCTCTGTTGAGAGATTACTGTACGTCATGCTGATACTCAGCGGAATTCTTGTTGCCTACAATACCGGAGCCAACGAGCTTGCAGCAGCTTTAGCTCCGGTCGTTTCTGCAAAACTCCTGCCGCCTTTTGAGGCATCTGTAATCGGATCTGCATCGCTTTTTGCAGGTGCAGCCCTGCTTGGAGGCAGGGTTGTGGAGACCGTGGGGAAAGGAATTACAACTCTGGATCCGATTTCTGGCTTTTCAGCTCAGCTTTCAGCCGGTCTGACAGTCCTCTTCTTTACTTTCATCGGCATGCCTGTCTCCACAACTTACTGTCTGGTGGGTGGAATAGTTGGAGTTGGTCTGCTTAAGGGTGTAAGGGCAGTCAGAGTAAACCTGATAAAGAGAATAGTTCTGATGTGGGTCATAGCACCAGCTCTTGCCTTCCTGGCAAGTTACCTGTTAACTACACTAACTCTGGGAGGATGAAATATGGGAAATGCGGGAGAAGTAAAAATTCTGATTCCTTTCAGATTAAAAAATCCGAAGTCAAGACTTTCTCTATTTCTGAATGAGGAGGAAAGGAGAAAACTGTCCTTATCGATGCTGTCCGATGTTTTAAGGGCTGTGGCTGATGCTGGATGTTGTGCAAGCCTGTCTTTAATACTCAGTGAAAATTCTCACTCTCGTGAAGTTGATGAATTAGAAAACGTTTTTAAAAACGTGTTTGAAAAAGCATGCTGGATAAGGTGGAGGATTGAAATTGATGAGAGAGAGCTGGATGATGCTGTAAACAGCAGGCTGGGTGATAGAACTGCCATTATAGTCTCAGATTTACCTCTGCTGAACGGGGAACTGCTGAGGAAATTCTTTGAAACCGACGCTGATATAGTTCTCACTCCCGGAAGGAGGGGCGGAACTAACATGATGCTCGTTAACAGAAAGCTTGGATTCAGAGTCTCTTATCACTACGGTAGCTTTTTCAAGCATCTGAGTCTTGCAAAGCTCTGTGGGTTAAAAGCAAAGGTTTTTGATTCGTTCTTTGCAGGGTGTGACGTTGACACTCCGGATGATTTGCTGGATGTGCTGCTTCACGCTCCCGAATCTGAGACGGGCAAGTATCTCAAAAGGATAGGATTCAGGGTATCACTCGAGAAAAACCCGAAACTCTGCAGATGCAGATTGAAAGTATAAATATAATATAAATATAAAAGGTGAAAGCGTGAACAAGAGCAAAAATGGAACGATTTACAGACTTGAAGTAAGCAGAAGTACGAAGCTGATAACACTCACTTCCATGGCAATTCTTGCAGTTTTTGGCGTTTACTGTATTCTTTCTGGAAAAAGGGAGACGATAATTTTCTCCGTGCTCGCTCTTGCGGTTTTTCTGCTGTTTCTCATGATGCCAAGGTATCTCGCTGTTGATGGTTGCACTGTAACCGTTAAACGAGTTTTTGGGGAGACGAGGATAAAACTCTCGGTAGAGGAAATTGAGACTTTAGAAGAGCTTGGCAGAGGTCTTCTCTTTGGAAGTGCCGGCCTTTTCGGGTGGTATGGCGTTTTTGTGGTCAGAGGTGAAACAGCACTTGTCTATTCAAGGAGGGAGAAGAAGCTGACGCTTGTAAAATCCGGTGGAAGGAATTACGTTTTTGGAGTCAGCGATGAGGGCTTTATAAATTACTTAAAAACCTGCTGCAGTCAGCGGGTAGAATAATCTGAGTTCTGAAAACAGGAAACTCTCTGGAGAAGTAAAGGTGGGTTTCGCATTTGCAATCTGAACAGCCAAAACCCCTGATGCCGGAATATCTTTTAGAGAGCATTTCCGACAGCTCACACTCCTCCATGTTGAAAAGGTAAGCACAAATTACCTCAGCTCTGCTTGTCAGGTAGTCTATGTGCCACCTGAGTTTTTTGTCTTTTTTAAAGTGTCTGCACACCCTTGAAATTCCGACCTTTGCACTGCCCACGTACATGTAGTAGCCCCTTTCAAATCTGATATTCCCCAGGGCACCTACCTGAATGTCCATTTCCTCGCTCACTCTGATTACAAGTACGTACGAGCTCATGTCACACTCACGTTCAAATAGTAGGTTGTCAGTACCATTTCAGAAAAGTATATGGTTGCAGAAACGTTTTTGCCATCTATTCTTGCCTGTATTGCTGCCGTATTCCCGGAATTTTTGAGACTGTTGAAGTAATCATACCATGCTCTGGCGTAGTCTGACGTCAGGTTTATCCTCACGTATCCCGGACCGAAAACCCTGACCTTTGTCGAATTGAACATAACGCTCACATCTGCAAATCCGTTGCCACCGGCAGAGCCTTTACCATTTAAAATTGTCAGAGCCATAAAAAATATTGTCTGATTATTTATTATTTTCTTGTAAATAAATATTCTCGGTGGAGACACCACTGTTGGATACCCGTGGCTGTTTAACCATACACCACCGTTCTCGAAGGCTATGTTATAGTTTCCGTAGGAGTAAACTATTGCACCCGTGTACGTTTTTAACGTGTAAACAGGAGTCTGGGATGTGGTGCTGTAAACAGACATATTCAGCCAGCAACCTCTGGTAACACTCATGGATCCCTCGTTTAGCAGAATTCTGACGTACCTTCTGGGTGTTCCCGAGTATGCAACGTAGTTGACCATGTTCTGTATCTTTTCAAATCCCTGAGCCATACTTTCGTACCTTACCTTACTTTTGGCCTGAGTTACCATGGAGTACGTGTGGGCAAAAACGAGAGTCAGCACTAAAACGACAACTCCCAGAATCAGGGTGTAGCCAAGAACACTCGAAACTCCTCTGTTCCCGTGTCTATGAGAGAACATTTTCATCACCATATCGATACACCTATCCTGTGAACTGCGATTGTGAAGTTCTTCACGTTTATTTCGCCAGTAACGGTGTTTCCATTCAGGCTAACGCTGAACCCCTGACTTTCAAGGTACCTTGCCCACGCTCCCGAAAACCCGGAGACTATGACAACCTTTACATCACTGCTGCCGTAGCTGTGAACTTCCTCTCCCTCATAACTCAGGAGTACAGTTGCTATACCATACCCTCCTGCCGATCCACTCCCGTTAAGCTCGTAAACATCCATGGTCAGGGTAGATCCGGATGTGGACAGCAGGGGTGGGTAGATCATGAAACTTGAACCTCTCTTCTTCCAGACACCACCAAGCTCTATTGCGAGTTCCGTGTTTCCTGATCTGTAAAGCAGCTCCTTTGGATGATCTGGAACGAAAGACAGCAGGCTTCCATTTCTGTAAACGAAGATGGCATAGCTATCCGAAACACTGATTCCTCCACCTGATGGGGGAAATTTAACTGTCGTGCTTGAAGCGACATCAGATGCGACTACATCCATTTTTTCTCTGGTGAATACGAGAGATGATATAACGTTTCGAATTTTGACGTTCTCCTGTCCGGACATTATCAGCGGGTAACCGTATGAAAGCATGGCAGATACTGTTATGCCGACTATCAGCAGAATCAGCAGGTTTCCGACGACCTCTGAAACTCCCTTTTTCTTTTTCATCTTCCACACCCGCTTACATGTTTACCCATTCCGGCCTTACCTGAGCTCGAAACTTGCATGTCTCGTTAAGCTCACGTTTAGCTTCCTTGAAGGCAGCGGTATCGTTACGATCTTCTTCTTTACAACGCTGTAGTACGTTACATTGGACACATTTACGACATCTGTTGTTAAAACGCCGGTTTTTGAGGTGGTAATTGTGATCGTTCCAAGCCAGCTCTGGTTTATTCTGATAACCGGTATGCTCCACTGGACGAGAGTACCGTTTGTTGTTCTGGAGATAACAGCACCGTTTGTGGACACAACATCTATTCCATTGGGTATTACATCGCTAACAGTCACGTTTTCGGCTACCTTTGTCAGTATATCTTTTGCAATGGACAGGTATATGCTTTTGAGCTCCTGAGCGTTTGCAGCGAAGTAGTACTTTCCTCCGGTAATTGTGGCTATCTCTTCAAGAAGGGTTGCATTTACATCCGTGCCGTACCCTATCGTGTAAATTATGTAACCTCTCTCCTTTGCCTGATATGCTTCATATATTGTATCTTCTATTGCCTGGGTCGGATTGTAATCTCCTGCCAGATCTATATTCGGTTTTCCGTCTGTGAGCAGGACTATCACATCTATCGCAGGGGAATTCTTGCTGTTCTTAAAAGAATCGAGCTCATTTATGGCATATTCTATTCCTGAGGCCATGGGCGTTGTACCTGAAGCGTACAACGAATCTATAGATGCGTTAACGTCATCAGTGTTGTTTGTTGGTGGATTTTTTACATAGTAGGCACTGTAACCGCTAAATCCCACAACTCCTATATAGTTGTACGGATTCTTCTTCAGAATTCCGTTGAACGTCTTTGCAGCAATCTTGGCAGCATCTAACTTTGGTATGTACGTGTTGAAGTAGTAACTTACTGATGTGCCGTACGGATAGTTTGGAACTATATATGCCGTGTACTGGCTTGAAGGATTAGTTATGTTTATCCAGTCCGTGGAGGGGCCTATATATTTGCCACTCACATCGTCCCTGAGCCACAGGTACAGGTTGTAACTGGACTGGGCAGGAATTATCTCTGCACCTAATTTTGTAGCTTCACTCGGAACATTTACGGTGTAGGTATTGTAAACCGGATACACAGTCACACTGTTCGAAGTTTCAGAGGTTGAAAGGTTGTAGCTTGTTGTTATAAAATACACTGTTGCTGTTTCTGCACTCCAGGGCTTCAAATCGTTTATAGAGACATTCCAGACTCCCGGCTGTGGATATCTGGCAACATAGCCGTAACCCAGCTGGATTCCGTACAGGTAAAATGTAGTTACCTGAGTGTAGTAATTCTGCCCGGGAGATTTGACAAAAACACCGATTGGTGCAATACCGTAATCGAGGAGAAATATATCGAAATCCGGGCATGTAACAAATATATCAAGCTCCTTTGTTCCGGGTGGGACGTAGTAGCTAACCGTAACCGGACTGGAATAAATGCTTCCCTGATTTGTTGAGAGAGGTGTATACTCATTCATACTTCCGGAAGTGTCTATTGTGTGGATTACGGTAATGTTTCTGGAAGTCTGATTTATTCCATTTCCAAATAAGAATATGTTGATTTTGGAAGTTCCTCCGGGTGTGATGTATGCCGGTACTACGAACTTTTGAACGTACAGGCTCGCTTCTGGAATCTCTGTTACATTTACGTGAACGACTGCAGAGCTTATGTAGCCGAGGGAATCCTTTACTTCAAGTTTGACTGTATAGTTGCCGGGGGATGAGTATCTGTGATACATTACTCCGGTTGCTGGGTTTGTCGGATCGTATTCTATCCATGACGTTACATTACCATCTCCGAAATCCCAGCGATAGTACAGTGTCCCCTCTCCGTAAGAGTGCGTCATATCAAACGTCACCTTCTCGTTAACGATTGCCTCTGTGGGGTAAACTATCGCAACTGCCGTTGGGAGTACATGGATGGATGAGTTGAGCACGATTTCATGGGAGAACTTGCTGCTGAAAGTTCTGCCCTTGGTTATAAAGCCGAGAGTTGATTCTCCGAGTTCTACTTTCTGCGTCCACAGGCTGGATTTGACTGTGAGCTCACCATTACTGACCTCAACGCTGTAGGTGTGCTTTCCCACAGAGACTGGCATGTAAACTTTTGACTTCACAGTCCCGTTTTTTGGAGCTATTATCAGCATGTCTGTCAGCTTTGCCGAAATTTCACTGGCAACATCCTGAAACTGGTTGCTCATGGCATTCTGGGTTGGCAGCTTGGACATCAGGGAGTTCAGCTGAGGAACGGTAAACGCGAGTACGAGTGACAGGATACCGATCAGCAGTATGTACTCTACAAGCACGGAAACTCCTGAATTATCCGAAATGAACTCCGGAGAAAACTCAGCAGACAACAACTTCCGTATCTTCATAATCAACACCTGAGTTGAAGAAAGTTATTCTGACAGTGTAGCAGGAAATTGTATCACTGCTTGTGTACTTGACATCTATAATGTCTATGCTTGCGTAACATCCTTTCTTTGCATAAATTTCCGTGATTTGTTTGTCTATCATCTTTGCGTATTCAAGAAAGCCGGACGGATTGTTTTCGGCATACTTCTTCAGGTCCACGAGAGCTATGTGTCTCAAATTTTCTATGGCGTACTTTGGAAAGGTCATCTGGGTGGTGCTGCTTTCCATGCCGGCGAGTATGTTCTGTGTGTAAACGAGTGATAGCTCAGCCAGAAGTACGGAGATGAACAGTGCGAGGATGATTATTATCTGCCCCCTCTCATCTTTCAAACACGCCATAGTGTTAATCTCACCTCCAGAACGACCGGATAGCTTGAGTTTTCTACAGTACTTCTGGTAAGGAAGGGTGAGTCGCTGACAAACCTGCTGCTGTCTATAACGATGCATCTTGAGGCTGTGACAGTGCTGGATGTAGGTGTATAATTCGTAAGATCGAGCTTTTCAAGTTTTCCACTGGTGTAATTGTAGTAAACCACCTGATAGTTGAAATTTACATCTCGCGGAAGGCACTCTCTCGTGGAGTTCAGTAGAGGGGAAATTACCTGATTGAAATCGGTCGAGTTGAGGTGTTCGAGAACGTATTCGAGTGAATCCCTTGTGTACGGAAGAGGAGATGGATTATCAAGCAAGTTCAGAGTATCCTTTGCGTACTGGCTTAACTGCACGTCAACAATCTGCGTGGATTGTGGGGCTATGAGCAGGGTTGACCTGAAGAGGAAGTAAGCTACAACGAGCAGGAGCATGGCGGCAACTATGCTTTCGAGCGTGAACATCTGTCCTCTTTCTCCTCTGTCGGACATGCTGGCACTCATGCAATCTTTCACCTCACCATACGTAAACGACAAGTTTTGCAGCAACCCTTCCGGCGATGTACTGGCCAGCACTTGAGTAAACGACATATCCGGCAACGTTGTGGGAAACAACAGTCAGATTTACAGTTCCCGGAAGTCTGCTTGAGATCTGATTTGCAAGGTTGTAAACTCCCGGCAGCAGTTTTCCTCCAGACTGGGGAACTCTGACAATCTTGGGCCCACCCCAGCCCATCCTGCTCGCTTTAACCTGAACCCAGCTTCCCCAGCCGTTTCCCCAGAGGGATGTGTTCGTGACTATTAGCGTGAACGTTCCAACCGGGGAAGTTACGTTGAATATTCTGGTTCTGTTAATGCCCATCTGCGTGTTGGTTATGTTGTAAACAAACGTGGCGTTGGTGAAGTAAACTATCCTCTCGTACTTCACGACATCTCCGTACTCCGGTACAGGCTTCCCTATCACGAGCAAAGGCTTTCCGTTGTAGTAGGAATAGACAGGGTCTGTGGAATTGCTGTAGAGATACTGCAGGGATATGTTGTAGTTTCTGATACCGAACATGTTTGCCACATAGCTATATCCAAAGTCCCTGTACAGTTCGGAGAAGTTCAGTATCTTGTCTATCGACAGTTCTCCCGGTTCTCCAGCACACAGACCAACTCTCACAGTTACATCACTCTCCTTCCAGTGGTTCTGCCAGTCAGTTCCGTTGTACGTTCCGTTTGTCCAGTATCCGGGACTCTCAGTCAGCAGTGTTGCCACCCTGTAGGCCTTTGAGCTCAGGGAGATATCACTCCTCTGAACGACGAAGATCGAGGGCAAATACTGGAGTATGAAGATGAACGTGATCATGAATATTGTCAGGCCTACAAGCACGTCTAAACTCAGCTGTCCTCTATTGCCTCTGTTTTTTCTCTTCACTATTACAATTATGATGTGAATGCTTATAAATCGGTTTCGGTGAGAAATCGGATATAGGGGCAGAGGATATGAGGCTGGAGATGTGAGACTGAAAAGTCAGGGGAAAAACAGAATTAAAAACGCTTATAAATAATGAGCGTAGCCAGTCTTCGATGAAGTACGCTGCGGAGAAGGCAGTGATAGCTCTATCACTTATCCTCGGTCTTGGTGTGCTCACACTCTCAATTGTTTCCCTTTACAACGACTTCTCCTTGGGCAGGGGTTTTGAATACCTGATGACAGATGTCGTCTTTTTCACATTCGGGGTTGTTCTGACAGGAGGAGCTCTCAGACTTTACAAGAGACTTCTCAAAATGAGTGCGATGAGTGATGAACTTTTCAACGAGCTCGTGTTCGAAAGGTTAAAGCCTGTGCTTGAAGAGGTTGCTTACAGCACTGTCGAGCTAAGTGAGGTCAAGGCCGAACTGGAAAAACTTGCCTCGAAAATAGAGAGACTGGAAAAGTCTGAAATGGAAGTTTCTCAGCCCTACGTAAACGTCTCATTCTACATGAGAGTTATAGTCGTGAGCCTTGTTTACATCGGCATTTACCTGTTCATGCTGAACTACTACATGATGGCGTACACGCCCTACCTGCTAACACTGCTTTACATTGTATGGTGGGCATTCATAACCAAGGAATTTGACCTTTTCAGCAGGTTCGAAGCCTGGCTGGTCATGGGCATTCCTGTCTTGATAGTCCCTGCGATGGCAATTATACTTCAGACAACTGTTGGTGTTGCGCCCCTGATGGGTATAGCTTTTGCAACCTCCCTTCTCTACGCCTACCTCTACTATCTGTATGCTCAGGAACTCTCTTCTGAAGCAGGCAGGGGGGAGGGTGGTAGCGAAGGAAAAGCAGGAGGATTCATCAGACCCTCCAGCAAACACAGCGAGGAAGAAATTTTTAGAAGAGAAGAAAAGACGAACTTCCTGCTGAGAAAAACAAAATCTTTCCTTGACGATGTTGTCAGATGGCTGAAGAGTTAATTTCAGGAGTTAATTTTTATTATTTTCTTCCTTTGACTTTCCTGTAGGCTCTCTTTCTTGAGTAACTTTCAAATTCAAGGTAAACGTATGCGCTCAGGCATATCACGATTATGGCCATTGCATAGCTCTTAAACGCCCTTATCAGCTTCTGGTAGAACAGAAATTCCTCGCCATACGGGCCGATAGAACGCATCTGCTTGGCGTTCAGTATGAAGTACTTTCCGAGTCCGGGAATTACTATAGGCCTTCCACCAATCATGACCGCCTGTGCGATAACATCTTTCTTTTTGATTGGAATCAGATCAGGCCCGGACGCATCTCCTCCCGTATATATCAGATCTCCGACAACTCTCAAAACCCTGTGAGATACAGGCAACCCAACATCAGGTCTTCTGAACATTATTATGTCTCCCGGCTTCGGATTTATGTATATGGCCTGTGCAAGATACATGTCACCTCTTTTGAACGTGGGATACATGCTGTCAGATACAACGACTGCAAAGAACAGCTTGTGAGTCAGGGTAAGATAAAGCAGAATTGCAAAAACGACAAGAACGAGTGAAACTCTCTCTACTGGAGCCTTCTCTTCTTTCAGCTCGTTTACAGTACTTTCAACAAAACTCTTCTTTCTTCTGTACCTGAAAACCTTGAATCTTTCAAAGGCTGCCAGCCTGCATCCTGCTCTGGTTAAAGCGAGAACGAGAGATGCCACTGCCAGAATGCTGAGTCCGATTACCTCAGACGCCAGCAGTTCGAGCTCGAACTCCATCCCTTCACCCTCTGAAGTACAGAATCAGGTAGGCCAGCATTAAGAAAAATGTTACCGCTATTGCCAGCTCCACAACCATTCTCCAGAACTTTCTTGTGTTGATGTAGTATTCCAGAGGATACATTCCGTTTACCCACTTCAATTCAGAGTACGCAAGTTCGGTTGGATTCATGTCCCAGTCCAGATATCCTTTCTCGATCAGCTTTCTTACGGCAACATTCACCGTTAACTCTGATACACCGCAACATGAGGATAGCTTTCTGACATCCCTCGTTCCAAGAAGGATCCTCTCCAGTACACACTCCTCTATCTCTGACAGCACCTTTCCTGACATCTTTCACCCCGTAGAAAATTTATAAACAGTTTCTCAAAGTCTCTAATCTCTGAGCATAATTCTCAGAATTACCAGTATTGCAAGTATGCCGGCTGATATCGCTACCACTGCAGCTCCTATTCTGTGCTCAGGTGGCTTTCTGACCTTGACCTTTTCTGCTCCAACCTGTCCGCTTGTGGGTGATTTTACAAAGAACACCTGCATCAGGTTGCTGCCGGGTATTGTAACCCTGTAACTTCCGGGTTTGGCAGGTATATACTGGAAGGAGATAGTCTCTTTTTGTCCTGTCTTCAGGAATATATTCTTGCTAAACGCAGTCTGTCCGTTTACAAGAACCTTTACAACTTCTGAACCCGATCTGCCAAGGTTTCTGACTGTAAACGTCACGTTTATCGGAGTACTCACATTTACGAGAGGGGGCATTCCACTTCCCGGCGGACCCCTGACATGCAGGGAAAGGAACTCAAACCTTGTTGGCAGTTCTGTTGCAACAGATATTCTCACAACAAGTCCCTTGTCGATTCTCAGGTTGTAGTAAGAGCTGTAAAGGCTCGAAATGTCGTCGTACTTCCATCCATACTCGTAAAACATGACTGCAAGTTCATCCCTGTAAGTTGTCCAGTAATCAGGATTATCGCATATCAGCGTTCCATTGTTTTCAAGGAACGGAATCAGCAGGCTTGGTTTAAATTTAGGATGGGATCCGACGTAAAACAGAATCTTTACGTCCTTGAGATTTGTCGCATCTCTGACGCCCACATAGTTTAGAGGTGCGTGACTCTCTCTCTTTATTATATCAAGAAGAACCGGGAGTATCTTTTCAGCTCTTTCATCACTACCCTTGAGCAAAGCCACATTTACCTGTCCCCTGTAGTGTTCAGTTTTGTATGCGTATGCGAGAATGTTTGTCAGCATTTTTACAGCATCTTCTCTATTTAAACTCGATTTGTTCAGATTCATTAAAGCCTCACTCAGGCTGATATTGCTTTCAGAAGTTATTCCGGCACTTCCAAGGACGTAATCGTTTGGAGAGTAAATTACCGTTCCATTCTTTACCCTGCCGGCAGTTATGCTATCATCGTATATCAGGGGTGGCACGACTATTGGCAGGTTCAGCAGATAAGACGCGTGATTGGCAACTACCTTTATCACGTGAACTCCACCCTTCAGGGGAGGAATTTTCAGTGAAACCGTTTTCACATCTCTTGGAGGAACCGTAACACTTACAGAGTCAACAACCTTTCCATCTACAAGAGCCCTGACTGTTGTTTTGCTTTCAACATCAGTCGGATTCAGAATTGATGCTGTTACCGTGTTTGAAACATTTACAGGCAGGGTTTTTGCCTCAAGTTTCTCATTAAAAAGGTAGAACTTCTTCGGCAGTGTATTGCTGACGTAAAATGTCAGTTCCTTCTTCGCGTACGGGGCTTCTTTCCTTGGAATTGTGGAAATTGAAGGTGACGTTTCTCCAGAATAAAGGATCTTGTAGTACAGTTTATTGTAGCTGAGCTGGGTTGGAAGTGTGTTTAAAACGTCAAAGGCGTAAGCGTCAAGCGTATATTTGCCACCAATCCAGTCGTCCGGTATGTCTATGTTCAGGACGGTGTAAAGTCTGTCCTTGTAGCTTAGAGTTGATATGCTTGTTACCTTTCCATAAACAACGTAACCTTTAGGATCCTTGATTATAACAACAAAGTCAACAGCGGCAGCCCTGTTTATGTTTACGTTATCAACAGCGAGGTAAACTTTCATGGTTTCTCCGGGTTTGAAAATCAGAGGTGTTCTCGGAATGTAATGCCCGTAACCGAAAACATCGCTTACTATTGCAGCGTGAAAGTCAGCTGGTGAAAAAGCAAGGCCTGATTGAGCGGTTGCAGTCAGTATTATGATGGCGAAAATTAAAATTGTTGCACCTCTCGTACACTGTTTCAGGGAAGCAGGTGCCATATCGGCCAGATTATGAAAAGAGATAAATAGTTTATCATTTTAGAAGTCCTGTAAGCCGATTAATCCGACCTCCGGCTTGGGTGCCGCTTATGCCAGTAATAGGAATATGTTCGGGAAAGGGCGGTGTTGGAAAAACAACCATTGCAGCTAACGTTTCCGTCGCCCTGTCTGATTTTGGAAGCGTGGTGGTGGTTGATGGAGATGTGGCTCTGCCCAACCTGCATACGATATTCGGGCTTGAACCAACCTTAACTCTTGTTGACGTTTTAAATGGCAGGGCTGGTGTGAGGGAGGCAGTATACAGAATCAGGATTGGAGACTACAGTGTTGACGTTTTACCCTCTTCCCAGTCCTACGATGATGTGGGCAAACTTGAGTCTTTTCCTGAAATACTTCAGGAACTCGAAGACAGTTACGACTTTGTGATAGTCGATGTTGCTGCCGGACTCAGCAGCTATGCCCTGATACCAATGATGGGCTGTGAGGAGCTATACATTGTTGTAAACCCTGAGGAAACATCCATAATGGATGCATGGAGAGTTAGGAAAGTGATAGACAAAATACAGGCGAGATTCGGTGGTGTAATCATCAACAGATACAGGGGCGAGAAGTGGGCAGTTGCGACTGTAGAGAAAAAGCTTGGCAGGGTGGCCGGTATTATTAGGGAGTCGAGAGCTGTTAAGAAAGGCTGGGAGGAATGTTACATAGTTACGGCAGAAAAGCCGGAGGCGAAGGTATCGGAAGAGTTTTACAACCTTGCAAGAAGGATTGCTGGAGAGAATGTACATCCAAAACCTTACGGTAAGTTGAAGTACCTGTTGAGGTTGTGAGGTGGTTTTCGTGGTTGATGATGTCATCGACGCACTGATGGACGATGGAATTTCTGCTGCACCTCAGGAAAGGGTAAAATCTTCGCTGAAAGAGAAGACTGGTAAGGGCGGAGTAAGGAGTGAAATTAAAGGTGCTAAAAGGCTTTCTGAAGTTGAGCTTTCTGTCCTCAGAGCGCTGAGAGACACGAAAAAAGTCAGATTGATATCAAGGATAACAGGATATCCGGAAGTTGTGGTTACAAGAGCCATAGAAAGGCTGATAGAAAAAGGTTATCTGGATGAAGAGCTGAACATCCTTAGAGAACCTGAAATTACGGGGAGGAGGGTTAGAAAGTCAAGAAGGAGCGGCAAGTTGCTGTTCATCGACATAGCAATAGCGATAGTCGTTCTGATACTGATTATTGCTGTGGCCTACTACTTCTTCAGCTAACTTTTATTATTTTTCCAATATCCGGAAATTTTCCATGAATTCTTCCAGCTCTTCCCTCTCAGGAAAACTTCTTGCTCCCCGGTGCTGGACGCTGTATCCTGCAACGAAATTTCCCGTCAGGCAGCACTCCTCTATCCCGTATCCTCTGATCCATGCGTGTAAAAAACCAGCATTGAATGCATCTCCAGCTCCTGTGGTGTCAATGGCCTTTACGTGAAAGGCTTTTACCTCTGCGATCTCCCTCTCTCCATTCCTCTCTCTGACTGCGTAGCAGCCCTTACTTCCAAGCTTTACGACGACAACCTTATCATCTCCCTTCATCTTTTTAAGAGCTATTTCGCATCCCTTCCTGTAACCACACCCGCATATTTTCTCAATTTCTCTGGCATTCGGCAGAAATATGTTGCAGTTCTCAATTAACTCCCAGACGTCCTTCCTTCCTGCATATATTGCTCCGGGATCCAGACTTACATTTTTGAAGGCCTTTGCCGCACTTATCTGAGCTCTAAAAGGTAAATCGCTCTCTTTACAGACAAAGGACGTCAGATGCAGAATTCTGCTTTCGACCCTTGGATAATCGTCAACCTCATCGTTTGCTCCGGGATCCACAAGTATTGCCCTTCTCCCCTCTCTGTCAACGAGAACTATGGCCTTGCCACTCCTGCTGCTGTATGATACAATGGGTTTAACTCCGAACATTTTTAACTCCTCAACAAGCATCTTGCCGTAATCGTCTCTGCCCGTTTTACCGTAAAAGGCAACCCTGTTTCCAAACATTGCGAGGGCAGATGCTGTATTTGCAGCAGAACCTCCAGAACAAACTTCAACGTCAAGAATGAAGCTTTCCTCATCCTCCTCCGGAAGTTTTTCCACGAAGTACATTATGTCTGCATTCAGAGCTCCAAAACAGACAAAGTCAAAGCTATCCGAGTTTTCCGGCATCTCCCCTCACCATTTTTCTCATGTTTTCGGATAGAGATATTACTTCTTTCACTTCCTCCTCACTCATCCCGGGCAGCCAGAAGAACTTTGTCTGCAAACTTTCTATTTCAATGCCTGAAAGCTCTTTCTCCAGACCTCTGAGGTAAGCAATAAGGGCAATGAGATAGGAAGTTGTTGAGGTTGAAACTATTGCAAGGTTTGCGTTTTCAATGGCAAATCTGTTGCCGTTAAACGATACTGATAGGCCGCCACTATCTCTCACGAGCCTTAGCATCTGCATATCGGAAATGCTGTCGCCAATTGCAACATCGCAGCCTTTCGCAATAGCTGCCTTTCTCTCACCGCCCATGACTTTAATGTCTCTCATTATTTTACCCGAAACTTCGTAGGACTGGAGTTCTTCCCAGAAAAACCTGTCGAGCCAGTCAAACCTGTCCTCCGTAAGCTTTTCGATCCTTTCCACAGATGACAGCAGAAACTCCCGCTCTTTTTTGCTCATTTCGTATCTTTCCGGATAAAATTTTGTCCCGTAATAGTTTTTGAATCCAAGCCTCTCACACGAAACTTCAAGGAACTGGATGTAGGCTGTGGAAGCAACTGTAACATCCAGTCCAAGGATCTGGAATAGCTTGGCAGTTGAAGCTGCATCCCTGACGTAAACGGGATTTGAAAACTTCCTCATCCATTCTGATGTTATACCTTTGGCGACGAGGAAGGGAGCTATTAACCTGAGAGTGTCTCCCGGGTTGTAGTTTTCTTTTTTCACCTCGTAGGCTAAATAATCGTCGTAGGAACTAAGAACTTCGAAAAACCTTGGAGAGAACAGTGCAGAGCAGATTTCATATGCAAAGTCGTTTACCACCCACGGGCCTTCCCAGTCAGTTATTATTTTTATGCACTCCATGAGCTGCTTTTTGTGGAGGGTTTAAAGAGCTTTTTTGACTTCTTTGTTTTACTTCTTTGTTTTAAACCTTTTACGTTCAATGTTTAATGTTTTATATTTATTTTATGTTTAATCGTTTAATCAAAATAAATAAAAAATCAAAATAGCACGGGTCAACCAAGCAGCTCCATTCCTCCTCCAACCGTTTTGAGATGCTCTCCTCCCTTGACAAAGAATGCTGCTATTATCAGGCTGAGAATTATAATGGGTACTGATGTGCTGAATACGGCGTGTAAACTCTTCAGGAAAGCATCTACTATTTCGAGCAGGGGGAGAACGTTCCCCTTCACAGCAAGAACTCCAAGCAACTTTACTTCCTGAGGGCTTGGAATTCTGTTTCCGGCATTTACTATTAGCTCGTTCATTTTTCCTGTAAACACAGCTCCTCCGAAGCTTATTCCTATACTTCTTGCAAGAGAGTTTGACGTCTGTATTGTACCGCTTGCCATCCCCGCTTTTTCTGGAGGAACAGCACTCATCATAACGTTCATTGCAGCAGGCATCATCATTCCTATTCCCGTGCCAAGAGTTGCGAAAGGCAGAGCAAGGCTCCAGAAGTCCTCATTCACACCTATGTTTGAGAGCATGTGCAGTCCGGCAATGAAGAAGAATGGAGCCGTACACATCAGTATCTGCGGGTTTATCCTGTCACTCAACCTTCCGGCAAGGGGAGCGACGAATATGTTGACGACTGATATTGGCAGCATCCATATTCCCGCTGTTTCAGCGGTTAAGCATAGAACTCCCTGCAGGTAGTAGGGTATGAGGAATATCACTGCAGCAAGACCCCATGACATGAAGAACAGAGCTACCATCGGAGCTGTAAAGTTCCTTATCCTGAACAGACTGACATCAAGTATCGGATAATCACAGCTAATCTCCCTTGCAATAAACGCAGCCAGCCAGGCGAAGGAGATTATAAAACTCCATACTGTTTTTCTATTCCACCATCCCCAGTCCTGACCCTTTATAACTGCAAGAGTAAAGAAACCCAGACCTATTGCAAGCAGAACAACTCCAACGTAATCTATCGGCTCTTTCGACACACCTCCAAGTGGAGGGAAGAACAGGAAGGCTGTTATTATCCCGAATATTCCAATGGGTATGTTGATGTAGAACACCCAGTGCCAGCTCAGGTTTGTTGTAAGCCAACCACCTATGACCGGACCAAGTGCAAAAGATGTTGCTATGAGGATAGATTCCACACCCATAGCAG
>CAZUMR010000076.1:0-15535 GCA_964622075.1 uncultured archaeon | reverse complement strand
TGCAGACAACTGACAGTATTTCCCAGAATTCATCGAGTTCTTTATCTCAGCCTCCATTGTTCTGAGCTCCCTTATATACGAGTTCAGCACAACCTCGTGCTCAAAAACGTCGACTACAGAGTGATCAGGGAGAACAGGGTTAATCTGCTGTTAGGAGATTTCAGAGGCAGAGGTATTTCCGAAAAAGAAAAGATACCGCTCGTAAGGACTGATTCCCGGTTTGCGATCGTTTCGGTTACCACAGAAGGGCAATGGTAGGATATGCGGGAGCTTAAACCTCACACATTTCTACTGTATATCCACATACACCCGGCCGCTGAAAGTGTCAAAGAACAAAAAGAAAAATAGTTATTTCTGAGCCCGTTTCTGCATCGCTATATGGATGCGATATATACAGTCCTTGCAAAATTGATCATAAACGTAGAAAATATTGTAGGATCTGGTGTGAAAGGCGGGCTAAAAAAAGAGATAGAGTCAGGCACTAAATTGGTGATTGATAGATCTATGAATAAAATATATCTAAAAATAAAATCAAAATTAAATTTAAATTCCTTTAAAAGAAAATTTGGTAAATTAGATCCCGACAATCCTGATCTGGTAAAAGAACTTTCAAAAACTATTGAGGAAGTATATTATAGTGATCGTGAATTCAGAGAACTCGTTAAAGAGATTCTCTCAGACAGAGAGGTAAAAATCTGGTTGTTTGAAGAAAGTACAAAAAGACAGATCATGGATAGCGAGGATCTGAAGTACATTCCCGATCTTTTCGGGTTTGGTGGCAGCGGTGGGCTACCAATAGAAGATTTCTATGTAGAACTCAGTGTTTCAAGGAAATATTTTAAAGATAACATCTCCAAACCCGAAGAACAGAATGAGAAGACAGAAGAAACAAAAACACCTGATGAAGTAATAGAGGAGAGTGTAAAAAATAACAGAAACAGGATTATCATTTTTGGCGTTCCCGGTTCAGGAAAGACGACGCTCGCAAAATATTATGCAGTTAAACTTAACAGAGAAGGTAAATTTAGAGTTGTATTTTACAGAAAACTCAGAAACTACGATGGTGGAGATCTCAAAACGTTCGTTTTTGGGAAGGCTGACTCAGATATTCTGGACACAATATTTGTACTTAGGAAAACCTTTGACTACCTGATTATCCTCGATGGTTTTGATGAAGTGAATCCAGAATATAAACAAAGACTTTCTGAAGAAATAAATAAATTTCCTTTCTTTACAGTAGTTACCTCAAGGCCAATTTCTACATATATAAAAACTGATGAAAGACAGATATACGAAATACTACCACTAAAAGAGAAAATAGCAATAAAAATGGCAGAAAAGTGGATAGACTACTATTCGAAGAGAGATGGGATGAAAGTGGACATAGAAAAGTTTGAAAAAGTACTCAGAGAAAAAAATGTTCTGTACCTGATATCAAATCCATTGATGAACTATCTTGTAAGCTACCTCTACTTTGAAAGCGGCGATCTGCCAGAAATGAGGTCGAAGATCTATGAGGAGATATTTAAAAAGTCCGTGAAGCACATTGAGGAAAAATTTAAACTCGATATAAGGCTAAGAAGAAAACTATCAAGTGCTATTGAGTACATCTGCAGCAAAATAGCATACAGGATGCTTGAAAGCAATAGCACTTACGTAGATTTAGATGCTGTTGACGAGATGTGGGAAGAATACTGGGCAAAAGAGAAAGCAAGACATCTCGGCATATCTGCAGAGGAATTTTTGAACACGTGCGTATTTACAGTGTACGATAGCAGCAGTGACAGAATTTATTTCGTGCATGAAACGTTCAAGGAATTTTTTGCAGCAAAGTATCTGGGTAAAGAGGACTGGAGAAGCTGGTTAAAAGAGAGGATCGAAAAAGAAAAACCAGTGGAAGAAAGAACTGGACTTCTCGATATAAAAGAAGTTCTGAAAATGCTATTCAGCATGCTAAGTGAGGAAGATCGAAAGGAGTTTATTTTCCTGCTGTACAATGCTGAAATCGATGAACTGGTAAAGTATCCGGTTCTGTGTGAATGTCTTGGTGAGGTAGGAATCAGCTTAACAGACAGGCACAAACTTGTGGAATACGGTATTCCGGATTTCAAAGAGAAGTACATTGAAGAAATAAAGCAGGGAATTGATTTGGATTTCTCTTATCCGCTTTTCACATCTCTTGTCAGTGCAAAGGACGTTAAACTGCTTAAAGAACTTTTGAAAGATGAAGATGCAGAGGTTAGATGGAGGGCTGCTGAAGCATTAGGAAAGATTGGTGATAAAAGAGCAGTAGAGCCATTGATTGAACTTTTGAAAGATGAAGATGCTGGGGTTAGAAGTGGGGCAGCCTGGGCATTGGGAGCCATAGCCACAAAATCAATAGGCAATGCAATACTGGTAAAGACAAAGATCAAAGGAAAAGGACAGCAGTAAACCGATAAACGACAAAAATCGACTGGGACTCCGACAATCGTAAATTTTATAAGCCCGGAATTTTACGCAGACTATGGATTCTGCCGCAAAAGCCCTTGCAAACAAGATGTGCGGGGAAGTAGTTTTTGCAGAATATCCCGGTAAAACTCTCAAAAAGTGGAGACAGATTTTTGAAGTTTCACAAAAGGAGCTTGCAAACAGACTTAACGTTTCTCCTTCAGTAATAAGTGACTACGAGGGGGACAGAAGGAAGTCCCCCGGAATAGCATTTATACGTAGAATTATAGAGGCTCTTCTTGAGATTGACAGGGAGAGAGGATACAAAACAGTTTCCAAGTACAGGGATTTGCTTGATGGCTTTCAGACAGATGTAATACTCGACATGAAAGAGTACGATATGCCTGTCAGCTCGTCAAAGCTAAGGGATGTAATAGAGGGAGAGGACGTTGTTTTCAACGAGAGAAACGTTAACGGGCACACTGTTATTGACAGTATAAAGGCTATCCTCAGACTGAACTCCTACGACTTCTACAGACTGTACGGCTTCACGACTGAAAGGGCTCTTATATTCACAAGAGTTAGCTCCGGCAGATCGCCGATGGTCGCTGTAAGGGTTGCAAACCTGAAGCCTGCAGTGATCGTCCTGAACAGCATAAAAGCCAGCAAGGTTGACTGGATTGCAGCAAAGATTGCCGAAATTGAAAAAATTCATCTGATAGCCACTGAAATGGACGTTGGAGAAATGATAAAGGTTTTGAGAAAGAATTTCAGGTAGTCCGGGGGTGTTTTCTTGAAAGGAGGCGAAAGTAAAGGAGGTAAAATTGGTATCGTTTCGTACGGAACGTACATTCCCGTTTACAGGATTAAGGCTGAGGAGATAGCAAGAATATGGGGAGAAGATGGAGAAACTATTTCAAAGGGGCTCGGGATAAAGCAGAAGTCCATACCAGCTCTGGATGAGGACACAGCAACAATAGCTGTAGAGGCGGCGAGAGAGGCCGTTTCAAGAGCCGGAATAGATGCAAAGGAAATAGACGCTGTTTACGTGGGAAGTGAGAGTCATCCTTACGCAGTAAAGCCGACTGCAACGATTGTGGGAGAGGCAATAGGAGCTGGAAACGACTACTTTGCCGCAGACCTTGAGTTTGCCTGCAAGGCTGGCACTGCCGGGATTCAGATATGCTTCGCAATGGCTAAAGCGGGAATGATAAGATACGGACTTGCAATAGGCGCTGACACAAGCCAAGGTGCTCCGGGAGATCCTCTTGAGTACTCTGCCTCTGCAGGTGGTGCTGCGTACATTATAGGAAGGAAAAATGTTGTTGCAGAGATAGAGGCAACACTATCATTCACCTCGGACACACCGGACTTCTGGAGGAGAGAAGGGCAGCCATATCCAAGGCACGGAGGAAGGTTTACGGGACAGCCAGCTTACTTCAGACATATAACTTCCGCAGCCAGAAAGATTATGGAGGAGACAGGTTTAAAACCGTCTGACTTTGCATATGCTGTTTTCCACCAGCCAAATGGAAAGTTTCCCACAAGAGTTGCCAAGATGCTCGGATTCTCGAAGGAGCAGATTAGTCCGGGGCTTGTCGTTCCGTACATAGGCAACACGTATTCAGGTTCTTCTCTTCTCGGACTTGCAGCAACTCTGGACGTTGTAAAAGCTGAAGATAGAATTTTACTTGTCTCCTTTGGTTCTGGAGCTGGAAGCGACGCTTTCGTAATTAAAGCTACTGACGCAATAGAAGAGCTCAACAGAAAACCGGGTGTCTGGGAGAAGATAGAGAAAGGAATCTATGTCGATTACGGAATGTACGTTAAGCTCAGGAGAAAGATAAGAATGGCCTGATGTTTCTGATTGTTTTTTGTTTATTTATAAGATATATTTATTTATAAGATAACAAGACAGCAGAGAGGTGTGGCAATGAGGAAAGTCGCGGTAATAGGTGTTGGGCAGAGCAAGTTTGGTGAGTTATGGGATGCAAGTTTCAGAGACATCGTTCTCTCAGCAGGAATAGAGGCTATAGAGGATGCCGGACTTGAAGGGAGAGAAATAGAAGCATTGTATATCGGAAACATGAGTGGAGGCAGGTTTCTCGCTCAGGAGCACATAGCCGCTCTAATTGCCGATTACTCTGGACTGGCTGAACTGCACATACCATGCACAAGGGTGGAGGGTGCAGATGCAAGTGGTGGCATGGCACTGAGGCAGGCTTATCTTGCAGTCGCCTCCGGTTTGCATGATATAGTGATAGCTGCCGGAGCTGAGAAAGTTACAGATGTCGGGGATAAGGCAATGGAAATCCTGTCCTCAGGTGTCGATAGAGAATGGGAGGTTTTCAATGGTGCCACTCTTGCATCTCTCTTCGCAATGATGGCAAGGCTGCACATGGATGAGTACGGAACGAGAGCTGAAGATCTTGCCATGGTAAGCGTAAAAAACCACAGAAATGCTGTAAAAAATCCAAAAGCCCAGTTCAGAAGGGAGATAAGCATAGACATCGCCCTGAATTCACCCTACGTTGCTGAACCTCTGAGAATGTTCGACTGTGCTCCGGTATCAGATGGTGCTGCCGCAGTAATTCTCGCAAGCGAGGAGGTTGCAAGGAAATACACAGATACTCCCGTCTTCATAGAGGCAAGCTCTCAGGCGAGCGATTACATTGCTTTGCATAGCAGGAGAGATATAACGACGATGGATGCTGTTGTCTTTGCGGCGAGAGAGGCTTATAAGAAAGCAGGAATAGAGCCAGATGATATAGATGTTGCAGAAGTTCACGACTCATTCACAATAGCCGAGATAATTGCGTACGAGGATCTCGGATTTGCCGAGAAAGGAAAGGGAGCGGAGCTGATAAGAGAGGGAGTTACCGAGCTCGATGGGGATATACCCGTAAATCCAAGCGGTGGTTTGAAAGCCTGTGGACATGCAGCCGGTGCTACTGGAGTCAGACAGGCTGTGGAGATAGTTCTGCAGCTGAGAGGGGATGCCGGTGAAAGACAGGTGGATGCAGAGAGGGGGCTGACACTCAACATAGGTGGGACTGGAGCAACTGCTGTGGTTACAATATTCACGAGGTGATGTGAGATGCTTCCAAGGTTCTGGAGAAAGATAAAACAGAGGTACAACCTCATAGCAACAAAGTGTGAAAATTGCGGCACATACTACTACCCGCCCCGAAATCTTTGCCCCAAATGCAGAAGGAAGAGTAAAATGGTGGAAGTCAGACTCAGTGGAAAGGGAGAGGTTCTCAGCTATTCAGTCGTGCACGATGTGCCGGAGAACATGAAAGAACAGAAGCCGTACGTTGTTGCCCTGATAAAGCTTGATGAGGGGCCAGTAATAACATCCCAGCTCGTCTGTGAGCCAAGGGAAGTCAGAAGGGGCATGAAGGTTAAAGCCGCATTCAGAAGGTGTGGGGAAGAGGGAGAGGCCGGAATAATCTACTACTGCACGAAGTTCATCCCGGAATAGGGATTTAGCAGAGATTTTTCTTAATTTCCTTTTTCGTTTTTATGGTGTTTCTGTATGGACAGTTCTTAGGTCTCGCCTCGTTTTCAGGACAGATTCCAAGTGTGTAACCTCTACACCTCACACCCGAAAATATTTCGGGATATATGTCAACCACTATTTCCCTTATTCTGCTGGCAAGTTCTCTCATTTCCGGGGCGGCCCTCACGCAGAGTCTGAGCATTAGGAAGTTTATCAGCGACCTTGCGTTAACAGTCCACACATAGTGAGTGTGTGTTGCCATCGGTAGAGCGTACCTTGAAACTTCTCTTGCCACAGAGTCAGGAAGATTTGCTTTTTTAACGAGTTCGTACAGTTTTTCGTAGTTCTTTCTCGCGTTTTCCATTGCCCTGATAAATTCCCTTTTGAACTCCTCTCTAACGTTTTCTGGTAGATACTTTGGTAGATACTTTGCCGGATTTACAAATTCAAAACCACTCTCCTTATTGTACCTCGTGCTTCTTGCTGTATGGCTCGCTATCCTGTGTTCAAGCAGCTCTCTACTTATCGCCACGCTTATGCCGGAGATGTCAAATGTGAAAACTATGTGCTCAAGTGCACTGCTGTAATCGTTCTCGACTATCATTCTCACAACTTCTTCATCTTCCATCTCCGGCACTCCACTCACTCTCGCAGATCTGGCAACGAGTTCAACTCCATTCTCCGTAACTCTCAGAAGTTCGACCTCCATAAATCCCACCTTAATAATACATCCTTTTGTATTACAGCCATATTACACATATTACACCAATTACACCATTACAGCCTTTCCCTCACGTTTTTTGCGGCTTTACACATTACTTTCAGTTTCTCAAACGCTATCTTTCTTGGCAGTAACTTCAATCCACAATCCGGATCAACGTAAACTTTCTCAGGTCTCAAGAACTCCAGAACTCTTTCTATTGCCCTTTCAACATCATCAACACTCTCAACTCTTCTACAGTGAACGTCTATACAGCCAAAACCGAGATCGAGATCATATCCGTACTCTTCAAGCAGATTCAGCTCCGAAAAACCCCTGTTGGCAAATTCAAGGTCAAGCTGTTCGACCCCAAACTCCATTATTTCCGGAAAGAGCCTTTCGTATTCGCCATAACAGACGTGCAGAGCTGTATAGGCGTTTACACCTTTAAGCATTATTTCAACAGCATTTTTTGCAATTTCAAGTTCATCTTTACTTGAGTGTGTTGATATGGCCGGTTCGTCAAGCTGAATGAAGTCAGCACCGGCTTTTACAAGTTTTCTCAGCTCCTCATTCAGAATTTCGGCGAGGGAGTAAACTGCCTCCTCCCTGCTGCTGTAGTACTCGTTAAAGCTCCAGTCAACAAGCGTGTAAGCACCCGTTATGGGCACTTTTATATCCCTGTCAGTCACAGTTTTAAGAAACTCGTACTCGTGAACAACAAGAGGTCGGGAGTACCTTAACTCATCAACTATTGCCGGTTTTGGATAGTACGTGTTTCCCCATACCCTCACCTCTCCATATATGACAAAGCCCTCAATCCTCTCAGCGAAGTAGGAAGTCATCTCCTCTCTTCTCATCTCGCCATCCCACAGAATCTCAATTCCAGCAACTTCCTGATCCTTAACAACCGCCCTGACAGCATCTTCGTAAGCCTCTTTTACAGCCACTTCATCACCTGAGAGAGCATACTTAAGCCACGATGGTTTTGGATAGCTACCAACAACAGTTGTCCTGAGGCATGACACGTTGGACATATCAACCATCCCCCGCACCCATCTCCAACCCACCACAACCGAAATTAAAAGCCGGAAATCTTAAAAAATCTGGAAAATTTAGACAGCAAATTCATTTTTTCGTAAGCTTTGACTTCCGGCAAAAATTCAAGACCTGTATTCGTGGATACGTACAATCTCTTCAAACTGCAGACCTCAAGTATTTCAAGAGTTTTTCTTTCCAGCTCCTCCAGACTTTCCATCCTCGTATTTCTGCCGTCTGCTATTCCAGCACAGATTTCTTTACATCCATACTCCTTTAAATTCCTCAGGTTGACTTCAGATCCTTCAACAAAGTCCAGAAACATAACATCGCAAAGATCGATCAGGCTGCTGAATGCTGTCTCATCAAGCCCGGAAAAGTAAGTTGAAATCCACAGCTTTCCTCTGGCATTAAAGCACTCAAGAGCTTCAAGAAAACTGTCAAGCATCCACTGTTTAAGATTGCATTTATAATTTTCAGCAAGAACCGGTTCATCAAGCTGGACAGTTTTTGTGATCTTAAAGATTTCTGAGAGTTCATCAAAAAACAGGTCAAGGAACAATCTAAACGCTTTTTTCTCGTCCGTCCTGCATTTTGACAGGTAAAACGCCGTCAGACAGGATGTTACGGCTTTTAACTCCCTGTTTTTCTTCCATACTTCAGTTGCAAGCCTGAAGTCGTTCAGGTGCGGCCTTCTTAGTTCACCAAGACTTTCGAGGACTGGAACCCTGTAATAGAGATTGTTTTCAAAGTACCTTGCAAGTCCGTCAGGTTTGAATCCCGCCCTCAGCGTAACTGTGGCAAGAAAGTCGTGCCATATCAGCATACCCTCAGTCAGCACATCAACGCCGCATTTCTCCTGATTTTCAAGAACTTCAAGCTGAGCTTTTTTAAGAGTGAACGGGTCAATCCTTGCATCAAGATCTTTCTGAAGACCCTCAACTCTCTTGAGATACTTCCTGAACCACTCCGGCCTCGGATAGCTGCTGGCAGATGCTACGACAATGTCCACGTCCAACCTCAGGTTCGAAAAAAGAAAACAATTTCATTTGATGCAATGGAAAGGAAGGTTGATTTAATCCCACAAAAGTTTACCGAGGATTTTATATAACCATTCTGCAACGAATTAAACAGTCAACAGGGATACAGGAATGCGGGGGTTGCCGAGCCAGGCCAAAGGCGGTGGACTCAAGATCCACTCCCGTAGGGGTCCGAGGGTTCAAATCCCTCCCCCCGCATGGTGATTCTGGAAATAACAATTCTTTCAGTCTATTTCTTTCAGTCTATTTTCAAGAAAAGCCGAAATATTAATCCCAAATTGCTTAGCAAGCTTGTAAACTTCTTCATCAATCGTCACGTTGCGTAGGGCCTGTCACGTTTTTGAATACCACACGCTCAATACATATTCTGATGAAAATAAAAAAAGAAACTTGAATTTAGAGATATCTTATTCCTTTTTTAGACTACCTCAATCTTACATCAATATCAATAATATCAATCTACATCATCAATCTATAACCTTGGAACGTTGAGTGATCCAGTGGGTGGGAGTATTCTAAGCATACTGACATCAATGAACGTGTAGGAATTACCATCCTTCTTAAAAAGTACGCTGCACTTCCGTCTCCTGATTTCTTCGAGAGCATCACACACTCTGCGCCTACCATTGAGATTCATAATAACTATCGGGGAAGAATACTGCCGCATATATTGTACGATGTCCCCACGTGTAAGTGTTGCAAGCTCAAGTGCAGATTTCACTGTCATATACCAGTCACCGCAAACTATCGGGATGTCTTCAACGATGTCTTTGATTTTTCTGCGCCTAGCCTCCAGATACAAGCGCATGGCAAATCTGATGACATCCTTTTCTCTCACGTCGTGTACGATTAACCCTTCTACATTTTGCACCTCGTCTTGGTCAAATGCCATGGCATACTCGTCGAAAAGTTCTGCAACTCTCTCAAGGAAGTCGATCGGAAATGTTTTTGCCAGCCTGTAATGTCCAATGCCAACCTGCTTCAAGTAGCCAGCATCGCTCAGCTTTACAAGTTCATCCGAGATCTGACTCTTCGTCACATGGTGGCGCAATCTCTTTGCCAGATCGGCCGTGAAGACTCTCTGCTCTGTAAGAAGGACGTGAAACACATACATGCGTAGGGGCGTCAGGAACTTAAACCCCTCATTCAGCTCGCTCTTACTAAACTCGCCAAAAAGTTTCGTTGATATTCTTTTCACGTGATCTGGTTCCTTTACGACGAATTTAATTGGTTCATCCTCGTCATAATCTACATACACCTTCGAGTAGATGAGCTTCAGCCTGACAAAGTCTCTGAATCTTTCTCTCATTATTCTCTCGTATCTATTCTTGTTAGCCCTCTTTATCAGGAGACCTATAAGTTCCGAAGCTATGCTGAACCAGAAGTATCTTTCCACGGGATCGGCCGTATCAGGGTGCAACCACAAATCTCTAAGAGATGGAACAGCGGGGTAACTCTCCATAGTACAAGTCCGCCCAACACCATACGGAGCCTCTTCCTTCACGCCTACATCACCTCTCCTGTAACCCCTCCCGCTTTTCCTGCTTTTTGTGCCCGGCTCACAGCTTCGCAAGATCTTCCGGAAGCTTTTCTAGGAACTCCTTTATAACCCAGTTTGGGTATGCAAGCAGGAGCTTCTTCGGTTTCACATTTACATCTCTTTCTTTGAAACCAAGAGCTTTTGCAAGAGATGCAAAAAAGCTGCCGGCATCCCCGACGAACACTTCCTTACTTACTCCACATACCGGAGCACTCCTATCTGGATTAACGCAGAACACCCGATCCTTAACACCTTTTAGAATCTTCAAGATATCTGGGTCGTACCTTCCTGACCACCCGCAGACAATTACAAGGTCCGCACTTCTCAACTGGCGAACGGCAGCATCGTACACACTCTTGACAGTTCTCTCTTCTTGTGGAAACACTGCAACCTTGTACAACCCCTTCCAACCGCAATGACACTCTATCTCATATTCAACTCTAGGAGAAAGTATGGTAGGTATGTACTCCACTCTTCCACAGTTCTCGCAGATTATTGCTCTCATATCCCCGTTGACATGAAGCACCCTGAAAACTGCATTATTTGATACAGACTTCGTGAATGGGATGTCCATAAGGGCACACACTTTTTCTATTTCGTTTGTGTAATTCGTAGTTACATAGCATGACAGGAACCGTCTTTTTGCCATGAGTCCTACGGCAAAGTGTTCTCTCTTTGGTAGCTGGGTATTTTCCACATCCGTAAGCTGTCTGACATACTCGTCGCTACCGCCATGGCTGGATATAAACTCCAGTACATCTCCATTCATATCAGATCGGTAGCCTAAAGACTCTGCAATCTGCGGAGCGAGCTGCTGCGGCTCAACGGACATGCCCCGTCCGCCAAGAAGGACTGTGCATGTAGAACTTTCCATACACTCTGCCAACCTCTCCACAGATGAATCGACTCTTGCTTCACGCAAAGCCAATTTAACGTCCTCTATTCTTGCCGACAGTTGCTTAAGTGCGAGCCGGAGCACCTCGAGACTATCAGCGGTCACGTTCAAAAAGACGATTTTCAAAACTTAAATTTTTCGCCTTTTACCCTTTTACAAAGCTTATATAATCGAGATACGGGCCGACAAACCTCATCATATCCTTGTTAAAACCTGAAACTTGATAACGATTCAGTACTACTCCTTAAGCCCGGAGAAAAAGGTGTTACCAGTTAGAACCTTACATGAACAAATATATGGTCTCTGTGATGCCTTAGCTCGCCGCTTTTGATTACTTCAAGATTTTCCTTTTCAAGCTCTTTCAGCACACTTCTGAATACATCCTCAGGCTTAGCTGTGGAGTCTATGCTCCTTGCCTTTACCATAAGCAAGGCCTCACCACCTTTCTTTAGGAAGAAATCTATGTTTTTCAGAAATATTTCTACCTGATTTTTCTGAGATACATCCTGATACAGGAAGTCAACTGGTTCAACTATCCCGGAGTAACTTTCCGGTTTTGATGCGTCCTTGAGAAGTGGTACAATGTTTCTTCTCTCCTCAGCAAGCTCTAAAAGCTTTAAAAAAGGTTTTGCAGAGTACTCCACAGCGTAGATTATTCCTTTATCGAGTATGTCAGAGAGGTGGCTGACAGTAGTGCCACTCGCAGCACCAAGGTAGAGGCACTTCCATTCCGGCTTAATTTCGAAGTGATAGGAGAGGAGCATTGATGCAAGCTTACTTCTTGAAGGGATCCACTCTCTATACTCCCCCAGCTTTCTCTCGCCGTAATGTGGAGGATACGGACTTCTGGTGGCTATTATGGTTCTGTCTTCATTTTTAATTCCTGAAAGCAGGAAAACGTTGTGTGTTAGCTTTTTCACTTTCTTCATTGTTTCTACCATATTCTGGCCCAACTCTGGGAACTTTAAATAACCGTATCGCTCCCACTGGGTTCAGAAGTTATATTGAAACCAATGTCTCCCTTGACGTGGCACCAGCTGCACCCAATTACAGCATGAACGGCTGCTTCATGACATGCCATGCATATGTCGCCGTGGTACATTCTTGTGTAGTTTGCTGTTTGATTTAGCAGATACTCATGCCCCAAGGCTGATGATGTTTTTGTCTGGTTGTAATATATCGGATAGTATGGATCGTACGGTTTCCCGTAACCGTGACATGTCAGACATGAAACTTTCTCTGCACAGTGTATCTTCGTTGAGTTTATCTCAATTGCAGCAGGTAACAGGTTATACGTCAGGTTGGCCGATGGGTTGTCAACTGTAGCGTAGCGGTAGAGGTTGTGGCATTCATCACAGTAGGAGTTGTTTATCCACGATGTGTTCACTGCCGTTCCATAGGCTGCTAAAGCGTGATATCTCGGGTTACCCCATAGATTTACAGTTCCCCAGTAAAACGGATCGTAATAGATTGGAGCGTGAGTTCCGTTTATCAGACCAAGGTAAATATTCTCATGACATGAAGAGCAGTTTATGTCCTTTAAAGGTAGGAATTCGTGCATACCGTTGAAGGTAGCATTTGGAGTAATGTTGATGCTCACATTCCTGACACCATGGGGTGTCACGTCAAGGAAACCCCACAGACTCAGGTTATAGCTCAAAGCATACTGATAACTGAAAACCATGTGCTTTGAAATGTTCGTATGGCAAAGGAGGCATGCAAGATTCTCATCACCCTTATTCTCAAAGTAAACGACAAGTGCCCTGTGGGCTGCGAAGTAAGGGATTGATGAAATTACTGTAACGTTGTGGTGGTTGACTGTAACTGTATCGTTAAAAGCTGGGGCTGGAGGGGCGTGAACTTTAACACCAAACCTGTTAACAACCCACCTTCCATTACCGCCATGACAGTCCAGACAGCTTGGCACATAGGCAGCATGAGCCTGTATGCCGGGGTGAGGTGTTGAGTTTATAACTGCAAATCTCACTCCCGTGCCGTTGAATCTGTGACAGGTTTCACAGCTGAGGTCGTAGTGAGGAGAGTTAGGATTTGAGTACAATTCTTCCCATATGTGGTAGTGGCACAGCTTGCAGTACTCCGTCTGGCCGTTTGGTGTTGTTATGTTTATCACTCCTGTGACAGGGTTTGTTGAGAAGTTGTATGTTGAGTGAGTTCCTACGAAGAGTGTGGCTGTGTGGGGTGAGTATAGGAGGAAGATTGCTGTTATTGCTGTTGCGATGAGAGCTACAGGAGCTACTTTCGCGTTCATTGTTTCACCTCCGTAACATTTGTGTACGTGAAGGTGTTGGAGGTAACATTGATGTACGATTCATTTAATCCTGTTAAAGAGTAATACCCGAGTACTACATGCTGGGTTGTAAGATTAATTCCTCTCATAACGTGGAAGTGTATTGTTATGTTCACCTTCATGTGGCAGGCCACACACGCCTCAGTGGAGTCTCTCAAAGTGTTGTTCTTTATTGCATTCGCAACGAATGAGTTGTGAGCTGAACACAATCCAGTAAAAGTTGAGTTGGAATACCTGTAGTGCGATGAGACTCCAAAAGCAGTTACATTGAATGTTCCGGCAAAAGGCCCGGGATTTGTGCTGTTTAAGGAAGCATTAAGCTGGTGACAGAGCATGCAGGCAACTGTAGTTGCCGCGTGAGCCTGCTTGCCGGGCTGATAGTTCGTAACACTTCCATTAACTTCAGCGTAAGTTACACTCAGGTTTGCCCTGTGACAGGCACAGCCCATACCGCTGTGGTAGCTGTCCTTGAGCTCCTCATAAACATCTGCGTGGCATTTCTGACATGGAATCTGATTGCCTGTTCCGCTAACATTATACCACCAGTGCTGCCCGGCGAAAAGGGAGACTGTCTGTGGCATTACAAGGGTTGATATCGCAAATATTACGATGAGCAGCAGAACTACTTTTGCAGCGTTACCCATGATATAGACACTCTGCAGCACATTTAATTTAATTTTTTCTGGTTTTGCATGAGTGTGATGTCACGATGAGTGTGATGTCACGTAATGATGAGCGCCAATTTAAATAACCTCTGTAAGGTGTTCCAGATCATGAAGGTGAAGGAGGCTCCAAAAACTTCAGCCTCGATAATAGTCAGGTCTGCATCGAATGCAAGAATTACCCAGTCAAAAAACCCGTTTCTTGAGCTGATGAGAAGGTTATTCAGAAACGAGGAGCTCGCCATGAAGGCCATCCGGTTTATAACACTCATAGATGAAAGGCAAAAGTCCGGAAATCCGCTAAAGGTGGAGGAATGGGAGAAGGTAATGAAAGAACTTGAAATGGCAAAATCTTCTTTCTACTCAATGAGAAACAGGCTGATTGGTGCTGGGATGATTGCCGTCAGAAACGGAGAATACAGGCTATCAGGGGTGTTCAGCAGAGACCTCGTTGACATGGCAAGATGGTGGTGGACTGTAATGCTCGGACACGATCCAGAGACGCTGTGAATTCGTGAGGTGTTCAAATGGATAGTCAGATGGATAATATGAAAAATTCGAAAGCTCTGGAGGAGTTTCTGATAAAGGCAGGAAAACTTTCAGGCAAAATGGACGAAAAAAATGAAATGAGTAGGGAGCTGATAGAAGATGCAGGAGATCTTGGCCTTCTAAGCAGGAAGCCTGAGGGAGAGGAATTTTACAGAACTGTTGTCGAAATTGCAAGGAGAAATCAGTCTCTCGCCCTATCCATAGTTGCAAGCTCCATGGTTCTTGTGGAGTTCGGAGATTATACAGGAAGACTTCACGCTTTTGCAGTCACAGAACCGGAATCCGGGAGTGATTTGAAGGTTTGCAAAACGAGAATTAGAAATGGGAAGGTGTACGGTGTCAAAACCCTGATAACAAATGCAGAACTTGCCGAGGATTTTGCAGTTCTTGCCGTGGACGAAGATAGGGATAAGCTGAAACTGTGCCTTGTTGAAAGGAGTGGTGTGAGCGTAAGAAAACTCAACGTCTCGTCTTTCAGAGGTAGCGGAATAGGCGTGGTCAGGTTTGAAGGTGCAAGGGTTGTGGATGAAGCTGACGGGTTAAAAGCTGTGATGAACACATTAAACTTTTCAAGACCTTTCTTCTCCGCAATAGCCCTTGGTATTTCCGAAAGATGTCTGGAAGAGGCTATTAATTACGCCAGAAGGAGGAAGGCGTTTGGTAAACCAGTTCTGGAGTATCAGGGCATCAGCTTTCAGCTTGCCGAATGTGTTGCGGAGATTGAAGCTCTGCGGGCACTGATTGAGAAGGCCATAAAGTCAAGAGGGGAAACACAGATCTCAGCTATCTGCAAGCTTTTCGCAGCAAAAACCGTGAAAAAAGTGACTGACGTCTGCTTGCAGGTAATAGCCGGCCATGGACTTGTTAAGGG
>CAZUMR010000075.1:0-15038 GCA_964622075.1 uncultured archaeon | reverse complement strand
AAATAATCAAAACAACTAAACCCCCAGCACAATATTCTGCCTGTAACCGCATTCCGGACATCTATCTCCTTCCAGCCTGATCTGTCTCACGAAAAATCCTTCTCTCTCTATCAGCAGTTCACCGCATCTCGGACAGTACGTGTTCTCAAACCTGTGCCCCCAGACATTTCCAGCGTAAACGTACTCCAGACCAGCATCGTACGCTATCTCCACAGCCATTTCTATTGTTTCAACCGGGGTGGGAGGTAGATGGGTCATTTTGAAATCAGGATGAAAGCGAGAAAAGTGGACGGGTATCCTCCTGTCCAGACTGCAAACCCACTCGGCAAAAGCTGCGATTTCATCTCTGCTATCGTTCATCGTCGGTATTATCAGGTATGTAAGCTCAAGAAATATACCTCTGGAATGCATGTATTCAACGGAATCCATAACCTCCGAAAGCTTTGCCTTGCAGACTTTCCTGTAGAAATCCTCGTTAAAAGCCTTAACGTCAACATTTGCAGCGTCAAGAGCCCTCTCCTCAACAAACTGGTCGAGAGCTTCCCTGCTCATGTAACCGTTGGTAACGTAAACAACATAGCCCCCTTCTTTTTTCACCTTTACACTCGCATCTATCGCAAATTCGTGCCATATCGCTGGTTCATTGTACGTCCATGCAATACCATCAGCCCCTGTCTCCACAAACATCTCAACAACATCATCAACGCTCATCTCCCTGCACGGATAGCTCAAATCTGCAAAAGCAATTGTGTAGTTCTGACAGTGCTGGCATCTGAAATTACAGCTAACGCTTCCAAAGGAAAGGGCCTTGCTCCCCGGCATGAAGTTGTGAAACGGTTTCTTCTCTATCGGATCGAGAGCAACTGAAGAAACAAGGCCATAATTGTATGCGTAAAGCCTGCCACCCTCATTTCTCCTGACCCTGCATATCCCCCACCTACCTTCCTCAAGCACACACCTGTGCCTGCATGTCAGACACTGAACTTTTCCATCCAGTGAGCGGTACAGATACGACTCAACCTTCATGTTCGATAATTGTCTTACACTGTATAACGCTTTTCCTGTGTTATTTATAGAGCAGAACCTTGCTACCAACTTCCACTCCAACGTGCCTTGCAATTACGGGACATTTAACCATGAGCATGTAGAATATTCCGCTGAACTCACTCAAACCTTCGTAATTTCCCTGCCCTTTTGAAATAACAATATCATGCTCATCTATCCACCTCTTAACCTCGGGAGAGTTTCTCTCCACACCAACCTCCCCGTTGGAAATGAACCTGTACTCATCAACAACTTCATCCAGCCCAACTTGCTTAGCATCCTCTATTGTGGCATCGTTTATTATTGGCCCCGCTTTAACGACGAACGTTACCTTCAGATCTCTCAAATCCTTCATAACTTCCAGCAGCAATCTGTCAAAAACAATCTCTCCTGCGTTATCTGCAAAGTATAAAACGCTCTCACTTCTGCTTAAACTCTTCCTGAAAATGTCGTAATGATCTATTGCAAGCTTTTCCCTTACCACACCCTCTACAAACTCAAACAGGTTAAACTCCTCGACACTATCTTTATCAACAGCCCCGAAGTCTATTATATTCCCCGCTATGGCAACCTTTATCGCTGTTTTAAGAGGATCCTCACTCTTCTCCACAAGGTCTCTCACTCTTGGATACATTGAAAGGGCAAGCTCGTTGCTCTTTCTCTTTACCTCCGCGTATGGATCTCCCCCGTACTTCCTGACAATAGCGTGAACGATATGGGCAAGTTCGGGAGGAGTTCTGTCCCATCTCTCTTTGAGGAGAGACTGCATTACTTCTCTCAGAACCTTTTCCTGCTCGCTTTCATCAAGTTTGCAGAACCTTGACGCTTTGAGGGCCTGTCTCATAAAACAGGGAATGCACTCAAGATTCAGTCTCATACATCCCTACAGCAGCTCAACCTTTTTGAGCTTTTTGAGTGTTCGGGTCTGATGCTATTATTTTGATGCTTCTTGATTTGTTATTGTCTTGATCTGTTCATGAGTACAAGGTAAATCAGAATCGGCAGTAAATCAGCAAAATCCGCAATCATACAAATCCGTAGTCTGAGAGTGTGGTATTACCAGAACTGTTTTTCCCATCACCTTTCAGATTTCTGAGCACATTCCCAACTTTCCTGAAGTCTTCAAATAGCACGTCCCTGAGCTGTGGTCTGTAAAGTGCTGCTGCTGGATGGTACACCGGAATTATGTAAACGTCCTTTCCCCACGCCTTAACCTTTCTGATGTTACCTCTCTCCTTCGTTATTCCCCTGAACGGCAGCTCAAACAAACTGAACACGAAAGATGAGGAATGTCTGCCAAGACAGACTATTATATCTGGCCTCACAACGTTCAGCTGCCTGACGAGGTAGGGACTGCAAGCTTCAACCTCCTCAGGTGTCGGATCCCTGTTATTCGGAGGTCTGCATTTCAGAACGTTGCCTATGAAAACATCCTTTCTGCTAAGGCCTATACTCGAAAGCAGTTCGTTCAGTAACTTTCCAGCATTTCCGACAAAAGGCCTCCCCTGCCTGTCCTCCTCCCTCCCCGGTGCTTCGCCTATGAGAAAGACTCTGGCCTTTTCATTTCCCTCTCCCGGAACGTAGTTCGTCTTCGTCTTCCACAGCTCGCACTTCCTGCAGTTTTTAATTTCCCTTTCAATGTCCTCAAGAGTTTCATTAAGAGTTTCATTTCCAGCATACTCTACCGGGAGCATGGTTTCAACCTTTTTAATTTTTTATATTATTTCTTTAATGTTATTTCATTAAATTTACATTTTTATTTTCTATTTTCATTTTTTATTGCCCATCCTTCCCCGCATCCCAACTGCTCAACTGCTGACAGACTAGCTCCAGAACTTCCTCGTCCTTATGTACCTTTTCTCAGCTTCAAGCAGTTCCCTGAAAAACTCTTCCTCACTCCTGTAGTACTTCGCAAGTATTCTCGCAGCAGTTTCAGCTCCAACACCGTGAGTGTTCATCGCATAGACAGCCCTTCTGCCATAGCTCATAACGAGGTTTGCAATTCTCAGCAGATCACCCCTTGAATACTCCTCAGGATTTCTCCTTGCATTCACACAGGCAACGAGTCTGGATTTACACCTGATACACCTGACAGGTTCTTCCACTCTCGAAACCTGAACTCTTATCCTGCACCCACAGTTAACGCAGTACAGCCAGCAGAATTCACTTTCCAGTCTCTTTTTAAAGACGTGAATTATGGCAGAGGTCGGTTTTGAGGGGACAAGCAGATCGAAAGTCTGCTGTCTGGCTGCTCTCGAAATGGGGCTCAGTTTTTCAGGCTCCTCAACTGCCACGACGTCTATCGAGTCGAAGAGGGAATTCAAAACCTCATACAGCCTTTCCACGTCAAATCTCTCGGTCAGCAGTTCTCTGACTGCCTCCTTGTAAACGGGTGTATCTTTCAGCTTCAGCACAAGTTTTTTCAGATTCATTCTCGTTATATCCGCATTTTTACTCATAACTCCGAACTTCCTTGCGGATGAGACGACCTTCCACTGAAGCAGCTTTGTGTCGATCAGCGCTCTTTCCGCAAGCCACCTTATTCCATCCATACTTTGTGCAGCTTCTTTCATGTTTTCAAGTACCTTCATCACCTCGCCAACCTTCGCGGGGTACAGGTTTATTCTGTACGGGTCTATCTCCACGGAAACACTCGTAGCCCTCCTTGCAGAAAGGAGAGTGGCAATAATCCTGCCAAAAACCTCGTTTACCGTATGACCAAAGCAGGCGTTGACTACTACAAATCCCTCTCCCTGTTCCACAGTAACAGTCCTGTCAGATGGGACGATGTCTGTCCTCTCTATTATATCCACAACAACCTCGCACGCCTCTCTTGTTGTGCTAAACCTCTCCATCAGCATCTTTACAGTTTTTTCTCTGCCAGCAGCATCTACCGTCCTCTTTACTATCTCCCTGAGCTCCCCAACTTCCTGAGCGACTTCAAAGGGAACGGGTATTTCTTCCCCAACCCAGCTCGGAATTTCCCCCTCTCCGCTAACAGGTTCAACCTTCACAACATCCCCTACATCGACGATCCTCCAGAGCTCGCCCCTCATGGCAAAAACTTCTCCCCTGAATGTAGTTACGAATACCTCGTCAAGAGAGCCGATACATCTGCCAGAAGTCACATCCACGACTCTGTACTTTTTCTCATCGGGAATCATTGAGACGTTGTCGTAGAAGTACTTCCTCGTCTTCCGCTTCGGGAATATCCTTATACCCGCAAGATCGTTCAGATTTTCTGCATCCATGCTGAAATCGAGCCCTATAACTCCTCTCTCGTTCAGAAAAACGCAGATTTCAAGAAACATTTTACGGCTCAGGTTTCTGAACGGGTACGCTCTTCTTATTATCCTGTAAACTTTCTCCGCATCCAGACCTCCATACTCCATGGCAATTGCTGCTATCTGATTTGCAAGCGTATCCAGGCTTAGTTCGTGGCACCTCTCCTTCTCAATCTCACCTCTCAGGGCTCTATCCGCTATCACCCACGATTCCATTATTTCATCGAAAGAAGATGCTATGACGTAACCTTTTGAGATTTCTCCAGCCCTGTGCCCGCTTCTACCAACTCTCTGCAGCAACCTCGAAACCTGCCTTGGGCTGTTAAACTGAATTACACAGTCCACATGCCCGACATCTATTCCGAGCTCCATCGATGACGTGCATATCAGAGCTCTTATCTCCCCGCTCAGCAGCTTTCTCTCAGCCTCAAGCCTCGCCTCCTTGGAGAGAGAGCCATGATGAACTTCAACTTCGGCAAGTTTTTTCAATTTTAAAGCAAGAGCTTCAGCCGTCTGACGGGTATTGACGAAAATAAGTGTTGAACTGTGTTTTTTCACGATTTCAGCGATGTACCTGAGCTGAGAAGCCACATCACCATCAACGAAAAGTTCCTCAGCTATTCTTTCGTCCTCCTCTTTTCTCCCCGGTTTAACGACTCTAAACGAGTAGGGCTTGTCGTAGTAGCCTTCAACTATCTCGCTTTTATTTGACGTGAAAAACCTGGAAACCTTCTCTTTCTCCCTCACCGTCGCAGAAAGGCAGATGGTCTGAAAGCTTGCTATTTCTCTGAGTCTCTCAACAGCCACAGATAGCTGGGCACCTCTCTCACTCTGAAACAGCTCGTGAACCTCATCAATTACAAGAAACTTCACGTTTTTCAGCCATTCTCTCAGCTTTTTACCGAGAAAAAGGATCTGAAACGTTTCCGGAGTTGTTACAAGGACATGAGGGGCTAATCTGGACTGCCTGACTCTCTCAGCTCTCGACGTATCTCCATGCCTTACAGCAATTCTGAGCCCAAGGCTGTCCATCAGAACTTCCAGTCTTCTCAGCATATCCCTGTTCAAAGCCCTGAGTGGAGTTACGTATATGAGAGCTATCGGGCTGTAATTTCTCCTGATTATCTCACTGAGAGCCGGCACAACAGCGGCTTCAGTCTTTCCACTGCCTGTAGGAGCAACAATCAAACAATCCTTACCTTCCAGAATTACCTCTGCACTTCTTATCTGCAGTTCGTTTAATCTCTCTATACCACACCGCTTTAAAGCTTCCAATACCTTCCTCTCTATCCTCACCGGCATTTTTTCAAACGATTTTTCAGGCCTTTCAGGAAATCTTTCAGGAAACCCTTCAAACGACATTCCCTCAGATCAGATAAAGATTTCTTGCCTTTAAGTGTTTGCGTTCCTGTTTCAGCTTTTTATTGCCATTTCTATTTTTACATAAAGTTTAACATAAAATTCAGCTCAGACAATACTTTATATTCTGAGTAACACAAAACTTTCTCCATGATCAGTCGCCCATCCAGACCAGCTATCTCACCTCGCCCGGCAATTTCAGTGCTGCTGATTGCTCTCCTGTTAACACCGCTAATTCCAGTTGGATCTGCTCAGTTTGTACACGAGAAAAAAGTAGTGATACAGGCTGTGGCTGTGAAGACAGGAGAAAAGCCAGAGGGAGCTGTAATAAACATAACCGTAATCGTAACCCCCGGAAACGGAAAGGTGTTCGTCTCAACATCACCATACACCGAGATAGATATGCAGGGAAGTGCACAGCTTGCAGCTCTAACCGCCTGTGATTTGCTTGGAGTCGATTACATGAAACACGACTTCTTCTACATAATACAGGCAAACGCTCCAATAGTGGGTGGCCCATCTGCAGGAGGTGTGATGTGCGTAGCAACCATTGCTGCCCTGAAAAACCTCAGCATAAGAAGAGACGTCTTCATGACCGGAATGATATACCCGGACGGCTTTATAGGGCCAGTAGGCGGGATACCCTATAAGCTCCAGGCTGCTGCAAGTCACGGAGCCAAATACTTCCTCATACCTGCAGGCCAGAGGATAGTTTACGTCAGAGAGGTCAAGGTCGTCAAAAACGGACCTTTCGTATTTGAGTCAACAGTCGTTAAACCCGTTGACGTTGTCAAGCTTGGCAAAAAGCTTGGAGTTAAGGTTGTGGAAGTTGAAACAGTAAATCAGGCTCTTGAGTACTACACGGGATACGAAATAAAGCAGAAGAATGCAAGCGTCAATCTGACAAAGTACTCCAACATACTCAAAAAACTTGCAGATAAGATGAAGAGCGAGGCAGAAGATCTCTACTCCATAGTCAGCCAGATAGCCACAAATGATGAATTGAGCAATGTAAGGAGTATAATGAAGAAAGCTCAGAAAGAATACGATCAGGGTAAGTACTACACGGCAACAAGCGAGTGGTTCACGGCCATGATTGACATGAGATACATTCAGTACAAACACACGATAACGACTGACAAAGCACTTGAAAACGAATTCAGGAGGGTGCAGAGAGATATAGACAACCTGATGAAGTACCTGAATTCTTCAAGCAAGAACGTTGGACTGGAAAGCTTCCAGCTTTACGGAGCTGCTGAGGAGAGAGTTACGATTGCACAGGACTATTTAAACAAGGCCGAAAGTTCGCCGGACATATACACAGCTCTTGGCTATCTTGCCTACGCAAGAGAGAGAGTTGAAAGTGCAAGACTGTGGCTTTCGCTGCTGCCGGGGATAAAAGAGGACATACCACTCGGTAAAAATGAGATAAAGAGAAGGGCTCAGCTGTACCTCAGTCAGGCAGAGTCCCTGATAGTCTATGCCGGCTCGATATACGGACAGAAGGATCTGCTTGAGCAGGCACAGCAGGATATAGCCTACGGCAGAACCCAGCTTGATGAAGGCCTATACTGTGGTGCGGCTCTCTCAGCAATAAATGCCATAACAAAAGCCAGCCTGAGCATAGAGCTTATAGGAATAACGAATTCTCCAACAGGTCAGCAGCTACTGCAGGAAAAAATAAACGCATCCAGAAAGGGCGCTCAGATAGCCATAGCACAGCTTGAAAAGCACGTCACCCCAATACTCCCGGTAGCGTACTACGAATTTGCAGAAACGAGTACCAATCCTGTTGCTAAACTTGCATACTTCAAGCTCTCGGAAAGGATTGCAAAGCTGATAGGCGTGCTCGCAAAAATGCACCAGCACAGCCAGCTTGTTAAAGTTGAGCACACACCAGCACCAAGCTTCGAAGAATCGGCAAACCTGAACACCGGAATTAACACAAGAATTCCGGGATTTTGCTCAATTTACGCAATACTGGCGTTGCTTGCCCTTGTAATGTTTCGAAGGCGTAATGCCCCATGATTTTATGCCTTATGATTTTAATTTTTTAGTAATCTTAATCCAAAATTTTCAGCCAAATTCCAGTTCGAACAGTTCAAAAGGTGACATACAAGGTGGTAAGTATGGATAGAAAGGTTATCTGCGTTATACACCTGCCACCACTGCCCGGAGCACCACTCCACAGAGGTGAGGAAATCGATCAGCTAATCGAAAAAGCGGTCAGAGATGCAAGGGCAATTGAGGAGGGCAAGGCTGACGGAGTAATTATAGAGAACTACGGAGATAAACCATTCAGAGTCAGAGTGGGTCAGGAAACTGTAGCATGCATGAGCGTAATAGCCAGAGAGGTAAGAAGAGAAACATCTCTATCCCTTGGAATAAACGTACTGAGAAATGATGGATTCTCAGCAGCTGCAATAGCCAGAGCCGTAAAGGCCGACTTTATAAGAGTAAACCAGCTGTTTTATCCATCTGTTTCACCAGAGGGTATTCTCGAGCCAGTTGCTGCTGAGCTTATGAGGTACATGAAACTGATAGGATGCAATGCAAGGGTTTTTGCAGACGTCAGTGTAAAGCATGCAATACACGCCGCCAGCTTGGAGGACTATGCAGAGAATTTCGAAAGGAGCTGTGCAGACGCTGCGATAGTTACGGGTGCTGCAACCGGCAGGAGTGTAAAACTTGAGGAGCTTGAGTTCTTCAGGAGAAGGCTTGAGTGCGAGATTTACGCTGGTAGCGGTGTTACGCCTGAGCTCGCACTGAAAATAGCGGAAAAGGATCTGGCAGATGGCATTATAGTGGGAACGTACATAAAATCGGACTCGGGAACGGGCATAGACAGCAGGAAGGTCAGGAGGATTGTCGAATCCTTTAAAAAATAAGTTTATCAGATCCAGATTTCCCCTCCTTCAAAGACCTCTTTTTTCCATACCGGGAGTTCTTTCTTCATTCCCTCCACAGCATCTTCAAGAGCCTTCCAGACGTCCTTTCTCCCCCTACCCATGACCGCAACGTAAACTATATCCTCTCCAGCCATAACCTTTCCAGTTCTGTGAAAAATTTCCACTTCTGCCACACCGGGATATGAGCGAATTCTTTCTTTAAGCTCTTCAAGTTTTTTTATATATAGCTCTTCATTTCTTTCGTATTCGAGTCTGATGACCTTCCTCCCCTCGTTAAATTCTCTAACGAACCCTATGAACATTGCTATAGCCCCGCATTCCCTGCTTTTTTCTGATTTCTTCAGCTTCTCAATTATTGATCTCGGTGTTTCCCACTCCACCTCCCACTCCGTTTCTTCTGATTCATTCTTTTCACTCCCCGCACTTCCCTTATCTCCTACATCTCCGCACCCACTTCCAGCCTCACTTTTCACAACGTAAACAGTATCAAAACCGAGATCGCAGAGAAAGTCCAGAACCCTGTCCAGAGGTAATTTAACAAAGCCAAATGGAGTTTCGAAACCTCCCTCTCTTTCTATCACCATCTTGCTTGTATCCAGACCATTTTTCAAACTCTCCAGATCCTTACACTTCAAAAACCGCACTATCAACTTCCTTCCCTCCCTCGAAAAATCTGAGAGTTAACAGATGAGAATCGTCAACTTCAATCACGGCAAACTGTCCCTTTTTTACCGCACCCGGACAGAAAACGAGGGGTTTACTGCTGACAACCGCAAACCTGTGAATATGTCCAAAAACGAGCAAATCTGCCTCAAGCTCCCTTGCAAGGTAGTACATGTCAGAGCAATCCTCCATAACAGGCTCGTGTTTGGCTGCTATCCTTAAACCTCCAGAACCCTCAGAACTCCTAGATTCTCCAGATTCGATAAGCAAAACCTCCTCAAGATCGAACCTGTCACAATTTCCCCTGACAGCAAGGAGTTCAATTCCCCTTTCCTCGCAGAATTCCTTCAGCACCTCATAACTCTCCTTCCTGTCAAAGTCTCCTGCGTGAACTATAACATCATAGCTGTCCTTCTCCAGAAATTTCATGCAGAATTCAGCCATCTCGGGACCTGAAAAGTGAGTATCGGAGATTGCAAGTATTCTGAACGTCATGCAAACCCACCAGATACAAACCCACCAGGCTTAAAGGCCAGAATACACTTTCTCAAGATATTCCTTAACGCTCAGACCTTCCCTCTTTGCTATCTTCTCCAGAAGGGTGGAAGTTCTGGTAGAGTACTGAACTGCCTTCTTCTGCCTGTAGGCTATGCTCCTTGGCAAATATTTTTCAGCTATTTTCCTGAGAGCGTACTTCCTGATTACCTCCCCATTCACCTCCCTTACCTTGTACTCCCCCGGTATTTTCATGACAGCCCTTATTATCTCCCACTGCAGGTAAGGAGTCAGTATCTCCACTTCAGCTTTGTAAGCAAGCTTTACATCCCTCTCAAGATTGTTAACTCCAAGCATCTCAACATCCCTTTTCAGAACCCAGAACAGTTCCTCCCCCCTGTAATTTTCGTACTTCTTGTAGCCTCCAAACAGCTCATCCGCACCCTGCCCGAAAACAATACTGCTGAATCCAAGCTCTCTTGCCTTTACCATGGACAGATAGACGGGAATTCCTATGGATACGTGGAATGGATCCGGCTCTTCTATCGCCTTCAGCACCTCCGGAATTGCATTCCTAACATCATCCTCTCCAAATCTGAAAATGTGAAGTTCCCTTCCAATTTCCTTCGCAGCCTTTCTTATGTGCTCCTCCTCCCTATCACTTGCAGTCACACTTACAAGGGGCAGATCGTAGATTGCAGCAAGCAGGGAGCTATCAACACCCCCGGAGAACGAAATGCAGTCGCCCCTGTTGAATTCCCTCAGCTTCTTTTCAACTGTTTCAAGCAAAGCCTCTACCTCACCCTCATCTTTTGGAGATGGATCAGGGCTAAATACCTCGTCAAAACTGTAGCTCAGCTTTTCAACAGATCCGTCGTAATGAACCTTCACTACTTCTCCGGGATTGACTCTCTCAGATTCAGAATCTATTAGCCTGCTGAATGAGGAAAACTCTGTTCTGGAGTAATAAAGGGGATAACCACCAATGACGTCCCTTGACAGAAATATGCAGTCCGGCTTAAATCCAATCACAGAGTAAAATCCCTCAACCCTGAGAGGCATGTCGTCTCTCAGATCTGAAAAACAAAGCTCCTGCTCGCTCGAGTCGTAAACGAGACCTGTAACCTGTCTGGATGGATAAGTAGCGCTGGCGAGAATTTTCCTGTTCTCACCCTGCACACAGGCGTAAATCATGTCATGGTAAAGCGGGCAGAGTTAGAAGTAAGTTTCGGAAGTTCCGGCAACAGGCCGGCAATTATTTAGCCGGCAATTATTTAACTTCCCGTGTATACCCGAACCCCATGAAAATAGTCGTAGCACACACGCCGGATGCTGATGATGCATTCATGTTCTATGCCATGACTGCCGGAAAAATAGAGATGCCGTTCGAGGTCGAGCACTTCATAGAAGACATAGAAACGCTGAACAAACTTGCATTTGAAAGACAGCTTGACGTTACAGCGATATCAGTACATGCCTACGCATACCTGAGCAAAGACTACAGAATTTTATCCGCCGGAGCGAGTGTGGGAGATGGATATGGACCTGTTGTCGTGGCAAAAAGAGAGATGGAGAATCTTGGAAAGGTTGGAGTTCCGGGAAAGCTGACAACAGCTTTTCTGCTCCTGACCCTCGCATGCGATAGTCTTGGAATTGACTTCGAGCCTGTAGAGATGAGGTTCGATGAGATAATCCCCGCCTTGAAAGAGGGAAAGATAGATTCAGGTCTTCTTATTCACGAGGGGCAGATGACGTATAGAGAGCACGGATTTACCAAGCTCATCGACCTCTGGGAGTGGTGGAATGAGAAGACATCCCTGCCTCTCCCCCTCGGAGTTAACGTGATAAGCAGAAAGTTCGATGAAGAAACCCAGATCGCATTTCTGAGGGCAATGAAGGAGAGCATAAAGTACGCTCTTGAAAATCCAGAAGAAGCCGTCAGCTATGCCATGAAGTACTCAAGGGGGCTTGACAGGGAAAGAACTGAGAAGTTTGCAAAAATGTACGTAAACGAATACACGTACGAAATGCCCGAAAGCGTGGTAAAGGCAATGGAAATCCTGTTCGACATGGCTGAAAAGAAGGGGCTGCTCAAAAAGCCAGAACTTGATGTGCTGTTCGAGAAGTGAGCTGAAAGCTGACAACAATAAAAGGCTCTGAGGACAGGTTCGAAAAGCGATACACATGCCATAATCTGAAGAATTTGGAAAGAGTTATAAGGATTCGTTTTGAGAGGAACGAACGCATGAAGTTAAAGCCGGGTTTCTTTTTTCCACTGCTGAAAGAGTACGTGGGAGATGTAAGTGAAAAGGATATACTTGGAGACTGGAAAGTCGGGGATAACGAGGAGATAATCAGAGAGTACTGGATTTACAGACCTTTCCTCAAGGTCGTCATAACATACAACAGGTCAACTTCAGAAAAAATGTACATAGCCGTGGAGCCAATGCTTGTGAAAGAGGAGGTTCAGCTGCTTGACGAAATTTACAAGGATCTTGAGGATGTCCTCATGCTCAAGGACGTCTCCATAAGCCCGGAAGCCAAAGCAGAAATACTTGTCAAAACTTATGAAGATATTGTAAAGGAGTATGGAGTGGTAATATCCGATGTTCTAAACGCCAAGTATCTCTATTACCTGTTCCGCGACTTTCTCGGAATTGGTGTTATAGAGCCAATTATGGATGACCCCTACATAGAGGACGTTCACTGTGATGGGTACGATATTCCGGTTTACGTCTATCACAAGGAGTTTGGAAACCTGAAAACGTACCTGAAATTCAGTCAGGAAGCTCTCGACAGATACGTTCAGGCCCTCGTTCAGATATGCAACAAGCACATCAGTCACGGAAACCCGATAATAGATGCGACACTTCCAGATGGCAGCAGGCTGCAGGCAACCTATGGCATGGACGTGACGCCGAGGGGTTCTTCCTTTACAATAAGAAAGTTCAGCGAAGACCCACTGACTCCAGTAGATCTTCTCAGACTCGGCACATACACAGCAGAACAGCTCGCTTACTTCTGGATGGCTGTTGAGAATAAACTCAACGTAATGATAATTGGAGAGACTGCAAGCGGTAAGACAACTACTCTGAATGCACTGCTGATGTTCGTTCCGCCAGAGGCAAAGATTGTGTCCATAGAGGATACGAGAGAGATAGCCCTGATGCATGAAAACTGGGTGGCAGAGGTTACGAGACAGGCCATTGGTGATCAGGAAAAGGAAATAGACATGTACGATTTGCTCAAGACCTCTCTTAGGCAGAGACCTGACTACATAGTCGTAGGAGAAGTTAGAGGTAGAGAAGCACAGACCCTTTTTCAGGCGATGAGCACGGGACATGCCGCTTACGCAACTCTACACGCTGGAGACATACAGCAGGCGATATACAGGCTTGAAAATGAGCCCCTCAATGTACCGAGGAGCATGATCCAGTTCCTTGACATAATAATCGTACAGATCCAGTGGACAAAGGGCGGTGTCAAGAAGAGAAGAGCCAGAGGCGTTTATGAAGTACTTGGAATCGATCCCTCCGACAAAAACCTGCTGATAAACGAGGTCTACGTCTGGGATCCGTACAGCGACTCGTACATACTGAGCGGAGTGATGAAGAAGCTTGAAAAAATTGCAATGGTAACCGGAGACGATCTGGACACAACCTACAACGAGCTCAGAAGGAGAGAGGCTTTCCTGAAGAGACTCCACGAACTTGGAGTCAGAAACTACAAAGACGTCACAAGTCTGATTCACGCTTACTACAGAAATCCAGATCAGGAGATAGAGAAGATAATACATGACACCCTCGAATACAGGAAAGCGGAGAAGGAAAAGGAGGAATTAAGCGTTTACAGTTCTTACGCCTGATTTGATGTTTGCCACCGTTTGCCATCACCATGCAAAGGTATTTATATATTTTATAAACCCTTAAATACGGGGGGTAGAATGAAGGATTACAAGATAAAGATCGAGAATGTCGTTGCCTCAACTCAGATAGGCGAGGATATAGATCTGAACAAGATTGCCAGAGAGGTGCCAGATGCTGAATACAAGCCCAAGCAGTTTCCCGGGCTCGTTTTGAGAACAAAAGAGCCAAAAGCCGCTGCTCTTATTTTCAGGAGTGGTAAAGTCGTCTGCACGGGATCAAAATCCGTTGAGGATGCAAACAGGGCTGTAAGACAGGTGGTCAAGATAATAAAGAAACTTGGAATTCCCGTTATAGATGAACCGGAAGTTAAGGTTCAGAACATTGTTGCCTCGGCAGATCTTGGTGTTGACCTGAATCTGAATGCTATAGCTATAGGCCTTGGTCTTGAGAACATAGAGTACGAGCCAGAACAGTTTCCCGGGCTCGTTTACAGACTTGACAATCCGAGAGTTGTCGTCCTCATTTTTGGATCCGGGAAGATGGTTGTAACAGGAGGTAAGAATCCAGAAGATGCCGTAAAGGCTGTGGAAAGGATAGCAGAGGAGCTAACAGCACTTGGTCTGATGTAATTTTTTAAGCAATTTTATAAAAATTTAAAATTTTGAATTGAAATTTTAAATCGGTTTTTACCAGTTTTGTAAAAACCAGTAAAAGTTAAATACCCTCCGCAACCTTCGAAAAAACATGATGGAGCTTAACGCGAGAACGTTTGAGGATGCGATAAACAGCGACGAGCTCGTGGTGATAGACTTTTACGCCGACTGGTGTGGGCCGTGCAGATTTCTATCACCGGTGCTCGAAAAGCTTGAGAAGGAATACAAGGGAAAGGTGAGGTTCTACAAGGTGAACGTCGATAGAAACCCTGAGCTGGCAAACTACTTCGGCATATCAAGCATTCCAGCAGTTCTGATGTTCAAGAATGGGAAGATAGTCAACGCCTTCATAGGTGCCCTACCGGAGTCAGCAGTCAGAGCTGAAATTGAAAAGGCACTGAACGCATGAAGTCGTTGCTGGAAGCAATATCGTTGCTAAGATGTGATAACGTTCTGGAATGCTTCTTCGGTTTAAATGAGCTTGACGTGTCGATATACAGAGCTCTGCTTGAGTGTTCGATGAGGAGTCAGGAGCTGGCAAAGAAAGTTGGCAGAGGTGAGAATGCCGTCTATAAATCCTTACAGAAACTCCTGATCTGCGGACTTGTTGTGAGGGAGAAGAAGTGCGTGGATGGTGGTGGATACTACTACATCTACTCCGCAGTGAGGCCAGAAAAAGTTGCTGAAAGGATGAGAGAGAGCGTGGAGGAGCTGAGAAGAAAGCTGCTGAAAGCAGTTGACGAGTTTGAGCACGCTTTTTAAATT
>CAZUMR010000074.1:0-17848 GCA_964622075.1 uncultured archaeon | reverse complement strand
AAAACTATAAAAAATAAGGTAAAGAATTTAAAGTTCATCAAACGTGATAATCCTTACTGCTGTCGGGATTTTAACGACACTTCCAAGCCTGACTCCAACGAGGCAGGAAATGTCCTTCTTGGCTGCGAGGTCTATGACTCTCTGGGTGATAACTCCATCGAAAACTATGCTTGAAACTTTCATGTTGTTCGTCTTCAGCACTTTTACGAGGTCTCTTACAGGCACTTCCTTTATTACATTCATGTTTCTGTCAAGCAGCTTTGCTATTAACCTTCCTTCCACATCCTGCTTGTGCTTTCTCAGAATGGATACCGTGTCAACTCTCTCTTCACCTGCATGCTCCTTCTCTTCCCTGCTCTCCCTGCTCTCTCTACTCTCTCTGGGTTCTCTGCTCTCTCTCTGCTCCCTCGTCTCTCTTCCCTCTCTTGTGAAATCTCTCCTGAGTATGTGGAGCTGCTCAACCGGGACTTTGTTTCTGAGCGATTTAACGATCTCCTTCTGAGTTAGATCTTCCACTCCCTTACCCTCTGGTGCTCTTGCCACGTAATCTATATCTGCTACCTGCAGGAGCTCCTTTAAAATAAGGTCTCCACCCCTGTCTCCGTCAAGGAATGCTGTTACCGTCTTCTTCTTGCTCAGCTCAGCTATTGTCTTCGGTATGTTTGTACCCTCTACGGCAATCACGTTCTTTATTCCATGTCTCAGCAGATTCAGCACGTCAGCTCTTCCCTCAACGACTATTATGGCGTCACTTTCATCTACTGCCGGACCGGCGGGCAGTTTCTCCTCTCCGTACTCAATTACTTCCTCCGCTCTGACTGCCTGTCTCACAAGGTCGGCTATTTTCTCTGATTCTATTTCGGGCTCTTCGAACAGGTCTCTGAGTATGTCCTTTGCTCTCTCAACGATCTTTCTTCTCTTGCTTGCCCTTACATCCTCTATTTTGAGTACCCTAATCTTCGCCGAACATGGACCAACTCTCTCTATAGTCTCAAGAGCCGCGGCAAGTATGGCAGTCTCAATTTTGTCAAGACTTGAAGGAACCTTAATTTCACCAAAACTTTTACCTCCTCTGCTCTCAACCTTTACCTCAATCCTTCCAATTCTGCCTGTTTTCTGCAGTTCCCTCAGATCGAGGTCCTCGCCAAGAAGTCCCTCGGTCTGACCGAATATCGCACCAACGACATCTGGCCTTTCAACAACGCCGTCTGCAACTATCTCAGCGTGTATGAGATACTTCGTCGTGTCACTCGGAGCTTTCATTGGTATCACGCCTCCGTTAACTTCTATCATGTCTATCCCTGCGGTTTAATAAACGTGCATACCCCATTATAAATAGTTATTCGTTTCTCGAATTCATTTAAACTCAGAATTTGTATAAAATTTAAACTAATATCTGTATGTTACTACTTCGCTATTCTATCAGGTTTCTTACAAGAATTCTGCCCTTGCTCTTTCTAACTGCTCTATCGCCCTCGAACACGTGATATATTTTTTCCTCGAACTCGTCCTTTCCAGAGTACTCGAATCCCGGAAGTATCTCATCTCTCCTTGCTTCCTCAAGAATTATGGTCCCGCCCTTCATGTTGGCTCCAGCCCTCTTTGCCCTCTTTGCCCTCGCAATTCCCCCGCTCATCATGCCTCCGAAGAACATTCCTGCCTCTCCCTTGACGATTATTTCCCCGTCCTTCATCTTAACTCCTGCCTCATCTCCGGCGTTGCCGTGAACAACTATTCTCCCTCCCCTCATTCCATCGTCTCCTCTGTATCCGCAACCAAGGTAATCCCCTGCATCTCCCGCAATCACGATTTCTCCTCCGCTCATGTTCATTCCAGCAAATCTGTCTGCGTTTCCTTCCACGACTATCCTCCCGCCCTTCATGAAAGCTCCAGTGTACATTCCAGCGTTTCCCCTGACGACTATACTCCCGGAACTCATGCCAAACCCTATTCTCTTTACCCTCTCGAGCCACAGTCCCTCAAAAACGACCTCCTCTCCAGAAGTCTTTCTGACCTCAAACAGCTCTCCAGCTTCAACCTCGTACTTTCCAAGCCTGACCTTCACCTTTCTTACATCTCCAACTTTCATTCCCTTCAGTTTTTCCGGGAGGAGATTTTCAACCTCCACACACACGTCTGGCTCGTCTTTAAGAGTGAACTGGAACACTCTCGCACCTCCTCATCTCCTCAACGCCAATTACGTAATTCTGCATTGAGACCGAGTAGTAGTCTCTGAAATACGTGCTGACATCTTTTTCTATCCATCTGTCGTAACTTATATCAAGATACCTTGTAACTCCGGCAACGGGATTTACAACTTCTCCTTCCTTAACGACGACTTCACCTCTCTTTATGGTTAAATAAGCTCTTGAAAATGCCTTTATTATTCTCTCGTAGTCGGAGCTGCTTGGCTCCGCTGGCAGGTCGTAAACAGCAACATCTGCAACTGCTCCTTCGCCAAGGTGTCCTTTATCTTTAAATCCTGCAGTCATGGCCTGATTCGCTCTTGTCACCATGGCTATTTCGTACAAATCAAACTCCCTGTCTATACTCCCAAGCATTGTCCTTGAAGATGCCGCCTTGTGAACTTTTTCGAGCATCTCTTCTCTGTACTTTCTGCTCATGAGGAGTGCTATGATCTCAGGATACTTTGTGAACGGAGCACCGTTTGGATGGTCCGTTGTTATCATAACCTTCTCTGCCGGTAGCAGGAGGGGTATTTCGAGCCCTATTGCCCACTGAACTGCATTTACAGGACTTTTACTGCTGTAGAATATTGGAGTAATTCCGGGTGCTGTTTCGAGTTCAACGTCTTTATTCGCCCACTTTCTGCCAGTCAGAAGCTGGAGATGATATTCCATCGGCCCATCTGCGGTCATCGTCGTTGTATCTCCAAACATCAGATTTCCGGTATCTATCGTTACGTCGTGGCTTTTAACGGCCTTTGCCACCTCCTCCACTCCGCTTTCAAAGTTCTTCCAGCTATCTCCAGCGTAGCAGTGGAACTGGAGGTGTGTTAGATGCAGGAGAGGCCTGTCTCCCCTTTCAAACTTCTCCGTGAGCTTTATCGTTTCAATTGTGGTTTCGAAGTTTCCCGGTTCTCCAAGATTGTTGCAGTGAAGGTGGACTGAGTGTGGAAGTCTCAGCTCTTCTACGGCAGATATCAGGGCAGTCAGGATCTCTCTTGGCGTCACTCCGAACTCCGGGACTTCATCATCAAGGCTGTGTATTTCCTTTCTCCATCCCCACGCCTCAGTACCACCGGGGTTAACGACCTTGACAGCGTAGCCCTTAGTTGCTCTAAGTAACCATGCGACGTAGTTTTTAACAGCCTCGTAATCCTTCTCAGCTATTCTGTCCATTATGAACCAGTTTCCGTCGAAAAGGGGAAAGACGGCTTTGTCAAGTATTGGTATCTCGTTGAGCTCGTGATGAGTGTGTCTCGCCATTAGAGGAGGAGTTGCCGGGGCGAGAGCGGTTGTGTAACCCATTCTGGCGTACTCGTAACCTGTTATGTGGACACTTAAGACGGATCTGCCACTTCCAGCCCTCAGCTTTCCCCTTCTTGGAACGAGGTTTCTGAGGCTGTCCTCTGGCCTCATTATCCTGCCAACGTTCTCCTTTCCACCGGCTATGTGCGTGTGAATGTCAAAACCGCCCGGCATCACGACCTTTCCACTGACATCTATTTCCTTGGCTTTAAAACCAAACCTCGTTTTTTCGACGATTCTACCGTTATCGATGATTATGTCCATCTTTTCTCCATTAATACCGTTGACAGGGTCAAAGACTATGCCATTTTTCAGCACGAGCCTCATGCTAACACCTTTTCTTAATGCTTTATCATTCGGGATTCTCTTAGCTTTTGAAGTTTTTGGTTCGATTTCCAACTTTTTCCAACTTCCTCCATCTTTCTCATCTTTCGAAATTCTGGAGTTTTAGCTCATTTACTCCCATGCTTTTGTGTAAAAAGCAGAAAAAGCGGAAAGGAGAAACGTAAAGAAAAGGTGAAGAAAGGTGAAAGATAAAAGAAAGATAAAAAGAAAAAACAGACTGTGAAAAAACAGACTGTCTAAACTCCAAGAGCCGAACCAACGAGTTCTGCAACCTTTCTGCCGCTGAGCAGCATTCCTCCGAATATTGGCCCCATCCTTGGCAGCCCGTAAACGGCTGCAACGCTCATTCCCGTAACGTAAAGTCCGGGATAGACTTCTGATGTATGCTTTACCACAGCCTCCTCAGCTCTCTCCGCCCACATGCTTTTCTCTCCTTTAATGCTCAGTTTTCCAGTCTTTCTTGCGACTATGTTGCATACGGAAGCGTCGTGGCCTGTTGCATCTATCACAGCTCTGCATGAAATCGCAAGTGGATCGACACTCAAGCTGCACATCTCTACCGGATACCAGTTTACGACAAGCCCGCAAACCCTTCTTTTCTTTATTATGACATCCTCTACATTGACAAGGTTGAAAAATCTGGCTCCAGCCTTTACAGCCCTGTAGGTAAGGGCAGAGGAAAGCTCTATCGCATCGCAGACGTAGTGATTCTCATCGTACTGTCTGTAGTCAACCCCAGAGTCGTCGAGAATACTGAGTGCTTCTTTCTGAACAACGACTCTGTTAAACATCATTCCTCCGCCCCAGATTCCACCACCAATGCTGAGCTTTCTTTCAAACAGAGAAACTTTCAGACCCTTCTCCGCCAGATACCTTGCAGCAACGAGCCCGGAAGGGCCAGCACCGACAATGCAGACATCGCTTTCAACAGCACCTTTCAGCTTCTCAAAAAATTCGTCGATTATGGCTTTGGTTATCGTTACCTCCTCTACTTTCATCGCCTTCGCCTCCTGACTTCCCGTAGGTTGAAAAAAAGGATAAAAACATTTTTGGAAAAGTCCGGGCTGTGTATTTCTGGTATTCTGGTATTAAATTTTCAAGTGCTAATGGATCTCCAGTCTGACACCAAGACCCTTCAAAGAATCGAAGTATCCCGGAAAAGACACGGAAACAACTTCTGCGTTTTTGACTCTCACACCCTTCTCGCTGACGAGTCCAAGCAGTGAAAATGCAAGAGCCATCCTGTGGTCTCCAAACGAATCTACAGTCCCGGAAATTTCCCTGTTTCCTCCATAAACTACAAATCCATCCTTTCTTTCCTCAACTCTGACTCCAAGCGATCTCAGGTTTTCACAGCACCCCTTTATCCTGTCTATTTCCTTTATTCTCAGGTGTTCAGCGTTTTTTATCACAGTTTTTCCCTCTGCCACTGCCGAAAGCACAGCCAGAGTGGGGACGAGATCGGGAACATCTGATGCGTCGATTTCCACACCTTCAAGTTCTGACTTTTCTGCAACTATTATGCCCCTCTCTCTGTCCCACTCTACTTTTCCGCCCATTTCTCTTGCTATTTCAACTATCTTCCTGTCCCCCTGCATTGAATCGTGCATTCCCTCCACAATGACCTTTCCAGCTATCAACCCTGCTGCAATCAGGTAGCTTGCAGAGGAAAAGTCTGAGGGAACTTTGAAGTTTCTCAGGTTGTATCTCTGTCCACCGGGGATGATGTATTTGTTTTCTTCCACCTCAACTTTTATTCCGGCTGATTCGAGGACGTGGAGTGTTATGTCTATGTATGGTCTCGATTTAACCTCAACAACCCTGAGCTCTGAATCTCCATCGCAGAGTGGGAGTGTGTGGAGGAGAGAGGTTACAAACTGGGAACTCTCAGCTCTCATCTCGACTTCTCCACTTTTTATCCTTCCCCTGACTGATACGGGTGCTGAATAGTCTGGACTGTCGCTTTTAACGTCTGCACCAAGCTTAATCAGCGCCTCCGCGAGGCTTTTGTTCGGCCTTTTCCTCAGGGATTCATCTCCATCTGCAGTGCTCTTTTCTGGAGACTGGGCAAGAAGACCGAGCAGAATCCTGAGTGTTGTTCCAGAATTTTCAACGTTGATGTAGCCCCTGCAGTTAATTTCATCGACTCCTTCAAATTCAACGTATTCCTCACTTTTTGAGATTTTACTTCCAAGGAACTCGCAGGCTTTGAGAGTTGAAAGTGTATCTCCCGCATAAAGGGGATTCTCAACTTTTGCCCTTTTTGAAAGTGATGCTGCAAAAAACGCTCTGTGAGTGTAACTTTTTGAAGGTGGTGGAATTGCCTTACCTTCAACCTCGCTTTTTTTCACCACAACTTCCATGCTACTTGATATCAAACCTTGCTTTTTACGTTTGCGGTTACCGGTATGCTATTTGGAGTGCATGCAGAATGTAGATTAGGATTAATAGCATTGGCTGGATAGCATTGGCCGGCTTGGAACAACTTCAAAACAGAAAAACACAAGACAATTTACAGCAAATACAGCAAAAACAGCAAAAAACAAAAATAAAAAATTAAATTAACCGAACAGGGCACCAAGCCCCTCGATTGCCTCTTCCTCTTTCTCTTCCTCTTCTTCTTCCTCTTCCTTAGCCTCTTCTGCTGCCTCTGCTCCGCCAGCCTCAGCCGTTGCTGCTGGAGCTGCAGCAGCTGGAGCTGCGGCCGGAACTATTGCGGCCTTTGAGATTGCCTCGTCAATATCGACGTCCTCCAGTGCTGCTACAAGAGCTTTAACTCTTGCCTCGTTTACCTCAACTCCAGCAGCCTCAAGTACAGCCTTCAGGTTCTCCTCATTTATTTCCTTACCAGCAGCATGCAGCAGAAGTGCAGCATACACGTACTCCATACCAGTTCGACCTCCTCACCTTTTTTAAATTTTTAAAGAGGTGAATGTAAATTAACCGAACAGGGCACCAAGCCCCTCTATCGCATCCTCCTCTTTCTCTTCCTCTTCTTCTTCCTCTTCCTCCTTGGCTTCCTCTTCCTTCTTTTCTTCCTCTGTGCTCTCTACTGCTGTTTCTGCAGATACTGAGCTCAGCATTTCCTTTAACTCTTCGTCGAGGGCATCCTCGCTCAGGTGAGATGCAAGGGATAGCATGTTCATGTGTGCCTTTGCCAGAATGTCTGCAATCACGTCCTTCTCGAATATTGTTGCATTTATTGCCAGATTTCTGGCATCCATGACTGCCTTTGCTATGAGTATCTCAGCCGTTTCAGGTGTTACATAGGCAGCATTCACAGCAAGGTTGAGAGCATTCCTGTATGCGTTGGCGAAGTCTTCTGCAATCTTCTCCACGTCAATTGCAAGCATGTCTGGCGTGAAGATTATCCCGTTCTCGTAGATCATTCTGACGTCGAGCCCTATTCTGATCGGTTTAATCTCAAGCAGTTCAAGAGCTCTTGCAACTTCTGGTCTGACAACTTCTCCAGCCTTCACAACTGTGACAGTATCCTTTATCACTATCTTGCCCTTTTCTATTGCCGCCGGAATTCCGCCAGCCTGCAGATCACCTATAACCGGGCCGGGAGGGAAGGATGTGGGACCTTTCTCCACGACCACATCGACTGGAGAAACCTGTCCCGGCTTTAGCGGGGAAGGAACCTTTGTCTCTTCAAGCTTCTTGTAGAGCTTGAACGGGTTCATGTTCGTTGCAACTATTGCGACCTGATCGCCAAGAAAGTCAAGAACTTTCTCGTAATCCCCACCAAGAGCTTTTACGGCCTTCTCTATCAGCGTATTCTTCGTTACCTTTATAACTGCAAAGTCTCTGAAATCTCTCCTTATCTTCTGCATCTGTCCCGAGGGCACTCCTCTAAACGTGGTGAGAGCGAAAACTGGATAGGTTGTGAAAATCCTCTTGATCTCTTCAACTGCCTGAACTTTCCAAGGCTTTGGACTGCCCCTTACTGCTGCCATTTCTCTCACCTCACACAACCCTTACCGCAGGACCCATGGTCGTCTTTACGTATATTGATTTGATGTTTTGCTGCGGGTTTTCGTATTTGTTTTCAACGACCTTCAGTATCTCGAGGGCGTTATCTGCTATCTTTTCCGGATCCATTTCCCTGTTTCCTATCGGGGCGTGGAAAGTTACCCTGTCCCTTGTCCTTATCTTTACAGATTTTCTCAGCCTTTCTATGTGTGGCGTGGGATCCGATGCAGGTGGTATTGGTGTCGGAATCTTACCCCTTGGACCGAGTATCTGACCGAGTTTTTTACCTATTTCGGGCATTAAAGGAGCTTCTGCAATGAAAAAGTCGTACTCCTTGGCCAGCTTCTTTGCCTTTCTCTTGTTTTTCGCAAGCTCATCTATCTCCTCAGGAGAAATCACAAGAGCTCCAGCCTCCTTTGCTTTAAGAGCTGTATCACCCCTTGCAAAAACGGCCACCTTTCTTGGCTTTCCAATTCCATGTGGAAGGGCTATTACTGCATCTATTCTGTTTTCTGGCTTTTTCATGTCAACGTTCTTTAAGTTTACTGCCATCTCCACTGTTTCCACGAAGTTCCTTGGTTTGGCTTCTTCTATGGCTTTTTTTATAGCCTCTACAAACTTTTCCTTTTCTACCAGCATTTTATCCCTCCGTAGTCTGCGGCTTACGCCTCCTACGGCTGCCTTTCTTTACTGTTCTCGTGAAAACTTTCAGCCCGTAGTGTTTTGAGTATTTTAAGTTAACGGTGTCCCTTATCCTGCAGCAAAAATCAGAACCATACGCCGGAATGCAAATGTATGCAGATATCTGATAAAGTATTTATGTAGAGATGGTGAAATAAAATCGATGGAGGAGGAAGAGCTCGAAATACTCAAGAGTATAAGGGATGCAATTCTGAGGATTGAGGAAAGACTCGAAAAAATTGAAAACAGCATTCAGAAGACGAACGGAATGAAGGAGATCTCCGATCCATTTGAGCTGCTTGAATTACCGGATAACCTCAGAGTCACGGCTATGGCTATGCTAAGAATCGGGGAGGGAACAGCTGAGGATGTATCAAAAATAACCGGAAGGAGCAGGCCAATAGAGAGCCACTACCTGAGCTCTCTCGTCCGGCTTGGATTTCTGAAAAAGAAGAGGGTTGGCAGAAAGGTGATTTACTACAGGTGATTACTGATTTTGATTGATTTTTCAGTTTGCAGAGTGGATATGCTTGGATTGGTTTTTGCTGGAATGCTGAATCCAAAGAATGCTGAATCCGAATACTGAATTCGACAGCCGATAAACTGTAGATTCGTAAAATGCTGGTATAGCAGGAGGTAAGAAGGTAATATAGAAAACAGCAAAACGTTTTACAGCAGGAACTTAAAAGCCGAAAAGCCTTCATAACATGTGTTCAACTACCTCCATGGAAAGCATTTCAGGTCTTATCTCTGAGATTGATGTAAGGGTAATTGACAGAGAGCTTAAACACGATGAGGTAGTTGAGTTTTTGAAGAAGGAAGGTTACGAAAAAACGCCCGTAATTCTGAACGTTGAGGGGAAGAGGGTTGCGAAGAACTTTGTGGCGACAAGAGAGATGCTGTGCTCTTACCTTGGAGTGGAAAAGGAGAAGCTTGCTCCTTATCTGTCCTCTCTTGAATACTCTGAGCCGGAAGTTCTTGACCATCCTCAGCCGGGAATGAAGAAAAGGAAGCTCAGGGTTGAGGATCTGCCAGTTCTCAAGTACTATCCAAGGGATGGCGGGAGGTACATAACTGCGGGAGTTGTAATAGCACCTTTTGACGGGAGGTGCAATGCATGCATTCACAGGATGATGCTGATTTCTGGAAACAGGCTTGCTGTTAGGCTTGTAAAACCAAGGCACACGTACCTTCTCTGGGAAAAGGCGGTTAGAGAGGGTAGGGAGTTAAGAATTGCAGTTGCCATTGGAGTTCATCCCCTCGTTCTGTTTGCCTCGGCAACAAGGGTTCCGGAAGGAATGGAGTTCTGCTACGCCAACTCCATGAAGAAACTGGAACTTTACACGTACGATTATGATAAAAAGTTGAAAGTACCTCCTGCAGAGATAGTCATGTTTGGCAGGATAACGGCGGAGCTTGAAAAGGAAGGGCCATTCGTTGATCTGACGGGAACTTACGACATTGTCAGAGATCAGCCTGTCATAGAGATCGATGAAATTTACTCGCTCGATGACCCCGTTTACTACTCCATAACCCCTGCAAGCAGCGAGCATCAGGTTTTGATGGGAATTCCATATGAGCCGGTGATATACCAGAGCGTTTCCAAAGTTTGCAAGGTCAGAAACGTCGTCATGAGCGAGGGAGGAATGCACTACTTCCATGCTTTTGTTCAGATTGAAAAGCACAGCGAAGGAGATGCTAAGAATGCAATAATGGCAGCATTTGCAGCTCATCACAGTCTAAAGCATGTGGTCGTTGTTGATGAGGACATAAACATATTCGACGTGAAAGATGTCGAATACGCAATTGCAACAAGGTTTCAGGGAGACAGAGATCTTGTAATTGTTAGCGGGGCGAGGGGCAGCTCTCTTGATCCTTCCTCCTGCGATGGCCTGACCGCCAAGGTTGGTCTGGATGCCACGAAACCTCTTGAAAGAAGGGAGGACTTCGAGAGGGTTTTTGGCTGAAACTGCTGAAAACTGCTGCTGTTTTCTATTTTTCTGTTTTAAAGCAGGGTGTTTTAACAGGGTGTTTTAATATGAGTGCGGAGAAAGGTGTGGGAATGGATGCGGAGGAGAAAAATGAGGGATACAGAGTGTGCATGGATATAATAGAGACGATGGCCAGAGTGTTTGAGGCCAGTAGGTTGCTTGAGGTAAACTCTGTTCACATTTCGGGAATATCATACCAGAATATTGGCGATTCAGGACTGGAGTGGATAGAGGAGCTTAGTTACGGTGTAAAATTCAAAGTTAGGGCTACAGTAAATCCTGCCGGAATGGATATCAGGAGATGGAGGGAAATGGGGATATCCCCGGAATTCTACGAGAAGCAGATGAGGATTCTGAAAGCTCTTGAGAGAATGGGTGCCAAGCTTGAAATGAGCTGTACTCCTTACTACTTTGAAAGGCTGAAGTGCGGAGATCACATTGCGTGGGCGGAGAGCAATGCTGTGATTTACGCCAACTCTGTAATCGGGGCGAGGACGAATAGAGAGAGTGGAATAACTGCAATAGCTTCTGCTGTTACTGGATTAACTCCCGAATACGGCATGCATCTTGATGAGAACAGAGCCCCGGACATGGCTGTGAAGGTTGAGCTTGAGAGGGAGGGAGATGCGGCCATTGCTGGAGTTATTGTGGGGAAAATTGATTGCACCGTGCCCTATCTGATTACAAGGGAGCTGAGGGAGTGCGAACTCAAAGCTCTGGGCGCATCCATGGCTGCAAGTGGTGGGAAGGCGATGTTTCACGTGGAGGCACAGACTCCGGAGTGGAAGGACTACGAAAAACCGGAGGAAGTGGAGAACGTTACTGCAGAGGAAGTGAGGGAGCTGAGAGAGGAATATTCGCCTGTAGAAACTCCTGATTTGATTGCTATCGGCTGTCCTCACTCCTATGCTGGAGATATTCTGAGAATTTCGAGATTTGCGGAAAAGGAGAGGTTCAGAATTCCTGTCTGGGTTTTTACGTGCAGGAGGCTTCTGAAAAACGAAACTATCAGGAGAGCTGTTGAAAGAATAGAGAGGGCAGGAGGGAAGGTATTCTGTGACACATGCATGGTTGTGTCTCCAGCCACCGAACAGTTTGAGTGTGTGATGGTCGATTCGGGAAAGGCTCTTGTTTACCTTCCAAAACTCAGGAGGGTTAAAGCATGCTTTGGCAGCCTTGAGGAATGCCTGAAAGTTGCGGTGAACGGTATTTCTTAGTTATCATTTTGTCATCATTTGTCATCAACTTCCTTTGTCTGCTTTGCCTTCTGCTTTCTCTAAAATTAAAAGAACGAGTCGAGAGTAGCATTTTTCCCCTTGCTTTTAGTTTCCTCCTTTTCGCTCCTCTTTTTCTTTCTTTTCTTCCTGCTACCTTCTTTTTCCTTCTCCTCCTCTTCTTCTGCTTTCTCTTCTTTTTCTTTTACCCTTCGTTTTGCCTTTTTCTCCTCTCCCTTTTCTTCCTCAGCACTCTCTTTGCCTTCCGTTACTTCCTCTTCCATCCTTCTTTCCAGCTCTTTCCAGAACATCTCCTCGTCCTCGATTCTGTGGAGGTTGTGCTGCCTGATGTATTCAATTATCTCCTTGGCTTTCTTCTCATCTCCAAGCAAAAACTCCAGATCGTCCTGTGAGAAATCGTAAAATGCAGCTACACTTGCTGCTATTTCCACGCTTTGATTTAGCAGCAGCTTTATTATGGGCAGCATTTCTACTGCCTTTCTTCTTGACATGTGGCTGTATTTACCAATCTTCGACAGCACATTTCTCAGTTTCTCCCTTCTGCTCTTGCTCTGGAACAGCAGCTGCCATATCGATGGCCTTCTGTACCTTGTGAAACCTCTTCTGGGTTCTTTCTTTGATTGCTGCACTCCACAGCTCATGAGGTAGCTTGCATACTTCCAGAGCCTGTAGTACTGCCTTCTCCTGACCCTTCCCAGAAAAACGTCAGCTCTTGACAGCCATTCATATGCCTCGGCAAGCTCCTCTCCTTCGTACTCAAGGGGGACATTCTCGTCTATCCACATTATGAAGTCCTCTGGCGACTCGTCGAGGAGCATTACGTCAGAGTAAGCTGGAATTTTCGTCTTGAATATCTTCTGCATTACTTTAAAAACGTCTGTTTCCTGAGTCCTCTTCGCTGTAACAACATCCTCCAGTCTTATTTCCTTTTTGCCTTCTGCAATGGCCTGCAAATCGTTTATTGCTGCTCTGAGATCTCCTCCAGCATTTATTGCAATCTCCTCAAGAGCCCTCCTGTCTGCCTTTATTCCCTCCCTTGTACATATCCTCTCAAGAACGGCCACAACTCTTCTCCTGTCCAGCCTTTTAAACTGTATCATCTCGCACAGACTTCTCAGCTCTGCCGAAAGGTTGTAAGGGTCGTTTGCCGTCAGAATTATTGGCTGTTTTGGTTTTTTCCTGAGTATTCTTATTAACGCTCCCTCTCCTCCAAGATCCTCTTTTTTGTGTATGTTGTCAACCTCGTCAAGAATTATCAGCTTGAGCTTTCCTTCTTTTGAGGAGTAAAACTCTCCCTCGTCGCTTATCGTCTCGTTGAAAGCACTCTCACCTACAATTCTGTAAATCACCTGCCAGTTCCTCTGATCACTTGCATTCAGTTCCACCACTTCCCATCCGAAACTCCCGGCTATTGCGTGAGCGAGAGATGTCTTTCCAACTCCCGGTGGACCTGCCAGAAGCAGTGGTTTCTGAGGGATACCTTCCTCCCACTTCTTCGCCCAGAGCCTGACTTTCTGGATAACGTCTTTTGGAGCTATAACTTCCTCCAGCCTTTTCGGCCTGTACTTTTCCACCCAGAGCTCCTTTGCCTCAGACTCAGGTTTTGTTTCGGGTTTTGTTTTAGGTTTTGTTTCAGACGCCATCTGCACTTCTGCATTTACCTCAAACTTTTTAGAATTTTGCATTTGTCAGTTGACTGTTCTGATAACTTCTCTAAACACTGACTTTTAACTGATCAGCCTTTTGACTGACCGTCATACTACTGACCTATACTGACCATCATACCTTTAAACCTTTAAACTTAAGAATAGACAGGTCAACGATCTGGCATGCTCGACATCCTCAGGGTTGAAGCAGCAAAAGCGGCTGAGAGGATAAGAAAGGCTGATAGCATTCACATATTCACTCATTACGACGCTGATGGGATAAGCAGCGGAGCAATTATTGCATGTGCGGTTAACAGGCTGGATAAGCAGTTTCACGTGACATTTCTTAAAGGTCTCAATTCTGTACCCGAAACTGACGCTGATCTTATAGTCCTCTCGGACATGGGGAGCGGTTATCCTGACATTGTTTCCCGGATAGAGAAGGATGTCGTGATTGTGGATCACCACTCTCCAGTTGGCAGAATTGAGAAGGATAACGTGATTCATGTAAACCCTCATCTGGCCGGACTTGACGGAACTTACGAGCTCTGTGCGAGCGGTGCTGCTTTTGTCGTGGCTGACTGCCTTGGAAACAACGACGACCTAACGGCCGTGGCTGTTGTCGGGATGCTTGGAGATAAGCAGAAGATGGTCGGAGGTAATGCCGAGATCGTGAAGAGGGGAGTTGAAAGCGGGTACATTGAGGTGAAGAGGGGGCTGAACCTGCATTCTGGAAAGCTCAGAGAGGTATTAACATTATCAACAGAGCCCTACCTTGACTTTTACGGAAAGGAAGAGGAGCTTGAGGATTTCCTGTCAAAACTTGGATTTAGCGGGGATGAGGATATAGATGAGCTTGGTGAGGAGGAACTGAGAAAGCTCGCTAACGCCATAGTCCTGAAGCTTTTGAAGCAGGGAGCTTATGAAGGAGTTGTGGAGGAGTTTGTTGGCAGGAAGTTAACCTTGAAAAACGAATTGATAGAAAATGCTGTAACTTATACAGATGTTGTTAATGCGTGTGGCAGAGCTGCAGCCTGCAGTATCGGTTTTGCAATATGCATGAAGGACGATAATTACCTTGAGAAAGGTTACAGAATCTGGAAGAAGTTTCAGGTTGAGTTGCTTGAGGAAGTTGTCAGAAGGAGGGAGGAAGTGAAGGAGGGGGAATGCATCAGGTACATAGTCATGGAGAACGCACCTTCAACTGGCCCTGTGGCAACGATACTTTCAAGATACGTTTACTCGGACAAACCTTTTATAGCCATCAACATCAAGAACGAATCTGCCAAAGTGTCTTCAAGAGCCAATCCAAGAATAAAGGTTGACCTCGGGGAGGTTATGAGGCTGGCTGCGGAGAAAGTTGGAGGCAGAGGTGGAGGGCACAGAGTTGCTGCTGGAGCGATGATTCCCCCTGATAAGGTAGAGGAGTTCGTTAAAGAGGTGGACAGTATTTGCTGTGCGATGCTGAGCTCTTCTTAGAATGCAGGTATGGGGATATAATTGCCAGAGCTCTCAGGGTTGACGATCCCGGATGGTGTAGCAGTGAGTTTGCTGAAGGGCGTTTAACTGTCAGAATAAAAACGGAGAGAATTGAGAGTCTTATCTCTGCCTGTGAGGACTACTTCAGAACAGTAAAGGCTGCACTTGATGCTCTTGAGGCTCTGGAAATCTGAATCTGGAAATCTGAAGTTTGTTAAAGTTTGGAAGGAGTTGATGATCATGGAGATATACTGCGATGTTTGTGGTGAAGAAACGGAACACGAGCTGATACGTGCTGATAAAAACCTGTACAGGTGTAAGGTTTGCGGAAGTGTCGTTGAGCTTAGGCCTGAAAAGGAAATCGAGCTCAGGGCGATAATAAGTTCCGGCTCTCAGTCCGAGAAAGGTAAGATGAGGGTAAAGCCGGAGGATGTGCTTGAGGTTGGAGACGAGGTTGTTGTGGAAGTTGAGGACGGTTTTAAGGTTGGTGAAATAACATCTCTTGAATTTAAAAACGGTGCAAGGGGAGAATCTGCTCCTGCCAGAGAAGTTTCTACCGTCTGGCTCAGGGATGTCGGAGAGGTAGTCGTCAAGATGAGCCTCCATAAGGGAGCGATAACCACGCCATACAGAACCCTCGTTTCCGGGGATACGGAATTTGAGGTTGGAGAGGTGCTTGAAATAAACAGGAGGAGATTCAGGATAACGAGAATTAAGCTGATAAACGGTAGATTGCTGAAAAAAGAGGGTCAGACTGCTGAAGCCAAGGAAATAAGGAGAATATATGCAATTTACGAACCAAGCACATCTGGCAGGATGAGTAGGGTGGGCAAAAAGAGAAGGAGAAGAAAGCGCTGAAGGTTGATGAGCGAGCCAATAAGACTCAGGGATGTTGTGGAATTCAGGAATTGCTACTTCTCGGTTGTATCCTACTTTAACGACAGGGCTGTAAAGTGTTTGCTGAGGTACGTCCCTGAGACAATTTTCAGGGAGGTTACTGGAAAGAAGCCGGAAAGAAGTAAGAGAAGGAAGGGTTACGTTAAGCTCGATCACGAAGAAGCTCTGAACTTTTTCAGAGAGTACGAGAAGGACGGAATTTTTCTGCTCCCGGTTAAGGTAAAAGTCTTTAAGCCTGAGGCTGTGACTCCCGCCCTCATTAAGAAAGATGAAACAGTTCGCAAAGTTTACGAATTCTTCTCAGCTCCTGTCAAGGGTGTTACGGGATCCCGGCTTATTGGATTAAACGCCCCCACCTCAGACGTTGACTTTGTTGTTTACGGGAAGTGGTTTGAAATCGCAAGGAGGGAGCTCAAAGAAGGAATTGAGAAAGGAAAACTCAGAAAGCTTGAGGATGATGAGTGGAAGAAAATATACAGGAAGAGAAATCCTCCATTTGATTTCGATACCTTCGTTTTGCATGAGGAAAGGAAATATAACAGAGCTATGGTTGATGTCTGCGATATCTATTTTGATCTGCTTTACGTGAGGGATTACAGGGAATTACACAAGTATCCTGAGTTCAGGGGTAAAAAAGTCGGGAAAGTTGTGGTGGAGGGGACTGTTACTGACGATTCTGCAATTTTCGACTACCCTGCAAGGTATCCTCTGAAAGATGTGAAAATCAAGTACATCTCCACTTCAGAGGATGTGGGAGAATGTGAGGTGGGGGAAGTTCTCTCATTCACTCACACGTATGCCGGGCAGGCCTTCAGGGGAGAAAGAATAGAAGCATACGGAGTTCTTGAAGTTCATCCGGAATCATCGGGAGTGGCCGGTAAGGTTATAGTTGGTACAAGGAGAGTGAGTGACGAGTACATAATTTCAAAAACTTTGCTTGGGCTGTGAGATCATGAGCGAACCCCTTAGACTCTGTTTTCTCTCTGGAGGGACTGGCACTCCGAAACTGCTCAGAGGTTACTCAAAACTGACAGATGATTTCAGCGTCATTGTCAATGTAGCTGAGGACATCTGGATTTCGGGAAACAAGCTTTGCCCGGACATAGATTCGGTTATCTATGCGATAGCTGACATTATAGACGACAGCAGGTGGTGGGGGATAAGGGGTGACACCTACACAACACACGAAAGGCTGAGGGAGCTTGGATTTGATGAAAAACTGATGATTGGCGATATGGATAGGGCCACACACATAGCGAGGAGTGAAATGCTGAGAAAAGGGATGTCTCTTACTGAATCCACCAGAAGACTGGCGGTTGTGATGGGTGTTAAGGCTGAGGTATTACCGGTTTGCGAGGAGGACATCTCGACGTACATAAAAACACCTGAAGGGTGGATGCACTTTCAGGAGTTCTGGGTTGAAAGGAGAGGAGAGCCTGATGTTCTTGACGTGGAGTTCAGGGGGATAGAGAGGGCGAGAATAACCCGTGATGTTGAGGATGCTGTTGAAAGAAGTGATGCCGTGGTGATAGGCCCGAGCAATCCTGTAACGAGCATAATGCCGGTAATTTCCGTTAAGGGTATGAGGAGTTTGCTGAAAGAGAAGCCCGTTGTGGCAGTCTCTCCAATAGTTGGCAGGAAACCCGTGAGCGGTCCGGCTGCAAAGCTTATGAGTGCAAAGGGATACGACGTCTCTGCTGATGGGGTTTTCGAGTGTTATTCCGATTTTCTTGATCTGATTGTGGTTCACAGAGGTGACAGGTGCTCCTTCAGGCACGTTGAGGAAGACATCATCATGAGGAACAGGGAGGACGAAATCAGGCTTGCAAGGAGAATTGCTGGGATTGTTGAGCAACTTGTGCGGTGAGTGCTATCATTCATCGATGTTCGGTTGTTATCAACGTTGTCATCAATGTTGGCAGCAAAACCTTTGCAGCAAAAACTTTTAAAAGCTCTGGCATAAAGTGCATAAGAGATGGCCCGGATGGGGTAGAGGTTATCCTCTGGGACTGTGGATCCCAGGAGCCGGGTTCGAATCCCGGTCCGGGCCCTTTCTGTTTCCTGCCTGCTTTTCTTGTTGCTGTTTTTGTTGTTAATTGAATTTTGTA
>CAZUMR010000073.1:0-11733 GCA_964622075.1 uncultured archaeon | reverse complement strand
ACGGGCTCGGGAGGCCCGTGTCCTGCCAGGCTAGACTACGACCGCTCAAAACTCAAAACCTTAAATGCAGGGGAGAAATATATCGGTTTCGGTAAGTCCGGATTTCAGATTTTTAAATTTTTAAACGTCTCATCTGCCAGAGCACATATTACTCAAACTAAACCACATCCAGAGCGTCAAGTGTCGAAACTTCGTAGCCCATTCCTCTAACTTCCTCCAGCAGCTCACCGCCCGGTTTGCCGTGGTAGAACAGAACGCATTCCGGATTGCAGTGCTCTATCATCCTGAGTATCCCCTCGTAATCCAGATGGTCGCTCAGAACTATCCTCGGATATCTGTAAAACTCCTGTGCAGTAAGAATGTACTTCCTGCCCCAGTACCCCCTGTATTTCCCAAGTTCTCTTGGAGATGTAATTGTGACCTCTCCATTCTCCCCAACTTCAATTCCAAGTTTTTCGCATACTATCCTTCCCTTACCTTCAACGCAAACGTCGTATCCAGCATCCAGCAGTATTTCAGCAGCCCTCTGTGCTTTTCCAATCGGATAGGCACCAAGAATGCTTCCCCTCTCAACTCTGACGAGTTTATCTATTTCATCTTCAAAGACGTAATGCCTGAAGCCGTAGGTGGCCTCAGTAACAAGAACCCTGCATTTTGGCAGAGATCTGTAATCCTTGACATCCCCAGTAACAAGCAACCCGTTATCAAAATAGAAGGCACTTGAACCGTGCATGTGATGAGTGTGATACGTCCTTATTCTTACACCCCTGACTTTCACACTCTCGCCAACCTCAAAACTGATACCCCTGTATTCTCCACAGCATGCCTCAAGTATTTTTGCAGTTTCCTTTGAAGACAGAGCAAATTCGTTCTTCACGTTTTTCTGGCCGTGATGGTCTGTGTGTGCGTGTGTTATCAGGTTCACCTCACCTGCCCTACCTTTTGAGCTGTCAACGTGAAATGTTACTCCAGAATATGTAAAGCTAAAGTGGGGTCTGATTCTGGAACCCCACCTTCTCCTGAACGGATAAAATCCGAAAAATTCAGAAAAATCAGAAGAACTGAGGGAGTCTTTCACACCCTTCACCATTTTTAGCCAAGCTTCCTGCTTACCTTCTCTCTTCCTCTGTTCCCTCTACTTTCTCTCCCTTTTCTTCTTGAAGCATATCATGCAGTCTTTACACTTCTCCCTCATGCGTTTCATGGGACGAAAGTTTTCAGGAGGATATTTATTTTTAACCGTTCCAGATTTTCACATGAGTGACAGGGCGAAAGAGATGGACAGGGAAAGTCTGAGAGCACTAATTTCCATAGCAAGAGAGATGTACGACCAGATGAAAGCAGGGAAGGTTCCGGAACTAAGGATTTCCACAAGAACTAAGCACAACATAGAGTTCAAAGAAGACAGTGAAGTCTGGGTGTATGGTGATAGAAAATCGATACGCTCTGCTAAAAGTGTAAGAGGAGCCTACATGCTCCTCAGAATGGCCTACGTAATAGGATTCCTGAAAGAGCAGCTGAGTGTAAATAAGTCATCAACACTGAGAGAATTATACTACATCTCCGAAAACTGGGGAATTGCAAAATTTGACGAGCAGAGCGAGAGCGATAGACTGATAGAGGATATAGAGATACTCACAGCACTTCAAAGAGAACATTTCCACATAAGGCCTGAAGAGGATGGAGCAACCGTAATTGGCCCTATAAGGATCAGAGAGGAGACAAGAAGAGGTGAAAGAGTAATTCACTGTCAGGATGACGTTGGTGAGGGCGGATATCAGATTCCCGTAAACGTTGACAAACTGGAATTCGTCGAGTGCGATGCCGACTTCGTCATAGCCATAGAGACAGGAGGTATGAGAGACAGACTTGTGGAAAACGGGTTTGATGAGAAATTTAACGCAATAATAGTGCACCTGAAAGGACAGCCAGCAAGGAGTACAAGGAGACTGCTGAAAAGGCTGAACACCGAGTTAAACCTGCCGGTTGTCGTTTTTACGGATGGAGATCCATGGAGTTACAGGATATTTGCCAGTGTAGCCTACGGTTCGATAAAAGCTGCTCACCTGTCTGAATATCTGGCAACACCATCAGCCATGTTCGTGGGAATAAGACCTTCGGATATAGTCAACTACAAGCTACCATCCGACAAACTGACAGAGCAGGACGTAAAAGCTCTGAATGCAATTCTGACAGATCCAAGGTTTGACAGCGAGTTCTGGAAGAAGGAGGTAAAGCTACAGCTAAAGCTTGGCAGGAAATCTGAGCAGCAGGCTCTGGCCAAATATGGGCTTGATTACGTTACAGACGTTTATTTGCCAGAAAGGCTGACGGAGCTGGGAGTGCTCTGATTGCATTTCAAAACTCCATTGTTGAGCCGCTTCAGCAGAGTTTTTAAACTTTCAACACAACTTTTTACCATGGCACTGGGCTTCGTCCTGATCAAGGTTTCGCCCATGAGGGAGAGAGAAGTTTACGAAAAGATTGCCAGCCTGAAGGAAGTTGAGGAGCTGTACCCGCTCTTTGGCGAGTATGACCTGATAGCAAAAGTCGTTGTCAGAGATTTTGAGGAGCTGAGTGATGTCGTGATAAACAAGATCAGGTCAATAAAGGGTGTCATGGAAACAAAAACACTCACTGGAGCGAGATTTTAGTGTCCGGTTTAGTGTCTGGGTAGTGTCTGGATGATGTGATGTGCTTTCACGTTAAATCTTTACGTTAAATCTTTCACCTCGAATCTTGAATTTTCAATACGAAAAGGGGTGGTGCTGACGAGAGCTGTGCTGATAATAGCGAAGAACGAGATTGGGGTTCTGAGGGATGTAACAACAAAGGTAGCTGAGAGGGGCGGAAATATAGTTTACGCACAGAGTTTTCTGATTCAGAGGGGAGAACACGCTGGAAAAGCACACATATACCTCGAAATAGAGGGGGGAGATTTTGAAGGAATGCTGGAGGACATAAAAAAGATAAAGACGGTTGAAATGGCAAGAGAGGAAAAAACGTTTGAGGACGTTTTTGGAAAGAGGATTATCGTGCTTGGAGGAGGGGCTCTTGTTTCTCAGGTCGCCTTTGGTGCCATAAGCGAGGCTGACAGGCACAATCTGAGAGGAGAGAGAATAAGCGTTGATACGATGCCCGTGGTTGGAGAGGAGGAAATAGCCTCAGCTGTCAGGGCAGTTGGCAGGCTGCACAGGGCGAGTGCACTCGTCCTTGCCGGTGGGCTTATGGGTGGTAAAATAACAGAGGAGGTCAGAGAGTTAAGAAGACAGGGAATACCTGTGATCTCTCTGAAAATGTTTGGCAGCGTGCCAAAGGAAGCAGACCTCGTCGTCAGCGATCCTGTAATGGCAGGGACTCTTGCAGTGATGGAAGTTTCAAAGAAGGCGAAGTTCGATTTGAGAAGAGTTAGAGGCCGGGAGCTCTGAGATTTTTAAATTATTGAGGTTATTCTGTTCCTTGGTATTCTTGGATTATCCTGGGCAATGCCACTTCGAATCGTACACTTCGCAGATCTTACACCCCTGCAGACGGTATAGGATAGCAGCACAAAAACAGTACAAACAGTACAAAAACAGTTAATTAAAAGCCCGCACCTGTTAACCCATGGACACGGCAAACGATCTGAGGATTAAGCTTGCCGAAAAAGGTATCAGAGAGCTTGAGAAGCTAATTCAGAACGTCAGGGTTCAGAAAAGAAAGGAACTGCTGAACAGAGTTAGAACGATGTCAAGCTTTCTGCAAACAGTAAAGTACTCTTACATGCCTCCAAAGGAGCTTGTGGAGCTGGAAGAGTTTAAGAATCTTGTAAATACGGCCAGAGAAATAAGGAGAGCAATTTCAGGTGCAGAAAAGGACTTCAACTTCTATCAGGCAGACTACTGGCTTGAATACATTGAAAGCCTGCCAGAGTTAATGGAGAGGGGAGAGATAGATAACGCCTGTCTTGCGGTAAAGTTCTTTTCTGGAGAGATAGCAAGCAGAAGCGAGATAGAAAAAGGAAAGCTCTGGCTCTGCGTTGTTGACTGTGGATTCAGGCTCGAAATTGTAACGAACTCTCAGGAATTCACTCCCGGAAAGTTCGCGGCCATAGTTTACCTTCCCCCAAGGAAGTTTGGAAATGTTGTGAGTAGAGGAATGTTCGTCTCAACTCTGAGCGAGGAAATCAAGGGTGAACTTGATGCAGAAAAAGTTAAGGAGTTATGCAAAGGAGATGTTGAGGCAACGATTCTTTCTCTTGTTGAATGATTTTTAATGAATTTTTAATGAAATTTTTAATGAATTTTTCATTTCTTATTTAACCTGCTGTACCTTATCCAATTAGCTCCAATTAGCATTAAAGCATTCAGAAACCCCACTCCATAACGTACTTCTTCCTCTCCATAAACTTTCTTGCCACGTAAAGTTCGGTTGCTTTCTCCATTCCGTCAAGCATCGGCCTGTTTACGAAGCTCGTTTCAGCAACACTCCTGCTTTCGATCTTCATCTTAGCAACCATAGCAGGAAAACTGGAGTAGTAGATTTTCATCCCGTATCCATCGAAGACTGCTTTTCTGACTTCCACCCACTCCTCAAAAGAATTCACAATTTCAAGCTCCATAACTCCTTCCAGAAGGCCATTGACTTCCGGAACTTTTTCGTAAACATCGGTCTGATAGTACTTGCATACGACACCCTCTCTCAGAGCTCCATACAAAGCGTATTTTGGTCTTTTTAAAGTGAAAACGTCTATAACACTGACACCATCCACAAGAACTGCTATCTCCACGGGAAACTTCAGGTAAACTTTGACACTCTTACCCGGTTCAACGTTTACGGGCTTTTTCATTTCAAGCATAAGATTCCTTGATATCTCAGCAGGCAAATTCACGGGCTCTACCGGATTTATTCTGAAGTACTTACCTCCGGCAACTATCTTTTCAACCCTGTCTGCAATTCCAGCGTCAGTTTTCAGCCTCCTTTCATAACTTCTGTCACACCTTAGATAAAACAGCTCATGCTCGAACTCAAATCCAAAATCATGCCTTCCGTAGATGTTTTTCTCGTTCATAGCACCACTTTTGCGTTTTTCTTTTTCTGTGGTTTCATGTTTCAAACTTCTTGAAGATAAAACTTTTATTACCTTTGACCGCTCAGTCAGCAATGATGAAAGACAAAATTCTGGAGGCTGCTCTTGAAGTTTACCTTGAAAACCCTCGCGCCACCGTTCACGATGTTGCTGAGAGAGCAGGAGTTTCCAAGAGTACGGTCTTCTACTACTTCGGAAACAAGAAAGGTCTTGAAAAGGAGCTGCTGATTTACGCCATAAAGAAGTACGCCCCATGGCAGTGCGATTCCCTTGAAGAAGCAATAAAGAACAAGTTTGAAATAATGGCAAAAGACAGGAGAGTTCCAAAAATGTTCTTTTATCTGATAGACGGAATACATCAGGTAGATCCTGAATTCATTGAAAACCTGATAGGAAAGGCCATAGAAAAGGTCAGCAGACTGCTTGAGAAAGAAGGGGTGTGCAGCAGTAAAATGGCCCTGTTCCTGATGGCACTGCTTGACGGCGTGGCCATGTACTCCATCTACGGATACCTGAATCCGGAAGAGTACAAGGACATGTCCAAAATGCTCGTCGAGCTGATGAAGAAGTACGGAGAAAAGTGTGGAGAGGTTACAGAGTAAAACTGCATCCTGCGTAGCACCTTCTTGCGTTTTCCATTTTCAGTATTTCTTCCTTCATAACCGTACAGTGGCAGGGGAGAACAATGTCATAGTCTTTAAGCAGCTCTATTTTGCTGAATCCATGAAAGCCACCCATAACTCCGCAAACTCTTCCAAACCTCTCAGCAACCCTCAGAATTACATCGAGTCCGGGATGTGAGCAACCGGTAACGACAAAAATTTCCCCGGTGTCTATTAGCAGGGACTGTTCTGAGGATAGAGAGGAATAAGGCAGAGCTCCGGTTGTGTAAACCCCCTCACAAATTCTGGCAGGAGAATCAACAACCACAAGCTCGGCTTTCCTTGAGATTTCTCTTTTCAGGTTTGGAGAAAAGCTCGATGGAACTACGACTGCTGATGCTCTTGAAATTACGTGATTTAATCCTCCAATGTGATCCCAGTGCTGATGGGACAAAACTATAAAGTCAAAATCTTCGATGCCAAAAAGGGACAGGTTGTGCAGGAGTATCTCTCCATCCCATCCCGTGTCAAACAGAATTCTAACTTTACCTGCCCTGACAAAGCACGAAAAACCCCACGCTGAAATAAATGGCTCTATAGCATCGTTGTCGTAAACAACTGCAAATTCGGGCATGTTATAAGTAGTTCCTTAAGGATTTTAAGTTTTCATGGCTCAGCAGAAACGACTGATCCTCTCTCCCTTGCGTACAGGAAGTAAGAGTATAGCAGGGTTTTCCTGTTCTTCCTTATTCTGAAAGCCGACGGATTGGCGAGAACTATGAGCTTTTTTCTCGCTCTCGTTACAGCAACGTTAAACCTCTTTTTTTCGGAAGAGAATGACATATCAGACGTGGAAACTGTGGAGAATAGTATTACGTCTTTCTCTCTTCCCTGAAATGCGTCAACTGTGTTTACTTCGACCTCCTCTCCAACTTCTCCAAGCAAACTTTTCAAAAGCTTTTTCTGAGCGACATAAGGTGTTATCACTCCAATATCGTAAATTCCACACTTCAGAAGTTCGGAGCACAGGCTCGCACAGACAACAGCTTCAGCTTTATTTAGTCTGCTTGAACCTTCTTTTTCCTCACAACCCCTCACAGCAACAAAAACTGCCGGTCTTTCAGGATCAAGGATATTCCTGAATCTCCCGGGAGGATTGATGTAAGTGAGACGGTTTCTCTTCCTCAGAGGTATTAGCTTCCCTCCGTAAACGTGCTCGGAGGAGAAACCGATTATATCCACATCACTTCTGTAGTGATTTCTCAACCATAAGCAACCGGAATTTCTTACAAGAGAATTAGCAAGAGAGCTAAAGAAGTTAAAGGCACTGAAAACCTCAGGTCTTCTGCAGGAAATTACGGGAGGGAGCTGATTTGGATCCCCAACAAAAACAACCTTTTTTGCACAGTTAATCCCGGCAAGAGCTTCAGACACGATGGCCTGAGAGGCTTCGTCAACAAAAGCGTATTCGAATTCCTGCATCGGATAAGGAGTTAGAGCACACTTCATCAGTGTTGCCCCAACAACCCTTGCACCTGAAATCAGCTTTCTGATTCTCCTTTCAGAATCCTTCAGGTCTTCCAGAAGTTCCACAATGTCTCCCTTAATACTTCCGCCAAGTTTACCCCCATACAGAGAGTGCTTTCTCACAGCAGGAGATAACCTGAAGTAATATCCCAGCCTGACGGCGAAGCCGGGCTCAAGTTTTTCAATCACGTTGTCAACTGCCCTGTTTGTGTGAGCAGTCACGAGGACCTTGCCCTTCTTGCCCAGAATTCTGGATGCCACGCTTATGAATCTCGTTTTTCCAGTCCCGGGAGGGCCAACCACGAGCAAAAATTCCCTGTCGTTGAGGGAAAGGGTTGCAGACAGAGCTCTGTTCTGCCATTCGTCCAGCTCATTCAGCCCTTCTATCTTTTTTGAAATTTTATCAGGGTTAAAAGGCCTGATAGATTCCGGATCAAATGCGTCCAGCATCTCAAGCTGAACGTCATACAGGGCTGTGCTTTCAGCCTCCACAAACGTTTCAGCGTCTCCAGAATCCTTAACGCATCCAGATTTTTTAATTATGGCCATTCTGTCGTGTGAATCTATAACAAAGCCGTAAGGAAGGACTTCAGAGCCTGAAAAGCAGCCAAGAAAGGTTCCGGGTTCAACTCTTCTGTCAAATTTTAAAATCGAGAAATCCCTGTACTCTTCCAGAACTTCCCCAGAAAACTTCTCTCTGCTTAAAGCTTCTTTTTCTGCTCTCTTTTTCTCCGCGATCAGGATACGTTTTAATTTCTCAAGTATCTCCTCAGGCCCTGAGCTTTTCATTTCTGAACTTTTCATACATATCCTCCAGCTAAAAAGTTTAAAAGCAAATTTTCGAAATTTACGGGATGAGACTTGACGTTTACCTCGTAAAAAAAGGTTTCTTTGACTCGAGACAGAAGGCAAAGGAGGCGATAAAAAGGGGATTTGTGAGGGTAAACGGAATCAGAGTGAGAAAACCATCCAAAGAAGTTACAGGCCATGAAGATATAGAGGTCGAGTGTAAGGGTGAGGCAAGAGGGTACTGGAAGCTGATGGAAATAGACAGTGAATTCAGGATTTTCGATCGACCTGACTTAGAAGTTCTCGATTTAGGCAGCAGTGCGGGCGGTTTTCTTGAGTACTCCATTGAAAGAGTTAGAGAGGGAGACGTTATAGGGGTGGAATTCAGCTTAGAATTTCTCGAACAGCTGAAGAGAGTGAGGAAGAAGGGTGCGGAAATCATACTTGGAGATGCGTTTACTCTTGAGCTTAAAAAGAAGTTTGATGTTATACTGATAGACATCACCACAGATGCTGAGGGTTCACTGCTCCTTGCAGAAAAGTATTACGAAAAGCTGAAAGATGGTGGAAAGATGCTGGTAGTTTTAAAAGATGTTGATGAGAAGAGAGCGATGGAAATGGTGGAAATGATGGAAATGGTAAAAAAGTTTGAAACAAAAGCGGTTAGGATAAAGAAGTCCGAAAACAAAAGAGAGGTTTACGTTCTTCTGGAGAAGACCAAGAGTAACTAAGTAAATAGAGTAACTAAAACTAAGTAAATAAAAGACTAAGAGTAAACAATTTTCTTCAGCCTGTCCATGACTTCAAGCACCTTTCTTTCAAAATCCTCAGCCTTTTCAAGCAATTCTATCAGCCCGTACTTCTCCATTTCTTCCATCATTTCTGGATGAGATGCTATGAAGTCTCTGAGGTTTCTTGTTGAAGATGCCGCGTCCGCAAATATGTCGTTGAGCATTACGAGCATCAGCATCGCCCTGCTCTTTTCGTCGAACATTATATCACCACTTACCTCTGCTTACCTCTTTATCCACTTATCGCTCAGAACTTATCGCTCAGAATTCGATTATGCTTACATCTCCGTCCTCACAGATGGCGTAAGTTCTCCTTCCAGTCAGATAACCGCAGACTTCCCCAGGATTAAGCAGATTTCTGCCGTTACCGAGTGATTTTACTTCTGGCTCGTGAGTGTGTCCGCAGACTACAAAGCTGTAACTTGTTCTGCACAGGATGTCGAGTATTCTCCTGTCCGTCCCGTGGTAAACAACTCCACCGGGGAATTCCACTATTTCCCCTATTTCCCATCCCTTTTGAGAGGCTATTTCAGCAAGCAGTCTTTTCTCCCCATCGTTGTTTCCGAAAGCTATGTATATCTTTACTCCGAGGGGGAAGAACTCCTTTAGCGTAAAAGGTGCGACCACATCACCAGCGTGGACTATGAATTCTGGTTTTTCCTTTTTGAGTTCCTTTACGAGGTCTTTAACAGCAAACAGGTTGTCGTGCGTATCGGATACGACTGCGAACTTCATGTTGGTTAATTGGTATTTTCGGTAGAAATCGTTTTGCTCCTGTAATAAGAGACGACCAAAAAAAATATATTCAGTTCAGAATTTCATTCCACAGAGAGCCCGGGTAGCTCAGCTCGGGAGAGCGTGCGGCTGAAGACCGCATGGTCGCCGGTTCAAATCCGGCTCCGGGCATCCTTTTTTCGAGTTCTAATCTCTGCTGTGACTTTCAGAAGTGATTATATACTTACTAAACAGCCAAAAAAGAAATAAACCTACATTACAATCATCTCATTTAATGGTGTCAACCAATGCAATTGATACTTCTAAAATAATCGATAACACCCCCGGGAAAGAATTAGTAAAAGAAATGATAACGCAAAGATTCATTGGGGGCGCCTGTTTAGTAGAATTTATCCAAGGTAGGTTGTTTGCTTTTTTCTATACACCCCTTAGTTCGGAGATACTCTTCCTTAAATAAGCATCTTCGATTAGTATAGAACAAATCCTCATATGGAACTTTAGAAATAGAGCCATCCAGTGCTTGTATTCTCTGGTAAAAATCTCTTCGACTTGGAAAGAACTGAATCTGCTGTCTTCGATAGTATTTATAACTGCTGTTTACATTTTTCGGACGTTCAATCAATCTACAAAGAAGGGGATAGAGCTTCTCAGTAAGTGCAATTTTCTTTGGGTTATTTTTAGCTGTGAAATGAATATAATTTACAGTAACTCCTAGAATTAAATCCACAAATTGTAGGAAGTGAGACTCCATTTTTCTAGATTTTCTGTGGTCTGAAAACACGTGTTCAATATTGAAATTATTGGAATTCTGCAAACGGATTTTGGTATCCTTACTCAGTTCTGATATTAGGCTTAAATAATAATACTTGTCACTTCCAGTTAGAAGTGAATTACTATCATGTATAATTTTATTTATCAATATTTCTTTGTGTTTATTGAAGAAAAATTTAATACCTTTCACCCCAGTAATGAAGAATCTCGTATATATTTGACTACCTACATCTGAGTAGTGTTTCCAAAATTGGTGATTTATCTTAGACTTATCTATACCTAGAATATAAAAATATATCATATCTAGATTATTTCTATTGTTATCGAAAATAAGATCTATCCATTTTTCGGCTATTCTGAACTCACTATATCTTTTTATATCCTTATAAGATATCTCGGTATTGTTCTCCTTATGATATCCGCAATCGAATTGACAACCTTCTTGCACCCATTCACCTCTTAAAAGGCACCTACAATTAAGGATTCTTTTTAGGAGTTCTCTCTCCTTCTCTGCCGGTACGATCAATAGACCGTAATAATCCCATTTATTTCCATTTTCATCTTTCTTGTCCTTGGATTCATCACAATAGATATTGACTGTAATCTGGCCACTCATTATACCACCATACTGATTTGGCATTTCATAATAATTTTAATATTTTTTGTTTTTGTTTTATCATGAGGCATGTTAATCCATCTATATAGAGCATAGGACTGATTCAACTGAGATTAGTTTAGTATCACAACTGATTGATACTTTCATTTTTGCTCAAATTCGATGAAGGTGTTTATGCTTTTTTTTCTCCATCCTTGTGTTATCTATTGTAGATGGAAGTAATTATTCACTTTAACAGAAGAGAAGTTGTAAAAAATTTAAAAGCTACGAATAGATAGAAATTATGGAGAGAAACTGAGTGGAAAAATGCAATCCGAGTTCATTCAGGATGAAAAAGACATGAATAATGCAGAAATTCTGATTCTGCTTATCCTCGGGAAAGCTGGTGGTAAAATAAGCATCCTGCACTTACACAAGATTTTCTTCTTCCTCTGGAAGTTTCACCCACAAGTAAGACAGCTTGTTAGAATTTGTTCCTCATCTGAAAGGCCCGTATTCTTTTGATCTGGATGATTTGATAAAGAATCCGACTTACGTGACCGACTGCTGGAAGTATCTGCCTCCACCGAACCGTTCAGAGGGTGAGAGAGTTAAGGGGGGTATTTAGAGATAACTGAAAAAGGGAGAAAACTCTACAGAAAACTTGTTGAGGGCTTAAACGAGAAGGCAAAAGAGGACGAGGACGCATTAGCCTGATTTCCGCTGTTGATTTAATCGTGCCCTTATACACTCGTTTGGAATGGGATGAACTTTTATTTTTGCTTTTATCTGGTTGTTGTTTACAAGGAACTTGAGACGATGGTTTTATAATTACGGCTTTCATAACTAAGAAAG
>CAZUMR010000072.1:0-23480 GCA_964622075.1 uncultured archaeon | reverse complement strand
CGGAAAGATAGACTTTGACAACTCCGAGAGAGTGCTGCCAGATGTGGAGGAGTTGAACTTTGAAGGAGACTGGGTTTTTCTTGAGAGGGGTTTTTACAGGGCAAGGATAAACGAAATAGTCAATCTTCCCAGAAACATTATGGCAATAGCCAGACCAAGAAGCTCTGTTATCAGGTGTGGGGCTAACGTACTTACAGCAGTCTGGGATTCTGGCTACAGAGGCAGAAGTGAGGTAGGTATAGTTGTTTACAGTGATGGACTCTGGTTAAAGAGGAATGCGAGGATAGTTCAGCTCGTTTTCTTCAGAATGTGTGGCGAAAGCACGGGCTATTCCGGAATCTACCAGAACGAGGGGATGGAAGCATGAGCTCTCTGATAATAACTGATGATCACATGCACATATACAGGCACCTTGGACTGAGGGCACTTGAGGAGTTTAAAAAAGCAGGAGGGACACACGTATTTCTTGTAACTCTCCTGACCAAGCACTACGGAATTTTCCCGAAAAAAGGTTCGGATTTCAGGGAAATGTTTGACCGTCACGTAAAGCTTGTGAGGGAGGCAAACGAAATAGTAAAGGCCTACGCCGTTCTGGGAGTCCATCCTGCAGAAATAACAGTTCTTGGCGAAAAACTTGGCTACAGAAGAGCTGCGGAAATAATGATGGAGGGCCTGGATGTGGCAGGGAAGTATGTGGAAGAGGGAATGGCTGTTGCGATAAAGAGTGGCAGGCCGCACTACACAGTCAGCAGAGAAGTCTGGAATCTGAGCAACGAGGTAATGGCTCACGCCTTCGAGGTGGCGAAAGATGCTGGATGTGCCGTTCAGCTCCACACGGAGAGTTACAGCAGAAAGGGGGTGGAGGAGATAGCTGAAATTGCAAAAAAGGCAGGGATTAAACTTGAAAGAGTTGTCAAGCATTTCGCACCGCCTAAAGTTGACGAATTCGAAGAAATCGGGATATTTCCCTCTGTAATTGCAATGGGTGACAATGCGATAAAGGCAGCGACCCTTGGAGACAGGTTTACACTCGAAACAGACTACATTGACGATCCAGACAGGCCCGGGGCTGTACTTGGTCCCAAGACAGTTCCAAAAAAAGTCAGAGAACTGCTGAAGTGCGGGTTCAGTGAAGAGCTCGTATTCAAAATCTGCAAGGACAATGTGGAGAGAGTTTACGGGGTGGAGCTTTAACCTGTTTTTTGATAACCGTTTTTAGAACAATTTCAGAACAATTTCAGCCCTTCCTGCCAACGACTATGAAACCTGTGTGCCATACTTTCGTCACAGGTCTCGTTCCAACTCTCTTGAACTCGTAATCGTTCTTTATAAGTTCAAAGCACTCCAGCTCTCTGAAACCTTCTTTTTTCATTGTTTCGTATGCCCTTCTTGAGGGCTCTATGTAGGGGTTGTAAACAGCCAGATAATGCCCTACTTTCAGAAGTTTTTTTGCCTTCGGTATGAAGAGGTGGTCATCCTTCATGTCAAGCACTATGAGGTCAAACTCCTTTTTGAATCCTTCAGCGACCTCGTTAACGTCGCCTATTATCTGGTGAATATTTTTCAATCCTGCAAGCCTGAAATTTTCCCTCGCCACTCTGGCAAAATCCTTTCTCTTCTCCACAGTCACGACTTCGCCGTAGGAATTGAAGTAGGCGAGATATGCTGCGAGCATTCCACTTCCGGTTCCTGCATCGAGAATTAGAGAGTCAGGCTTCAGCCCGCACATTGCTATTATTGCCCCTATGTCCTTTGGCATTATCGGTGTTGCAGATCTCCTGAAATGCTTGAAAAAGTCAGGGAGCGTGAAGGGCATTATCTTGAACCTGTGTCCTGTATGAGTCTCTATCTCATCTCCATATTTCCTGCCTTTCAGCTCCTCCAGTTTTATTACGCCCTTATGCGTATGCAGCTCTCCTTCAAAACTGTTTACAAGAAAACTGTTCTTGTTATCAACGAGAACAAGTGGTAGCTTTAACCCGGTCATTCCTCTCCCTGCAGTTTCATCAGTGCTTCAGCGAGATCTCCCTTTGCCTCTTCAAGTGCCTTTCTTGCCTCCTCAAGGCTGACGTTTGCTTGCTCTGCTATCAGTTTTACATCTTCTTCATCAATTTCCACTCTCTCCACAACTTCATAACTCCCCGTAATCTGGAAGGTCTCCACACCTCTTGCACTCATCTTCGTTACACTTGGGTTTTTGAAAATGTACTCCTCATTCTTTGTCCTTATTATCACTTCCACGGCAGGAAGTTCCTCGATGTCGATTCCCATCTGTTTCATCATCTTTTTCAGCTGAGCCGGATTTGTCGGAAACATGTAGGATTTACACCGTTCATGGCTTATTTATTTTTTGAGCTTTTAAGCTTTTGAGCTTTTACATGGCAATCACTTCTAACGACTTACTGCTAACGACTTTTACTCAACTTACCAGCAATCGATACCAGCAATCGACAACAGACAGCTGCCAGTCTGGTAAGCAGTAGAATCTTGAGCAGTAGAATCTATATAACCTTTCAGCACCTCTCGTGCCATGGATGTCAGGGATGTCAGGCTGATAACATGCGGTTTGCCGTACGCTAACGGTAAGGCACACATAGGTCACCTGAGAACGTACATACCGGCTGATGTTTACGTAAGATATCTGAGGCTGATGGGCGAGAATGTCCTCTTTATCTGCGGTAGCGACTGTCATGGCACGCCCATAGTCGTTAACGCCGAGAAGGAGGGAATAAAACCGAGGGAACTCGTTGACAGGTATCACGAACACTTCAGGAAAGTTTTTTCCGCTGTTGGTGTGGAATTTGATTTCTTTGGAAGAACCGATAGCGATTACCACCACGAAATGACAACGGAATTCGTAAAAAGGCTGATAGAGAACGGGTACATTTATTCGAAGGAAATAGAGCTTGCATACTGCCCCAGCTGCAAACGCTTTTTGCCTGACAGGTATGTGGAAGGAATCTGCCCGTACTGCGGTGCAATTGCAAGAGGGGATGAGTGCGATCAGGGTTGTGGCAGATACCTTGAGCCGGGAGAAATAAAGGAGCCAAGATGTAAGATATGCGGAGCAAAAGCAGAATACAGAAAGCAGAAACATTACTTCTTCAAGTTAACGGCCTTCAAGGACTTCCTTCTTGAGTACCTTGAAAAGCTTAAGGGTACTGAAAATGCTCTAAACTATGCGAAACAGTGGGTCAAACAGGAGCTGAAGGACTGGTGCATAACCAGAAACCTTGAGTGGGGCGTCAGATTTCCGGGAGAGGATCTTGTTGTTTACGTCTGGGTTGATGCACCGATTGGCTACATATCCTACACAAGAGAAGCCTGTAAGGAGAAGGGATGTGACTGGAAAAAGATATGGATTGAAGGTTTCAGAGAGGATGGAGAAATCAGGTGGGCAAACATAACTCACTTTATAGGACTTGATATTGTCTATCACCACTGCATATTCTGGCCTGCCATGCTTAAGGGAGCAAACTTCGCTCTTCCCTCAGCGGTTGTGGCAAGTGGAATGGTCAAGGTAGAAGGCAAGACGTTCTCCAAGTCGAGAGGTTACGTCGTGTGGGTGGAGGACGATTACTTAAAGGCCGGATTTAATCCGGACTACCTGAGATACTACATAGTGAACTACACCTCACATCAGAAAGATCTGAACTTCTCCTGGAAGGTTTTCATGGACAAGGTGAACAATGAACTGATAGCAAACCTTGGTAACTTTATATACAGAGTTCTGCACTTCGTCTGGAAGAACTATAAGGGAGATGTGTGGAGCGAGCTCGATTTTGACAGCTTTGAAATAGAGGGGGATGTGTCGGAGGCTGTTAGAAGGGCAAGAGATGAGATAGTCAGCTCTCTTGAGAACTGGGAGTTCAAGGAAGTGAGCGACTCCTTTATGGAGCTTGCAAACTTTGGAAACAACTACTTCCAGAATAATAAGCCATGGGAGCTCGTCAAGGAGGACAGGAAGAGGTGTGCAGAAATTCTTGCTAACTGTCTGCATCTGGTCAAGGCACTTGTAATTCTCTCCTATCCAGTTCTGCCATTCTCAATGAAGGAAATGGCCGAGACGATAAACCTGAATTCTTTCAGACTGGATGACTGTTTGAAGAAGGAAAAGGTCGTTGTAAGCAGGAAGCCAAAGCTGCCATTCAGGAAAATTGAGGAGGAGAAAATTGAGGAAATGGAGAGGATAATGATAGAAAGAATAAGGAAAGCCGAGATGTCGGATAAAAAGAAGGAGGAGAGCGGTTACGTTACGATAGATGAATTCAAGAAGATGGACATAAGAATTGGCAAAATCGTCAGGGCTGAGAGGATAAAGAAGAGCAAGAAGCTGATAAGGCTTGAAGTTGACATTGGTGACGAAGTCAGACAGATTGTCGCAGGGATTGCCGAAACTTACAGGCCTGAAGAGCTTGCTGGCAAGTCTGTGGTCGTTCTTGTTAACATGAAACCGGCAAAGCTGATGGGAGTTGAAAGTCAGGGAATGCTGCTGGCAGCGGATGTTGACGGAAAGGCTGTGCTGCTTGTGCCGGAAAAAGAAGTCCCTGCTGGCAGCAGGGTCAGGTGATTTTTTAGATTTTTTTATGGTCTCGCTTGATAATCTCGCCTGATAAGCATGCAAATAACGGACCATTCGAGATTCTTAGAAAACTATAATACCGTTATCCTGAAGCCTTAGACTATGCCAGTAATGATACTCAGTGGAGGACTTGACTCAACAACCCTGCTGTGGTATCTCTGTTCCAGAGGAGAGAGAGTTTACGCTCTTACATTTGACTACGGACAGAGACACCGCAGGGAGATACAGCACGCAAAAAAAGTGGTGGAGGCAGCTGAGAGCAGAGGTTTCAGAGTGTCGCACGAAATCGTCGATATATCCTCAATCTCTCACCTGATCTCCTCAGGAGCTCTGACAGGGGAGGATGAAGTTCCTCACGGATTTTATACAGACGAAAGGCAGAAAGTTACGGTAGTACCTAACAGGAACATGATAATGTTATCTATTGCTGCTGGTTATGCTGTAAAGCTTGGGGAACGTGAGGTATATTATGCAGCTCACAGATCTGACTATGCCATATACCCCGACTGCAGGAAGGAGTTTGTAAAGGCGCTTGACGCTGCAATATACCTTGCAACTCTTTTCACACCTGTAGAGCTGAAGGCTCCTTTTGTTGACATGACGAAGACTGAAGTCGTTTCTCTTGGCCTGAAACTTGGAGTTCCTTACGAGCTTACATGGAGCTGCTACGAGGGAGGGGAAAGGCCCTGCCTTAAATGCGGTACATGCCTTGAAAGAACCGAAGCTTTCCTCCTCAACGGTGTCAAGGATCCGCTTTTAAGCGACGAGGAGTGGGAGAAAGCGGTTGAGGAATACCGGAAGTATGAAGAACATGAAAAGGGAGAGTAAAAAGAATGCTAACTGTGATGCAGGTTGTAAGATGTAAAGGAAAATCCGAATGCGTAGAAAATTATCACAGTAAACGTTAAAGCGATAGTTTTATATCCTTTTTCTGCGAGCAACTCGTAATGGGACGGCGGGACAGAGAGTACTATCTGCCTTCACTGATTTTCGCTGCTGGAGTTTTTCTGATACTTGTAGGTCTCTCACTGATAGCGATTTTTCAGCTGAACAGGTACTCCAATCCTGTGCAGATTGAGATAACGTTTGTGATAATTGGCATTGCAATTCCAATGGCCCTGTATGGCGTAAATGCCATGTACGGATTTAAACGTTACAGACCTGCCACTATAGCGGCATTTACTCTGACAACTCTCGCCGTCGTTCTCTTTGTGCTGATGTATCCAAAATACTGGTACTATCCACAGGTCGTTTACGTTGCCGTCCTTTACGCTATCGGCCTCGTCCTTTTCTTCAGCAGCTCTTTTGCCGAGGCAGTTCTCAGACTGCTTGAAAAAGCTCCGGGAATTGAGATAAAGAAAGAGGCTCCAACAACTTACGCTGAGAAGAAGAAGCTGAAGAAAGAGATTGAGAAGGAAATTGAAATTGAAGAGGCCAAGTTAATTGAGCCAGACTTGGATAAGCTTCTTGACATTGAGATAATCGAACCGAAAGTTGACTTTGAAGTTGGATCAGCCCTCAAGGACAGCAATTACAGGGGGAATGTTGTCAGGGTTAAGGACAATGTCCCGGAGGCGGAAGAGCTGAGGAAACTGAGAGAGGGTGGGAAGAGAGTTAAGAAGAGGGAAGTTGGCGAAGTTAACGACGCTGCGAGAGTTCTCAAGATGATAGAGGAGAGCAAGATTAAAGGTGAAAGTCCTGCTGGTAAGGGTCTCAGTTAATTGGAGGTGTTTTCGATGTCGAAGGGGCTTGATGTAGGAACCATGAACATAATATGTTCCGAAATGGAAGGAGACGAGATAGTTTTCGTGCAGCAGAGAAATGCCTTCCTTGAGCTTGACTACAACGAAATGACAAAAATGATGCTTGACAATGCAAGGGTTGCCTACGTTATAAAGGGGAACAAGATATATGTACTCGGTGATGATGCATTAAGGTTTGCAACTGTCTTCAAGAAGAGTACGAGGAGACCGATGAAGTCCGGAGTCCTCAGCCCGGAGGAAAAGGAGGCAATACCGATAATAAAACTCCTGATTGAAAAAGTTCTTGGCTCTCCAGAGTATGCGGGAGAAACAGTATGCATATCCTCTCCGGCAAAGCCAATAGACTCCGACATAGAAGTGCTCTACCACAGAAAAACGATGGAGGCACTGATAAAGAAGATCGGCTACACGCCCTACGTAATAGATGAGGGTCTTGCTGTGGTTTACTCCGAGCTTGCGGATACAAGCTTTACAGGAATCGGTGTCAGCTTTGGAGCAGGAATGACGAACGTTACAGCTGCGTACTTTGCCGCGCCAATTGTTTCATTCAGCATAGCCAAGGGTGGAGACTGGATAGACGAGAACGTTGCAAAAGCTACCGGAATGTCAAGAGAACAGGTCTGCGCAATAAAGGAGAGTGGATTTGAGCTGAGGAAGGAAGTAGAGCTCGGTAGCGTTGAAGGAGCTCTGGCAATTTACTACGATCAGCTTATCTCGAGCATAGTCGAGACCCTTGCAAGAAAGCTGGCAGAGGTAACTCCACCCGCAGTTGAATTCCCGGTTGTGCTTGCGGGAGGTACATCAAAACCGAGGGGCTTTAAATCGCTTTTCGAGGAGAGGCTGACTGAGATAGGATTGCCCGTTAACGTATCTGAAATCAGGGTGGCGAGAGATCCGCTCTTCAGCGTGGCAAGAGGTTGCCTCATAGCAGCGAAGACAAGGGAGAGTTAAAAGTCCAGATAAGATCAGATGAAACCGAAATCAGATGAAACTGAAAGAAGAAGGCTGTGAGGTATAAAGCTAAGATAAAAGGTTGAGAAGGTGCTCAAAAGTTTTGTGAGGTATAAATTTTTTATATTTTTGATTATATCTTTTATTGTGTTGCTATACTTTTCTCCCCTTGCAGACGGAATAATAATGGGGGTTGTTTTTGCTTACGTCGCCAAACCAGTAAGAAATCGTCTGGAAAAAAGGACTGGAAAAACGGCATCAAGCTTTATCTCCACCATGCTGATAATTCTGCCCATTGCATTTCTGATGTTTTACGGAGTTTTTCAGGGACTGAACCAGATGATATACTTTTTAACTCACCAGAAGCAGTTCGAGGAAACTCTTGTTAAAGTGCTCAGAAATGCGAAAGTCCCGGAAAAGTATGTGGATTATGTTGTTTCAAGCATACCGGCCGTGGAGAGTGCTTTCAGGAACGCAATTAAAGTCTCAGCCGTAAACTATACAGTAAAAGCTGTTTACTTTATCCTGAACTTTTTCGTTTCAGCTGTTGTGTGCTTTTACTCTCTTGTAGATGGGGACAGGTTCGAGAGAGCCGCTCTGTCCACAGTTTGTTCTCTTGTGCCGGAGGAGGAGAAAAATGCAGTTAAGGAGATGTTCCGGGCAGTAGATGAGACCTTAGTTTCTCTCTGGTTTGGTAACTTTGCTTTTGCAGTTCTCGTCGGAATTGTCAGCATACCGTATTTCCTGATCTTTCACGTTCCCTACGTTCCAATGCTCAGTGGTTTAATGTTTCTTGCTGCTTTGATACCCGTATTTGCGGAATGGATGGTTATAGTTCCCGTTTCCATGTACCTCGCAACTGTAAATCTGACATTGGCCATCTGGTTCTTTACTACTGGTGTCATCTTCTTCTACATACTCCCAGAATTGCTCCTCAGACCACAGTTTGTGGGTTATGCAAGCAGAATCCATCCGGTGCTGCTTTTACTTGCCTTTATCGGTGGAGCGATCTATGGTGGAGCTTTTGGATTCTTTGCCGCTCCAACACTCGTAGCCATTTTGAGTGCGATTCATCCGTTCCTTTTTAACCAATCAGTGGGAGAAATTAAGAAAAATCGATGAGCCTGCAAAGGTTAAAAAATGGAAAAAGGTCCATAGAGGTGATCTGCATGAGGCTGGTTCTATCACTTGGAGGTTCAGTACTCGTTGAGGATTTTCCTGAATGCAGAAGGGTCGAGGATTTTGCCAGAGTCTTGAAAAGACTGTCTGAAAAACACAGGCTTTTCGTCGTAACAGGTGGTGGTAAGGTTGCAAGGGAATACATTTCAGCTCTCAGAAAATTTAACGCCGACAATACCTTCTGCGATATGGCTGGAATAGAGGTCACAAGGCTGAATGCAAGAATTCTGATTGCAGCTTTACTTGCTGAGGGTTGCGATGTCTCAAAAGAGGTTCCTGAAAATTTTGAGAGGGCACTGGAATTATCGAATAGCTATAGGATTGTCGTCATGGGTGGCACATTTCCCGGGCATACGACAGATGCCACCTCAGCTCTGCTTGCAGAATTCGTTAAAGCTGATATGCTTTTGAATGCGACAAACGTTGATGGTGTTTACGAGGAAGATCCAAGGGTAAATCCGGATGCGAAGAAGTACAGCAGAATTAAGGCGAGTGATCTTGTTAGGATAGTTGCTGGAGGAGAAGCAAAGGCAGGGAGCAGCAATGTGATTGATTTGCTTGCAGCCAAGGTTATTGAGAGGAGCGGAATAAGAGCCATAGTATTTCTCGCAACTCCGGAAAACGTTGAAAAGGCGGTTTCTGGTGAAATAGGTGAGGCCGGGACTGTAGTGGAGCCATGAAGATCCTTGTTGTAACGGGAAAGCTTGCAGCGGAAGAGGTGAAAAAGGTAGTTGAAAATTTCGATAATGTGGATGTGTTTGTTGCAGATGTGGAGGTAGCGGCATTTTTAACGCCAGAAAAACTTCCGGATATAGGTGGCTACGATCTGGTTTTACTCCCGGGAAACGCCAGAGGAAACTGGAAAAGGGTGGAGGAAGAGACGGGAGTCAGGGTAAGACTTGGAAGCATTCACGCTGCAGATCTGCCGGCAGTTCTGAAAAACATCGACAGGATTGAGCTATCTCATGAGATACCTGCATGCAAACTTCTGAGGTCGATTATGGCAGAGGAGATACTTGAACTCGTTGAAAAAGATAGAAGCGGTGTGGAGTACGCAGTGGAAGTTGGGAAAACTGTAATTGGAGAGGGCAGACTCAAGGTTGTTGCGGAGATAGTTGACGCTCCAGAAATGGATAGAGACGAGCTTGTTGAGTGGGTGGAGTACTATTCAAAAAGTGCGGACGTTATAGATGTCGGAATTCCGGTTGGATGCGATGCAGATAGGGCTCTGAAAGCTGTAAAAACAGTTCTCGATTGCTTTGATTCTGTAAGTGTGGACACTTTTGACGTAAAGATAATTGAGAGGAGTGTTAAAGCGGGCGTTCACATGGTAATGAGTGTGGGAAAGGAGAACCTGAAAGCTCTTGACAGAATAGAGAATCAGGCAGTGGTCATTGTCAGCAGAAACGTTGATGAGCTGCTTGGAATTGTTAATCTTGCAAGAAAGAAAGGCAAAAATGTAATTGCGGATTGCATACTTGACTCTCCACTATCTTTCTACTCTTCCGTTGAGAGGTACGCCGAATACAGGAGGAGAGACGAGAAAACACCTCTGCTCTTTGGGGCCGGGAACGTTACTGAACTCTGCGATGTTGACTCGGTTGGAATTAACGGGCTGCTTGCCTTTATAGCTGAGGAAATTGGAGCCAACGCTATATTCACGACTGAGGCGAGCAACAAGACAAGGGGAAGCGTTATGGAAGCGAGAGTGGCTGCGTACATGGCGAGAGCGGCAAAGCTCAGAAAAAGCTTTCCAAAAGATTTAGGGTTTAATTTACTTGTTTTAAAAGAAAAAACCCGGAAAAGTACGGATTTGAATTACAGAGAGATCGTTAATGCTGAAAGTGGAGCTTTTGTAAGGGATCCAAAAGGTGACTTCAGGATAGGTCTGGAGAAGGACGGGGTTGTTGCCGTACATGAAAGCGGTGTGGCCATAAAGGGTGATGCTGAGAGTATAGTGAAAACGGCAATAAAAATGGGTCTCGTTTCAAGGCTTGATCACGCTGCTTATCTTGGTAGAGAACTTAAAAAAGCCGAAATAGCCTATAAGCTTGGAAAGAGTTACGTGCAGGATGAAGAACTCGATTTCGGGATATACACGGATTTGAGGAGTTAGCTGGTTGTTGCTCTCTCGCAGAAAACATTGAAACCGGATTAAAAACCGGATCAAAAGCAGAACTCAAAAACTGTGTCAGAAGTGAAACCGTAAAACACCCAAACTTTAAATACTCAACTTTCAGCCGTGGGAGCATGTCATTAGCGAACGCTCTGGAGGAGTTCTTTGAGTTTAAAAAATACGGAACGAACATGAAAACAGAAGTGCTCGCTGGTTTCACCACTTTTATGACGATGGCCTACATTCTTTTCGTAAACCCTGCAATTCTCAGCGTAGCCATGGGTAAAGCGGCAATACCGTCAATCGTAACAGCAACGGCCCTGTCGTCAGGTATAGCCACAATAATAATGGGAATATACGCCAAAAAACCGTTCGCTCTCGCCCCAGGAATGGGTCTGAATGCATACTTCGCCTACAGCGTTTGCATGAACATGGGTTATCCATGGCAGGTCGCTCTTGCAGCGGTATTCGTTGAGGGAATAATATTCATAGCCCTCTCTCTGACAAGGGTGAGAACGGAGGTAATAAACGCAATACCAATGTCCCAAAAGTATGCAATAGGTGCCGGAATCGGTTTGTTCTTAACACTCATTGGACTCAAGAACGCTGGACTTGTCGTGAGTAGTAAGGCCACACTTGTGACAATGGGTTTCTCCAACTTTACGAAACCGGAGGTCTGGCTTGCAGTGTTCGGAATATTCTTTGCTGCTGCTCTGATGGTCAGGAAAATTCCGGGAGCTTTGCTGATATCGATTCTGACAACGACGATTCTTGCAATAGTCATGCACGTGGCTCCAATGCCAAAGAGCATTGTTTCAATGCCCACACTGAGCTACACGTTCATGAAGCTTGATCTGAGAGGGCTGATAAGTGTCGGAGCCTTTGGTGTTGTGTTTGCATTCTTCATGGTTGACTTCTTCGACACGGTTGGAACTGTGACGGGTTTGAGTGCAAAAGCTGGCTTTCTTGATGAACAGGGAAGGGTGCCTGATTCAGAGAAAATACTGCTTACAGATGCAATAGGAACAACAGTTGGAGCCATTCTTGGAACTTCCACAGTTACAACGTACATAGAGAGTGCTGCGGGAATAGAGGAGGGTGGAAGGACTGGAATGGTTGCTCTTGTCGTTGGATTGCTGTTCATACTGATCGGAGCTTTTGTATCTCCGATAGCAGAAATCATCCCGGACTGTGCGACTGCTCCAGCTCTGATAATCGTTGGATTTCTGATGATGAGCATAGTAAAGGGAATTGATTACGAGGATTACACCGAGGCTCTTCCAGCGTTCTTCGTTCTGGCGACGATACCTTTCACGTTCTCAATATCGGATGGAATAGGAATAGGTTTCATAAGCTACTGCGTGCTTAAACTTGTGGCGGGCAGGTGGAGGGAAGTACATCCGCTGCTGTGGGCTCTTGCAGCAGTTTTCGTGGTTTACTTCCTGTATCTTGGTGGGTTGCTGTGATTGTTTTTTGTTTTTGTTGTTATATATTATTATCTATTTTACTATTTATTATACTTATTATTTATTTTGAATTCGATGAAAGATTAGTAAATCTTAAGTTATACTTTGATATCTCTGCTTTGTCAAAATAAAGAAGAAAAATTCCTCACATGATTATTTAGATTTTTGAAGTATCTCCTGTTTCTAAACCTAACAGTTTCTTACCTTCTCGAAATCCTATCAATCTCTGTGCTCTATGTTCTTTTGTCAAAAACTCCTATATCAAATACTTCTTTATATATTTAATTTATTTTAGCATTTTACTAGATATATCCTCAGTCAATATAACGTAAAAATGCTGTGGTAGTATCATTATTCTATAGTAAATTTATTCGAAATATAATTTTTACCTCTATTTAGAACATTAAAAATCATCAAAATCTGTAAAAAGTAGAATACAAAATCGCAAAGATGAAAAGGGCTAAAAAGACTTGAGACGGTGAAAACGGGTATCATGAAAACTGCCAATTACTCTTTTAAAGACAATTGTTGGTGGGGCGTACAATTATAATTCTATCTATTTGGTGTGCAGAGAAGGGTTTCGTAATAACTTTAATATTGTTAATTAATAAAGACAAGAGAAGAGGTTTCCGTTCATTTCACTTTGATAAGGAGAATATTACTTTATAAAGATTTTATAGGAATTAAAAGAGAGAGTCAAGCGATTACGAATTAAAAATCCGAATTACTAAAGAAGATGCTGAGAGAGCAATATTTATTGCTAAAGATAGCTGAAGACATAATTTAAATAGGATTACGCTGAATTACAAATACGTGGGTGGGACCAAAAATGACCATCCAAATTTCGTTAGATGTTGTTGAAACTCTGAAAGAATATTTGGAGAAGAGAGGTTTTAACTTTGAAGAACGTCCTCACCAGTTCTTTCTCGCCCGAAAACCCAGCGTAGTTGTCAACGTGTATAAAACTGGGAAAATAGTATTTGGAGGAAAAGATCATGCAGAGATTGAAGAAATAAAGAAGTTTTTAAAATCTATCGGAGCTGAGGAAGTAGAAAAAGACAGCAAAGATTACCCGCCACTTTCATTAAAAGGACCAAGAATTGGGACGGATGAGGTTGGAAAAGGAGACTATTTTGGACCTTTAGTAATTGCAGGAGTGTTAATTGATGATGCTATAGAGGAGGAACTAAAGAAGCTAAAAGTAAAAGACTCAAAATCCTTTAGTGAGACCACAATTAGGAGCTTAGCTCACGATATCCGAAACCTGTTAGGTGAAAAGAGATACGAAATATTGTGGATAAGTCCGATAAAATACAATTTGCTCCATAAAAAATTGGGAAATGTGAATAAAATTCTTGGATGGGTCCATGCAAGAGTTATTGAGAACCTGCTTGGAAACGGTATCGAATGTAATTTAGCAATTGCAGACCAATTTGGAGATCCGGGTTATATTAAAAATGCTTTAATGGAGAAAGGGAGAAGAATAGAGCTTATACAAGTACCAAAAGCTGAAAGAGATATTGCAGTAGCTGCTGCTTCTATACTGGCGAGAGATAAATTTCTTTGGAAAATGGAGGACTTATCTGGAACTTTTGAAATGGAATTTCCTAGAGGTGCAGGTGAAAAAGTTAATGAAGTTGGAAAAGAATTCGTTAGATTGTATGGAGTGAACGCACTTCAGAACATTGCAAAAATACATTTCAGCAACACGTTGAAGATAACTGGTGGTGTAAAAATAGAAGTCGAAGGAAATATTGATTCTGAGATGTACTTTACCTCAGTTCCCAAAGAGGAGAGTCTAAAGTTTCAGGAAGAGTTTAAGTTGGAGTGTTTCAACTTAATTTCATCTTTTGAAAGAGAACTAAGAACATTCATAGAAGTTAAACTCAGAGAATATTATGGAGACAACTGGTGGTATGAGGGAATTAATGAAGAAGTTCGCAAAAAAGCAGAAAAAAGGATAGTTCAAGAGCGTAAAAAAGGAAGAGATGTCAGACAAATTGATGCTTTAGATTTCTCACATTATGAGATTATTATTGGTAACTCAAAAAATTGGAAAGAAATATTTTCAAAGGTGTTTCGCGATAAAAACACAACAATCGGATATTTAAGAACGATAAAAGACATCAGGGATCGTGTGGCTCATTCGAGATGTGACTTTACTAAAGAAGAGAAGATTCGATTAGTTGGGGCAATATCGTATCTCAGAAATATGATGGTAGGGCAAAGCACTTTAGACTCATTCGGTATAAATGAGTAAACTTAGTAAGTAATTTCCTAAAGTTCCATAAAGAATAAAATTAAAGAACAGAATTCCTGAACTTGAGATAAAGATTAAGAGATAAAGAGGAACTCCAATGCTCCTTCAGTCTGAAGATACTCAGGCTAAACTGTAATGTTCGTTGAAAAGCCTAAATGCTGAGGAGCTCAAATATATAATACTCCGTGAATTCATTCATACTTAAAATAGGTGACGTAAAATTATGGCTCGCTGTTTCTGGATGAGCTGAAAAAAGCGTATAGCATTTGATGTGGCAGCGAATTTGGAAATCAGAATTATTAGAAAGATAAAATCAGAAAGATTTATCTCTGAGAGAGTCTTGGACATTCATAGCATCGTAAATTTAAATAATAATGGGTCAGCTAAAATATTTGATTGAGCCAATTAAGTGGAAAAACGCAAAGAATGGAATAATGAAAGAAAAATCTTTGAAGCGATCAAAGCGGATAAGGAAATCATAGGGCTGATTGAGATGATATAGAGCCATGAGTGTGTGATTGAAGGGGTAGTAGAAAGATGTCAAAATACTCAAAACTGAAAAACTACCTTCTAAACATTTCCGAAAATAGAGTTGCTCTTACATTTGAGGAAATAGAGAACATTACAGGATCGAAGTTACCGGAATTGGTCAGAATCTATAGAAAATTGTGGAGAATCGGCACTCACCACGCTCAGACGAGAAATGGATGGCTTGCTGCGGGCTGGCAGGTAATTTCAGTGGATTTTGATAGAGATGCAGTGATATTCTCAAGAAGCAGACGATTAAGCCACAATTTGGATAGTGGGGATGAAAATACCATTCTCAGGAAAGGAAGTACTAGCTAGAGGTGTTATGCCTGAATATTTTGGAGTTGAACCTCAGAAGATTCAAATTGAAGGTAGATAAGAAACAATCCTGTCCTAATTTAAGTGATTTAGAGAATGAAGAGGTTAAAAAACTAGCAAGAAGGCTGGAAGGAAATTCAGAAAAAGAAACGCTTGCTAACATTTTGGAGTGGCAGGACAGGAATTTACAGTACTGGAAAGAGAGGGGAATCTTAGAGGCTCAGTGGTTCTTTTTAGCAATTTTGATAATAGTTTTGTACACTATTGTATCTTTGCCGATACTACTTTTGCTCTATTACTACCTTGTCACGTCGAAAGTACTACCAACCAATATATCACAAGTACTAGTGTTAACGGCTTTCACAGTATTCTTAATGTTTTTCCTTTTACAAAATGCGTTGATTAAGATTATATACGTTTTAATGCTGTTTTATCCTACATTTCTGCTTGAGAAACTATATTTACTTTCCCTAATCAAAAATCCAGCTTCGCTTAATGTAGTATTGGCCCTTATTTCGTTGAACGGAATCTTTTTCGGGGCTGCAATACTTTCATTTGCCTATCTAATGATGAGTTATAATCCTACTTTCAGGGGAGAACCATTGAGAACAAGAATATTGAAAATTTTACGCATCATGAACGATACTTTCCAGTTCAGTTTACCTGTTGACAAGGTCTTAAAGTATCGCATGGCAATATGCAGAGATTACGCCAAACTCACAGCTGCATTATTGTTCAACCAGTATTCGGATTCTAAGGTTTATTTCATTACCATCCCACGACATGTTGCCACAGCCATCAAAATTAACGGCAAATACTATGTTCTCGACCAGAGATTGCCCGTTTTAACAGTAAATATATGGCTGGTGAAGTGGAATCGAAAGGATGCAAGCGTTTACGTTTCAGAATTAATACGGGATTCAGAGGGAAAACCGGTTGGCGTAGACTTCAAGGAGCATGAGAGGATATCTATACCAGATTTTTCCGAAAAACCAGTAAATACAGAAAAACTAACAAAAGAAGTGGCTAAATTGCTGAAAATAAGTCAGACGCCACAAAAAGAAGAATTAGATTTTAAAGTAACTATGCCAAACTTTGCAACGTATTATGAAATTGACGAAATAATCATCTACTCAATGGCAAGGGCGATCAAAAATAGGCTTGAAAGTGAGTTATGCAGTAACATAGACAAAATTTCTAAAATTGAGATCAGCCAAAATGGGAAAGATTTGATTGTAGAGGTTTATCTGCTTGACAACTACTGATGGTGCCGAGAACATGGCGGAAAAGGAGTATCTAAACGAGGATTTGGAACTCAAATTGCTTCAAGAGTTGGATGAAGATAAAGCAGAGATGTACAGTAGAAAATGTGCTATTTGCGGTAGAAGACAGTTTAGGTTTGTTCTCCCACCAAAAGAAGTAGAAATAGAACTCTGGGTGTGGTACAGAAAATGCTGGAAGTGTGGCAAAGAAACACCGGTAGTTTGGACATCGCCACATTCTGTTGTCGGAGGATTCAACGTTGATCCAGATTCGTTTAAAGAGCTTCCAAAGAGGATGTCTGAGATTTATCCTTTCTTTAAGCTTACTTACAGTAAGACTATGAAAGAAAACGTATATGGCAATGTGTGCGTAAATTGTGGTGTTTATCAGGGAAACTGGTTTGTAAGAGAAGAATTACTCGAAATTGCTTATGAACCAAGCAAAATCGCTGAAAAAAGAAAATTAAAGATAATTCTAACTGAACAAGAACGGTTAGAAAGAGCGTTTCCAGAAGAAGTCCTAAAGCTTGAAAAGCACCATATATCCTACGATCCAGAAAAAACTATTTTTGTGTGTAGGGGTTGTCATTTGAGGATCCATCACACTAACGATTTTCCCCATTTAAAACCTAAAGGTTAAAAGTTTAATGGCAAACTTTTAAGTAAGTTAATTAAAATTTTACAGGTGATTTCATGGCTTACTGGCTCTGCATAACAACCGAAGAGAACTGGAAGGTAATCAAAGAGAAAACGTGTGGGGTGTTCCCGAGCGCCATAAAAACACGATAGCAAAGGTCAAACCCGGGGATAAACTTCTAATCTACCTCAAACAAGAGAGATAAAGAGCAAATCAAGGAACCCGAATTATCGCTGTTTACGAAGGCCACATCGGAAGTTTTCAAAGACAGCAAAAGGATCTTCAAATCCCCACCAAGCATGGGCAATGAAGTATTCCCACTCCGCATTAAGCTGAAACCTGTAAAGATTTTCTCAACGCCAGTGGATTTCAAATCTCTAATCCTGAAGCTGAAGTTCATTACAAATAAAAAGAAGTGGACAGGACATTTAATGGGAAAAGTGATGAGAGAGATATCCGAAGAGGATTATAAACTCATCATCGGTGAGCTAAAGTTTTTAATAAACTGTTAATGAACTGTTTTTTAATGGCTCTAAGTGTAGGTCTTGGGGAAATAATGGCAATCATCCGCCAAGTGATGTGGTGGGAAGAAAAAACGAGACTATCTGAACGACTTAGAAAAATTATAGATAAATCTTTAACTGAAGTGCTAGTATCGCTTGAGGAATTTATTGACAACTTTGCCATGTGTTATGGTAGTGCTATTGTGTACTCGTGTATTTTTGAACCGCAGAACCCCGAGACCAAAGCGAAACACTTGTCCAGAGATCTGGAATTTAGTTACATGAAATTGAAAGAAGCACTAGCAGAGTTGGCAGAGAGAGTTGATGCACACAGAGATACCTTCAGAGAAGTCCTCTCCAAAGAAGATTGGTTCATTCTTGAGGGATACATACACGAAATGAAAAAAGAAACTCCTAATTGGAAGCACCTCTTGGAATTGCTTGAATACGGCAGCAGATCCAAAAGAAGGAGTAAAAGTCAAGTTGTTTTTATTGATACATTAAACAAGGAACTAAGTGAATTTACTTGTAAGGAAAATCTGCATGAACTCGAAAAATTCCTTAAAAAATCCCTGTCAGTACTTAGTTCTACCGATTTAATAAAATGTTTCTATAAATGTATAAATACAAAAGAAAGAAAGAGACGGAAAATTCTGAGATTGCGGAGATGAGTTGCACAGCACTCCTGCAGTGCTTTTCTCAAAATTCGAATTGTAAAACAGTATAAAACCAGAAAGCAGGTGTAAAACAAGCGGACCCGGCGGGATTTGAACCCGCGATCTGCAGCTTAGGAGGCTGCCGCCTTGTCCATGCTAGGCTACGGGTCCTGAAATCTTAAATTAAATCAAGCCGCCGCCGGGATTTGAACCCGGGACCTGGTGATTACAAGTCACCCGCTCTGCCAGCTAAGCCACGGCGGCTTTTAATGTTTTTAACGTTTTTGCCCCACTCTTTACGTTTCTGCCCTACTCTCTCCTACTCCCTACCCGCCAGAATCTGGCAGTTCAGAAAATAAAAAAATTTTGCTCAGGGTTCTGCTGACTCCCTTGCCTCTTCATCACCTTTCAGGAAAATGTAATTCCCTGCCTTCCTGAATCCCTTGCCCACAAAGTAAATTTCTGCACTCCTCTTTCTTGAAGCTCTTGGACTGTGAAACTTTTTGAACCTGAAGAAGGGTTTGAACTCTTTAAAGACCTTCTGAGTTTCCTCTCCCTGAAACATCTTCACGACAAAGTTTCCTCCCGGCCTGAGAACTTGCCTTGCTATTCTGAATGCTGAACGTACGAGCTCCACCGAACGGAGGTGGTCTATTGTCCAGTGCCCGGTTATTTTTGGAGCGGCATCACAGATTACAGCATCGTACTCTCTGTGAATGCTCTTTATTTCCTTGAGAGTCTCCTCATCGTTTATATCTCCCCTTATAAAAACCACACCGTCTATTGGCTTCATCGGGTTGAGGTCAACAGCCACAACATCTGCTCCCAGCTCTCTGCACACTTGACTCCATCCACCGGGAGATGCTCCGAGGTCAAGAACTCTGTCTCCCTCCTTTATGAGTTTGAAGGTTTTATTCATCTGAATGAGCTTGAAAGCTGCCCTGCTTCTATACCCCTTTCTCTTTGCCTCCCAGTAATAGTAATCCTGTCTGTCCTGCGTTCTCCTTGGTTTTTTCATAGCCTGAAATGTCTTCTTGGGGTACTTATCTTTATCCTGCCTTCTTTATCCAGCCTTCTCTGTCACTTCTACACCTGTTCACACATCACTCAGGAACTTTACACCGATTTTCCTCGTTCTTGGCCCATCAAATTCAAGCAGAAGTACACTCTGCCACGTCCCGAGGGCAAGATGCCCGTTTTCTACAGGCAGAGCTACGCTGTTCCCTACAGCAGAGGAGATTATGTGAGCTTCCGCGTTGTTGTCAATTCTGTTGTGTCTGTAATCCATTTTTGGAACCATCGACATGTATGCTTTTATTATGTCCTCCATAAGCCCGCTTTCAGCCTCGTTAACCGTTAGAGCTGTTGTTGTGTGAAATGTGAAGACAAACGCAACACCGCTCTTTCCATCAGCTAACCTTTCCACACACTCTCTGACTTTTTCAGTAATATCCACAGCCTCTCTTCTCCCCGTGCTGACTGTGAAAACTTCCATGCTAAAATTTTGCCGGGTCGTTTAATTTTCCTTTCTCTTCTTCACTTCTTTGCTCTCTTTCTTCTTTCTATCCTGTTTTTTATTTTATATGTTTACTTATTTCACCATATTTCGCTTATCGTTTGCTTGTTTCTGGCCTTTTGTCCGGAACATCAAAAATTAAAACAAAGCCCGTCAAAAGTGTATCATGAAATCCATAAACTTCGACGAAGAATACGTAGATCTGATACTTTCAGGAAAGAAAAAGAGCACGATAAGGAAGGGCATAAAGACGTACGATATGGGTGGTGTTGTTTACCTCACAGCATCCTCAAAACCATTCGCAAAGGCAAGAGTCGTTAAAGCTGTCGTTAAAAGGGTGAGGGAGCTGAGCGATGAGGATGCGAAAAAAGACGGATTCAAAACGAGAGAAGAGCTGATTGAAGCACTAAAAAGAATATATGGAAGAATTGACGAATCAGACCTTGTAACGGTCATACACTTTGAGCTTGTGGGGTGAGTTAAGGCAGTAGAGGCTGAAAACGTAACTTTACTTTTCTTTACGTCGTGTACTCTGAGTTTAGCCTGACGTAATCGTAACTCAGATCGCACCCGGCGAAGCTGGCCTTACCCTCCCCAACTCCAAGATCTATGTGAATTTCCACGACCTCTCCTTTCATTGCTTCCCTTGCCTTCTCTCTGTTTCCAGTTTCTCTGCCCCTATCGAGTATTCTAACCCTACGTGTTGTCCCATTCCTTTCCCTGCCCATTCCAGCCATCATCTTATCTGCACCTTCACCCACGCATGAGAGGGCAAAGGAGTCTTCTGCTCTCCACTCCTTTCCGCAGATTTCAAGAGTGATCTCTCCAGCCTCTGCCCCGGAATAGCCTAAAGCTGCCACTATTCTTCCCCAGTTTGGATCTCCGCCAAATACAGCCGTTTTAACGAGAGTGGATGAAGCCACAGCTCTTGCTGCTCTGTAAGCTTCCTCATCATTTCTGGCACCGCTGACAAACACCCTGATCAGCTTCGTTGCACCTTCCCCATCAGCCACTATCATTTCTGCAAGAACTGAGCAGACCCTGAGAACGGCCTTTTTCAGTTTTTCAGTTTCCAGCTTCTTTCTTCCTGTTGATACGAGTAAAACCGTATCGTTTGTGGAAGTGTCTCCGTCCACCGTTATCGAGTTGAACGTTCTGTTCACAGCATATCTAAGTATTTCATTTAAATCCTCAGCATTTACCTCCGCATCTGTAAACACATAACAAAGCATCGTTGCCATATTGGGTGCTATCATGCCAGCACCCTTTGCAACACCTGCTATAACAGCATCACCAACCTTCACTCCCCACTGTTTTGTAAAAGCGTCAGTCGTGGTAATAGCTTTTGCAAAATTCCATGCGTTTTCATCCCCATCACCAATTTTCGGGTAAACTTCATTAAAAAGACTCTCTATCCATTTCATATCCAGCTGAACGCCTATGACACCTGTGGATGATACAGCAATATCCTTTTCCTCGCAACCAAGCTTTTCTGCGTACATTTCGGCCATCTTTTTTGCGTTTTCCATACCCTTTTCTCCGGTATACGCGTTTGCATTTCCACTGTTGACTATGATTCCTTCAATGTGTCCATCCGATATATGCTTCTGTGTCAGAATTACCGGGGCTGCCCTGAATTTATTTCTGGTAAAAACACCTGCAACAGTTCCGGAACAGCGAACAAGGCCGAGACCGCCACCCTTTACTCTAACTCCGGAGCATTCAACTCCTCTAACGTGAGTTATCAGGTAATCCGTTCTGTATTTTAGTTTCATGGCCCATGGTTTTTCGTTCGGGTATAAAAGCTATGTCAGCTGTGGCTATATAATTGACGAGGGAATCTGATAGAGCTCCTCCCCATCCTTGTATATCGTTATATCTCCTCCGCTCTGGGACACGACTATCGATATTGCGTTAGTTTCTCTTGTTATTGCAGCACACGCTAAATGTCTTCCTCCAAGTCCGCTCCTGATTTTCATGTCCTTGGCCTGAACTTCTATGTACCTTCCTGCCGATACTATGTAGCCCTTCTCATCTACGACAAAAACACCGTCAAGCTGAGCGAACTCCCTGATACTCTCCCAGTTTGAAGGATCTTTGACATCTCTTACAGATTCCGGATGCCCCTTGTACGGGTTTATTATGAGCTGTCTGCTCCTTCTCATGACCTCCTCCACATCTCCAACGACGAACGCTGTGCCTACAGGCTTTCCCTCCCTTCCTTTGTGGGCTATGCTTAGAGATACCGAGAGGAGTGCCTTGATTACCCTTGGCTCAACTCTCTCAGCACACTCCTCAAGGGCAGCCTGCAGTCTGCCTCTCTCAAGGTCAACGAGAACTATGCCTTTCAGAGAATCCATGCAAGTCACGGCAACAGCTTTGCCATCCAGTCCAAGACCTCTGAAATACAGCATCAAAGATAGGTAATCCTTGGACTGGGAAATTAGCAGCATCTTCTCCGCTATCTCCCTGCCCAGCAGGTTATCTATGTTTACAGTTTCGAGAGAACATATTGCGCTTTCAAGCAGAGTTGTGTACCTCTTTGGGGCTGGAATCACGGTTATTCCATCAACTACCTTTTCCGTAACGTCCTTATCCGAAATCACCACTACAGCCTTAGCCTCAATGCTCTTCGCCAGAGCGAGACCCTGTTCAATTAAAAAATCAAGCATTGATCAGAGTTCTCGAAAAGAGTTTTTTAACTTTGCTTTAATGCTATCAGCTCAAACACATCAACAGTCCTACTGCCTGCAGGAGACAATTCCACAGCTATACAGGCATTCTGAGCAGGAAGGCTCAAAACCGTAGCAATCTCTTGCCTCCTCTGCAAACCAGCAGAACTTCCTGAGCTGACAGTCACCGCACCACGGATATCTGAGAACTTCTTTCAGAGAATCCCCAAGTGCTTCTTCAAATGATCCGTATCTGATTTCCCTGACGAACTTTCTGTGATCGTTGACAAACTCGTAGTGCCCGTAAGCAAACTCCATGCAAGGGGCTAAAGAGCTGTCACACCTTACGAATACGGTGTTTCTGTAAGGACATTCCCTGCTTACCGCATCGGCGAAAAACTTCGGAATGTGCATTGTAGCTCCATTTTCTTCAGCTATCTCTCTGGCCTGCATGGCTATTTCCTCAGCTCTCTTGGCAATCTCAATCCTGTCTCTGTTCTCGACTATCCAGCTTAAATTGAGCTGGTAACCCATTTTTTCAGCTTTGCAGCTCAGCTCCTCGTATATCTCAGCACTCCTTGAATCGAACTTTCTCAGATTTTTTACGACGTTTCTCAGACTCTCCCAACCTGATGAGGAGGCAAACTCCTCCACGAGCTCCACACACTTCCTGCTTACTTCACAGTAAACGACGTTGGAGTAGAGTTCCCTGCTGTAGGCAAGCATATTTGAGGAGAATATGTTTACTCCTAAAGTTGCCAGATCTTTAAGCAGGTGCAAATTCTGCTTGCTTAGAACTATTTCCAGCTCTATTCTGTCTTTGAATCTGTCCTGTCTCAGCAGTGATGTTACCTCCAGCTTATCATCCAGCTTATCATCCATACTCCCCGGATTGTGGATGGATATTCCAAGTGTAATCGACTCCAGACAATCAAGAATTTCACGTTTTTTCAAACACGTGCCGTTGGTGAGCAACACGACATCTGAGATAGATGACGCATACCTTACAATTTTTCCTATTTCCGGGTTCATTCCCGGCTCCCCAAAACCGTAAAGCAGGATTTTTTCAAT
>CAZUMR010000071.1:0-4831 GCA_964622075.1 uncultured archaeon | reverse complement strand
GGCGAACCTATTCACACCAGCCGTTCTTGCAGTTGGTGGAGAGGACAGGGGTATATCCAGACCTGTAAAAAACGTGTGTGACGAAATAGTGAAAATACCCGGCAGGGGAAAGCTTAACAGTTTGAATCTCTCAGTTGCGGCCGGTATAATCATGTACTGTCTGGTTTACGGGGTCTGACCTTTAAGCACTTGCCGGTGAGAATTGCCGGTAAATTAATTGTTGGTAAATTAATATAAATTATATAAAGATTTAATAACTTTCTTGGCCTGAGTGGGGCTGGAAAAACGACGCTCCTTGAGCTAATATCCATCCCGGATCGCTGTCAACAACGAGAGTTGAACTTGAGGCTGGAGGTGTGAGAATATATTCCATCTCTCCAGTTCTGCTGAAGTCTGAAGGATACGATCAGCAACCAGATACAGAACATAGAAAAACCTTAAAGCTCCTTGGCCTCAAGCTCACACGATGCTTGAGGAAGAGTATCTTGACATTGATTACCTCAGGGAGAGAGGTTTCATAAGAAAGAAGTGCGTTAAGTGTGGCAAGCACTTCTGGACACTTGACGAGAACAGGGAAGTCTGTGGAGACCCACCCTGCGAGAGCTACGGATTTATAGGGAATCCCGTTTTTAAAAAATCATTCACTCTTGACGAAATGAGAGAGTTCTACCTGAGCTTTTTCGAGAAAAGAGGGCATACGAGAATAGACAGGTATCCGGTGGTTGCAAGGTGGAGAGACGACATATACCTGACTATTGCTTCCATAGCAGATTTTCAGCCATTTGTCACATCTGGTGTGGCTCCTCCCCCGGCAAACCCGCTCACAATATCCCAGCCGTGCATAAGGATGGACGACCTCGATAGCGTTGGAAGAACAGGAAGACATCTGACACTCTTCGAAATGATGGCTCATCACGCATTTAACAGCAGGGAGGAGGAGATATACTGGAAGAGTGAAACTGTAAAGCTCTGCACAGAACTTCTTGAAGAGCTTGGAGTTAAGCCGGAAAACATCGTTTACAAGGAAGAACCGTGGGCTGGTGGAGGAAATGCCGGTCCATGCCTTGAGGCTATCGTTAGCGGAATAGAGCTCGCCACTCTCGTCTTCATGAACCTCGTTGCAGATGAGAATGGAGACATAGTTATCAAGGGCGAGAGATACAGAAAAATGGACAGGTACATCGTCGATACCGGATACGGTCTGGAGAGGTTCGTCTGGGCAAGTCAGGGAACACCAACTGTATATGATGCCATATTTCCGGAAGTTCTTGACGTAATAGAGGATAACAGCAACGTGGAGTTTTCAAGGAAGGATGAGAACATCAGGGAGATTGTGGCGGAAAGCTCAAAACTTGCGGGAGTCATGGGTTCTTTGAGAGGAAAAGCTCTTGAGGAATTCAGAGAGAGAACAGCAGAAAAGATGGGCATCGATGTGGGGGAGCTTTTGAAGATTGTTTCTCCGCTTGAGAAGGTTTACGCTCTTGCAGATCACACGAGAGCTATACTTTTCATGCTTGGAGACGGGCTCGTTCCCTCCAATGCCGGTGGGGGATATCTTGCGAGGCTCATGATAAGAAGGGCGATAAGACTGTCTGAGGAGCTTGAGCTATCCCTATCCCTGTTCGATCTGGTAGAGCTGCACAGGAAACTGATGAAGAATTTCAGCTTTGAAGTTTCCATGGACACTATACAGGAAGTTCTCGAACTTGAGGAGAAGAGGTACCGCTCCACGATAAGCAAGGGAATAAGGATGGTTGAGAGGGTAATCTCAAGGAAGAAGAAGCTTGAAGTTGAGGATCTGGTAGAATTCTACGATTCTCACGGAATACCTGTTGAACTTGCGGTCAAGATTGCCAGAGAAAGGGGAGTGGATGTGGAGATTCCGGATGATTTTTACGCAAAGCTTGCTGAGAGACATACGAAGGCCGAAAAGAAGAAGGAAGAGAAAAAACTCAGGGGAGAGTATCCGAAAACAGAGAAGCTGTATTACGAACCTGTTTTTGAATTTGAAGCCAAGGTTGTCGGGGTTGAGGGTGATTACGTAATACTCGATAGAACAGCGTTCTATCCTGAAAGCGGTGGACAGGATGCTGATTCAGGATATCTGGAGCTTGCAGGTGAGAGATACGGGGTGAGGTACGTTTTTGTTGAGGATGGAGTTATAGCTCACGAGGTTCCGGGCTTTAAAGGAAAGGCTGGAGATATTGTCAGGGGGGTCGTTGACAGAGAGAGGAGGATGAGACATACGAGACACCACTCCGCAACTCACCTCCTCCTGTTCTCGGCAAGAAAAGTCCTCGGAAACCACGTATGGCAGGCTGGAGCGAAGAAGGAGTTTGACAGGGCAAGGCTCGACATATCTCACTACAGAAGACCAAGTGAAGAGCAGATCAGGGAGATAGAGAAAATTGCGAACAGAGAGGTTATGGCAAACAAGCCGGTTGTTTGTGAGTGGATGGATAGAATTGAGGCTGAGAGGAAGTACGGCTTCAGACTGTATCAGGGTGGTGTACCTCCTGGCAGAAAAATCAGGGTTGTGAGGGTTGGTGACGACGTTCAGGCTTGTGCCGGAACTCACTGCAGTTCTACCGGAGAGATTGGAGTTATAAAAATCCTCAGGGTAGAATCAATTCAGGATGGAGTTATAAGGTTCGAGTTTGCGGCTGGAGAAGCTGCTCTGGAGCACATAGCTGAGAAAGAAAGGCTGCTGAAGGAAGCAAGCTCCATACTCAGGGTTGAGGAGAAACAGCTGCCGAAGACCGTTAGGAGGTTCTTCGAGGAGTGGAAAGAACAGAAAAAGACGATAGACAAGCTTCTGGAGGATATAGCTGAACTCAGGGCAAGGGAGATTGAGAAGAAGGCAAAAGATGGATTTGTTGTGGATACGATTGATTCAAAGGATCCTAAGGAGATGCAGAAAGTTGCAACCAAGCTGATTGAGAGAAAGCTTGCTGGAGTAATTCTCAGCAGGGATGATGGGAGAGTAAGGTTTGTGACGTTCTCAGGCAGGGATGAGATTGATGCAAGAAAGATTGCAGAAAAGGTGGCGAAGCTCGTTGAGGGAAGCGGTGGCGGGAGAAAGGACCTCTCACAGGGTGCAGGGAAGAGAATGCCTAACTTAGATGAGGTCTGGAGAGCTGTAGCTGGATAACTTTTAATTTTTCTTTTCAGCTGCCATGAATCTGCCATGAATCTGCTATTCTGTTACATGTTACCTATTACTGTTACATGTTGCAATCATGTTGCAATACATCGTAAAAAGATGGGGTAAGAGAGAACAGGAGGGGGAGGGGTGTGAGCAGAATAGAGGCAATTCCTGTAAAGTTCCCTCTGCTCAGAGAGACAACAGTTGAGGAAGTGGCTGAAATCATAAGACCGTTTGCTGAAGAGGGAGATCTGGTTGTCGTCTGTTCTTCTCTGATGGCAAGGTGTGAAGGAAGGTTGAGGAGACTTGACGAATATGAACCTTCAGAGGAAGCTATGAGAATAGCGGAGGGGCTTGGGGAAGATCCAAGATTCGTTCAGGCTGTGCTCGAAGAGAGCAGAGAAGTTCTTATAGAGAAACCTTTTCTCCTTGTTAAGGCTAAGTTTGGAAATGTGTGCGTGAATGCGGGAATAGACAGGTCGAACGTTGAAGATGGGTACATACTCCTTCCACCTGAGAATCCCGACATGAGTGCGAAAAAACTTGGAAAGCTTCTTGGTTCTCCCGTGATTGTAACAGACTCAAACGGCAGGTGTTTCAGGAGAGGAGTTACCGGTTTTGCCATAGGATGCTACGGAATAAAACCCCTGAAGGACTGGTGTGGTCAGGAGGACATCTTTGGCAGAAAACTTGAAAAAACTCAGGAGTGCGTTGTTGATGAAATAGCAGCTTTTGCAAACCTGCTAATGGGTGAGGGAAACAGCTCAATCCCCGCAGTCGTCTTCAGAGGGCTTGATGGCTTTGTTGAAATTGTAATGGATGATGCAGGGGATGAAACTGGTGTTACTGGCGTTAGGGAAGTTTACAGGAATGAGGAAGAGGATATCATCAGGAGGATAATTCTTGAATGGTCGAAAAAGTCGTAATTGCCGGCTTTAACGCGAGAAACGTTGTCAGATCTGCAAGGATGGCTGGATGGGAAGTTATATCTCTCGCCAGATACTGTGATGAGGATTTGAAACTTTACTCTTCAAAATCGTTCTGTTTTTTGCAGCCAGATCTGGATAAGCTTGTAGCTCTGTGTCAGAATTACAGAGCTCCCGTTTTGCTCTCTACCGGCTTCGAGTACTTTTTAAACGAACTTCGAAGGAAGGTCGATGTTCTGGGGAGTTTCAATCCCGTGTGTCTTGATAAGCTCAGATTTGCAAGAGAACTTGAAAGAGCTGGAATTGACACTCCCGAGACAAAAACAACTCCAGATATCCCAGGTAAAATTGTGGTTAAGAAGAGGTTTGGTGGGGGTGGAGTCGATTCGTTTTTAATTTCAGGTGGAGATAATCTGGATAAAAGGGTTGGCGGGGAATATATTTTTCAGGAGTTTGTTGAGGGAAAACCCGTTTCTGCGATTGTTATCTCTGATGGACGTGATGCAAGATGTCTGTCGATTAACGAAATTCTTTCTGGCTGGAAACAGATGAATGCTAAGGATTTTCTTTACTCCGGGAATATAACTCCTTTCACTGATAGAGATGATAGAGATGCGTGTAAAAAGATTGCCAGAATTGCAGAGAGCGTTGCCATTCTTTTTGATGTGCGGGGTTGTTGTGGTGTTGATCTGATACTGTCTTCCGACGGGATTTACGTCCTTGAGCTGAATCCGAGGATTCCGGGAAGTCTGGATAGTTT
>CAZUMR010000070.1:0-20019 GCA_964622075.1 uncultured archaeon | reverse complement strand
GTTCCTCGATACCGTCAATTACAACCTAAAGCTAACCCTGCTGATAAACATACTGTGGGCTCTCTACTTCATCCCCTTCCTCGTTTTCGGCCTGTACATCGTCAGAAAGTACTACGGGGCTGAGTGGAACGTTAAATTCATCACTCCAGCTACTCCTCTATCCTCGGAGCAAGAATGTACTCGACCTTTGCCTTCCCATCACATACATCAAAAACAAGTCTTACCGGATAGTTCGTGCCAAGGTATATCGTTAACAGATCACCACTACTTGCAACCTTGACGAACTCCTTCAGGTATTCAACCGAGAACATGCTCCTTGCAACTGCCTTGTTGAACTCTATTAGCTCAGCTTCGCTCATGTGGAACTCTATCCTGTCGACGTCTCCTTTTGCCTCTATGTAAAATCCCGTATCGTCACTTCTGAAAACGACGTGATCACTCACCTTATCAGCAGCAGAAATTACTTTCTTGAATTCTCCAGCGTCAAGAACTATTTTTGCCGGTAGATCGAGGTTTGGAACTTTTGGCTCTTTTCTGATTGCAGATGGGTCTATGAGCTGAACAGAATACTGAACACTGCCGAATTTTACAATCATCTCCGTCTCTTCAACTTTCAGCTCTACGAGCTCCTTGCTCTTTATCGTCTTTGAAATGTCGTAAATTCTGTTAACGTCAACACCTATGATTTCTTCCTCTTCCTCTCCTTCGACAGTGTAAGCTTCAAAGCTCTCCGCCGGCACCTCTACAATTACCATGGCAACATTTGCGGGATCGACGGCTCTTGAGTGGAAACCTTCCTGTTTGAAGTGGAACCTTGCTTCACTTACCAGAGCGACCATCGCTTTTGATATTGTTTTCAAAACGTCTCCGGTGAGAATGACGTCGATCATCTTTAACACCGAATTAAGCAAAACAATAAAAAATATTTAATTTTTTCCTTCAGTCGTGGCTGAGGACTTTGTCGTTTCCGTTATATGGCTTGAAAACTACAGGTTTGAGGCGAGGGCAAGAGATAACGTTGTCTATATCGATCAGAGGAAAGAAGAGGGTGGAGAAGGCAGAGGATTCAAACCTACAGAACTTCTCCTGTCAGCTCTTGCGAGCTGTCTAATGACGAATATTGTTAAAATTTTGAACTTCAGAAAAGCTAAAATTCTTGAATTCTCCGGAACGGCTAAAGTCGAAAAGAGAAAATTCACCCTCAGCATTTTTATCAGGGCTGTGAGAAATGGGGTGGAGATAGACAGGAGTGAACTTGAAGAAATTCTGAATGCTGCAATGGAAACTTGCAAGATTTCCTCAATGCTCAGGGAGGAGTGTGAGGTTTTGGTAGAGTTGCTGTCTTCTGAGGAGGTAAAGAAGTCGTAAGGCAAAACTCAAAAATGAGAAGGAATACTCTACAATATGCCAGGACTGGAAATTCTCGATTCGCATACGCACGCAAACACAATGCCAAACTCAGCGATAGAACTCATGAACGTTGCTGGTATTGAAAAGCTCGTCCTCTGCAGTTTTGTTCCGGTTGCAAGGAATGCCGAAACTCTCTGCGACCATTTTGAAGAACTCTGCACGTTTCAGAAAGACAGGTTAGATAAATACGGGATAGAATCTTACGCTTTCGTGGGAATTCACCCTCTATGCATACCGGAAAACTGGAGAAGAGCTCTTGAATTCATGGAGGACTACCTGAGTGATGGCAGGGCAGTTGGAATAGGAGAGGTGGGACTGCATAATTCATGGGAGAAGGAGGAAGAAGTTTTGCTTTCTCAGTTTGAGCTCGCCAAGGAGTACGATACTCCCGTAATCGTGCACACTCCTCCATTTGAGAGAGTCAGGGCAGTTGAAAAAACGTTAAAGCTTGCTGAGAAGGCTGGTGTTGACTTTGGAAAGCTTGTGATAGACCACACTTCAGTTGATACTGTTGGCATAGTTAACGACAGCAATGCAGTTCCCGGACTTTCCGTAAAACCCGGCATCCTTTCTGCTGAAGACCTGATAGCAAACCTTGATGACTTTGAAGTTGGCTTGCTGAACAGCGACTGTGCTAATGTAACTAATACAGATCCGCTCGCAGTGCCAAAGGCTGTTAGCTTCATGCTTAGGGAGGGTGTTGAAAGATCAATTGTTGAGAAAATGTGCTGGAAAAATGCCAGAAGTGTTTACGGAATTTGACTCTCTAATTGTTTTTTGTTTTGCTTTGCCTTTATCCTGCTATCTCACTCTCATCTATCTCTTCTCAGCTACCTCACCTCAGAAAGCAGGAACGAAACAGTTATATACTACGAGACCATTCCCGCTACAATGGCTCTCTCCCGCTCAGCAGGACTGGTGGAAAACTGCGTCTGGGAGAGAGCGTACGCTGTCTGTTCTGACTGGGCTGGTTTTTCCGGCTTTAACTGCTATAACTTTAGCTTCTAAATAGGGCTTAACTGCCCGGAGGGTGTTTCTATGTCCGATGTTGGCAAAAAAAGGCGTTTGAAAAGGATTATGCCCGGCGGGAAAACGCTGATAGTGCCAATGGACCACGGAGTGAGCTCTCCCGTTAGAGGAATCCAGAGGATAGACGAAATCCTTGAAAAAATCGATGGCATAGCAGATGCAGTAGTTCTGCATAAGGGCGTGGTAAAGCATTCGAAATACGTCGAAAACATGCATTCAGCCCTGATAGTTCACCTGAGCGGTTCGACGCTGTATCACGCAAACGAAAAAGTGCTCGTTTGTTCTGTGGAAAAGGCAGTAGCTCTCGGTGCGGACGGTGTAAGCATTCACATTAACGTTGGCAGCGATACTGAATGCCAGCAGCTGAGAGATGCAGGACTAATCTCAGAGCTATGCGACAGCTATGGAATGCCGTTGCTCGCAATGATGTACCCGAGGGGAAAGGGGGTTGAGGTCAGCACAGAGACTGTAAAGCACGCAGTCAGGGTTGGATACGAGCTTGGAGCGGATATAGTGAAAACCTGCTACACCGGTAGCACTGAAAGCTTTGCTGAGGTTGTTGAGTACTGTGATGTGCCAATAGTTGTGGCTGGAGGAAGCAAAAAGAAGGGAGAAGAACTGCTTGAAGAAGTAAGAGGAGCGATGCTCGCGGGAGCAAAGGGCGTTGCGATAGGCAGAAACGTTTTTCAGGCTGAAAAGCCGGAGGAGATGGTAAAAGATTTAAGACGTGTGATACACGGTAGCATAACCAGAGTGGAGGTTCTGTATGAAGGAGATATGGCTGCTGACAGAGGGAGATAGCTGGGATGAGGTTAAGGAGCAGGTAAAGGATGCAATAGAAATAGGATTCACCGGTGTTGTCGTTGATGAGGAGTATGCTGAGAAGGCGAAAAAGCTTGGAAGAATAGGAGTTGTTGCAAGGAAGGGGATGAGGGGCAAAATTGATGGCAGGGACGTTTACTTCATAGACATAACCTCTGCGGATGAACAGCTAAAGGCGATAGAGCTTTCGAGTGATGCATCCTACCTCTTCCTGAGTTTCTCTGACTGGAGAATAATACCTCTTGAAAACCTGATTGCGATGAAAAAGAATGCAAAGCTCATTGCTGAGGTTAACAGCGTTGATGATGCCAATGTTGTTCTGACAACTCTTGAAAAGGGTGCTGATGGGATAGCGGTAAGGAGTGAAGTCGGAAGGGAAGGGATGCTCGAGTACCACAGGGTTGTTGCAGAGCAGGCTGGAAAGCTGAGCCTGAAAACGGCAGTCGTGGAAGAGATAAAACCGCTTGGAGTTGGGGAGAGGGTGTGCGTTGATACAGTAACAATGATGAGCGTCGGAGAAGGCATGCTCGTTGGAAGCAGTGCCGGCTTCATGTTCCTTGTTGCAAGCGAGAGTGAGGAGAGCGAGTACGTGGCATCTCGCCCGTTCAGAGTTAATGCTGGATGTGTGAGCTCATACGTCAAGGTTGGTGAAAAGACGAAGTACCTTGCAGAACTAAAAGCCGGAGATGAAGTGGAGATAGTGAAGCACGATGGGAGTGCAAGGAAAAGCTACGTGGGCAGGGTGAAAATAGAGAGAAGACCACTCATTCTTGTTAGAGCTAAAGCCGGTAATGAAGAGGGAGTTGTAATCCTGCAAAATGCGGAAACGATAAAGCTTGTGGCTCCGGGAGGAAAACACGTTTCCGTTGCAGAGCTGAAACCGGGAGATGAAGTCCTCGTCTGGCTTGGCGAGAAGGCAAGGCACTTTGGAGTGGGAGTTGACGAGTACATTCTGGAGAAGTAGCATGATAGTCGTATCGGCCAGAAACATGGAGGAAGCGAGAAACAACGATGCCGATGCAGTTGAGTTCAGGCTTGATTTATTTCCATCTTTACCCGGAAAAGAAGAGATCATTTCCGTTAAGAAGCCCAAAATTCTGACGGTGAGACGGACTGAAGATGGGGGAAAGTTCGAGGGAAGTGAGGAGGAGAGGCTTGAAATTTTTCAAAAATACTCTGGGCTGTTCGATTATGCTGACGTCGAAGTTTACGCAGATGACGAGTTTTTCAGAATACCCTGCAAAATTATCGAGTCATACCACAACTTTTCAGAAACTCCCGATTACGAGGAGCTTAGAGACATGGTTGAGAGCAGGAGAGGCGAAATATTCAAGATAGCAGTTATGGGAAGGGAGAAAAAAGATGTTCTGGTAATAACAAGACTTCTGAGCGAATATGATGGGCTGGTAGCTTTTTTAATGGGTGAGAAGTTTTCCTTCACGAGGATCTTGGCTGTTGCTCTTGGTTCTCCATTCATATACTGTTCTGCCGGAAAGGCAGTTGCTCCGGGACAGCTTTCGGTAGAGGAGGCAAGAAAAATCCTTGAGATGCTCGGGATAGGGTGATCTGTGCTGTTTTGCTGTAAGGCAACTTAATAAGGTGGTCTCATGAAACCAAAAATGCTCGTTTACGGGGCAGGAAGGATGGGCAGGTTTTTCAGAGATTTCTTCTTCTCAAGAGGCTACAACGTCAGGTGTTATGATGTAGTTCCAGAGAGAAGAGACACAGAGAGTGTGGAGGGTGACGTTATATTTCTGTGCGTTCCAATGCAGTGCATACCAAAAGCCGTTGAAGACATATCCTCAAGAAATCCCGGTGCTCTTGTCGTGGATATAGCTTCGATAAAGGCATTTTCAATTCCCTACCTTGACTCCTCCGGGCTTGATTACATGAGCATACACCCGATGTTCGGACCGGATAGCGAAATAGGTCTGTCCAACATAATAGTTGTCAAGAGGTGTGGTAGAAAGGAAGAGGAGCTAATTCTTGAGGAGTTCAGGAAAGCGGGGGCTGTGCTCAGCGAGCTAACACCAGACCAGCACGATGCGAAGATGGCGGAAATTCAGGGATTGAGCCACTTTTTGCTCGTGGGAATGGCATACTTCCTCAAGGACAGATTCAGCAGGGATGATCTGAAGTACGCTTCCCCAATATTCACGACGATGTACAAGCTTGCGTCGAGGATAGTCAATCAGGACTGGACAATGTACTGGCACATACAGAGGAATGCAGAGGTTTTGAGGAAAGAGTTCATAAAAAGCCTTGAAGAGCTTGACAGGAAGTTCATGGACGAGAATAAGTTTGAAGAAGTCTTTTCCCGGCTCAAAGAAAACTTCGACGACTATGCAAACAGCACGCTAATACTTGATGCGTGCAAGGCTACCTGGGATGTTTCAACCCTTGAACTTCTTAGAGGTTACATCAGAGCAGTCGATTCCCTGATTCTGAGGCTGATAGAGAGGAGAACGTCTGCTGGAAGGAAGATAGCCCTGCATAAGAGAGATAGAAATGAGCCCGTGGAGATAGCTGAGGTTGAGGAGGTAAAGATAAAGGATCTGCTATCTAAAACGGATCTGAGTCCCGTTTACGTTCAGGAGATATTTGAAAGGATAATGAGCCTGACTAAGGAGGAAGAATACAGGGTTCTCGGTATAAAGAAGACGCTGGCTGTTCTTGGACCTGCTGGCAGTTTCAGTGAGGAGGCAGCTCTGAAACTTGTTGGATCGAGACTGCCCTTGAAGTACTGCGGCAATACTGACGAGATTATAAAGTGTGTTGAGAGTGGTGCAGCGGATTATGGTCTTGTACCGATTGAGAACTCCGTTAACGGAACTGTTATAGCCGTTCTCGATGCACTGATGAATGCTGATGTTGAGGTTTTTGGAGAAACAACCCTGAGAATAATACACTGCCTCGCTGCCAAGAGGCCCCTTGACCTCAAAGATATCAGGGCCGTTTACTCCCATCCGCAGGCGATAGCACAGTGTATGGGATTCATAAACAATTACCTTAAAGCTGAGTTACACTACACAAAGAGCACTTCAGATGCAATATCTCTGCTTGACGATTACAGCGCTGCAATAGTCTCAGAAAACGCTGCAAGACTTCACAAGCTCTACATCTTGAGGAAGGGAATTCAGGATGTAAAGACGAACGAGACGAGGTTTTACCTTATAAGGAAGAGGGGCAAGGGAAAGAGGGAAGGGAGGATAACTTCTCTGTTCTTTGGCGTAGAAGACAGGCCGGGAGCGTTGAAAGATGTGCTTGAGGTGTTTTACAGGAGAGGGATAAATCTGAGAAAGCTTGAGTCGAGACCTGCCAAGACAGGGCTGGGGGATTACGTATTCTTTGTAGAGGTTGAGAAGAAGCTTGAGGATGAGGATCTGAAGGAGCTCAGGGAAGTTACGACCTTTTATCATGTGGTTGGTGTATTTGACAGGGTTGAGAGGCTTGATGTCTGGGGAGACTGATTGTTTTTGTATGGTTTTTTAAACTTCTTCTTAATTTCCGTAATCAAAGGTTACTAATGCTTCAAATTTTTTACTCACAAACGTTAAATCCTGAAAAATAAAATGTTGCCAGAGAAACCATAGCAGAACCAGAAAATAAAAACCCCGCAATCCAAACTGCATGAGATGCCAAGACTTTCAGAAGTATTCCGGGAACTGCTGAGAGAAAAGGGAATTGAAAGAATATGGCCATGCGATAAGATGTGGAAACTATCAGCCATGGTTGCAGAGGGGAAGGCAGTTGTGTGCAAAGCCAAGAGGTGTAAAATCTCAATGAACCTCCAGGGCATATGCGAAAACATCAGAGCTCAGGCCTGCATCATTTCCCCGGAGAAGTGCAGCGGAGAGGATGTAATTTTTGGCAGAGAGGAGCTTCTTGAAAGAGCTGGGGAGGAGAACTACCCTTACGTCCTCGTTGACTGCAGATACCACTACCTCCACACGGAAAAAGAGCTCAGGAGGCTCAGACTTCAGCTCAAGTGCACGACTGGAGTTGTAAGAGAGTTCATGTGGAGGGACAGAATGATAGTTACGGGAAGAAAGTTTGAGGAGGTAGAAGCTCCCTTCTACGAATCAGCTGCGGACTTCTTTCTGGAGAAAGGAATAGACAGGGTTGTTCTACTCGATCCAAATGCTGAGGAAGTTTTCAGCAGAAACGATCTGGAGAGGTGTTACGTTATAGGAGGCATTGTTGATCTGTGCGGAAACAAGAAGGGTCTGACAACAAAGCTTGGAAAGGAGCTCGAAAGAGATGTCGATGTTGTTTACAGGAAGTTCGTTTTGAGGGGAGATACTGTTGGAGTTCCCGATAGAATAAACGCTATTGCAGAGATTTTGCTGAGATGCGTTATTGATGGGGAAGAAATGGAAAGGGCTGTACTTGCAGTTCAGCAGCCACTGGTGGCGAGGTGGAGGCTGAGAAAGGAACTGGCAAAAATGTCTTTCAGGCTTGATAAGCTCCTTAACCTGTCTTTCCCTGTCAGAGCTGTGCTGAAAGAAGACTTCAAAAAGCTTGACTGGCTCAACGTTAATGAGAGCGATTTTTACAGGGAATGCAGGAAGATGGGATTCACAATCGTCAGCTCAAACTTTGTTGATCGGATTAAAAAACAGAATGCGGGGGCTGAGGAGGTGACCGATCCTGCAAACTTATGAATTGCCCATTGACTGCCATGCACACTTTGAACTGTACGGAAAGAAGTTTGAAGAGGAGATAGAAAGGGCAAAAACCTGCGTGTCTCTTGTTTTCGACTCCATTACCGAATACAGGAAGGCGCACGTATGGAAGAGCTGGGAAAAATTGAAGCCTTACTTCGACTTTGCAATACCTACTCTTGGCTTTCATCCCAACGAGGCGAGGAGGGGTAACTGGGAGAGAGTAAAAAAGGTGGAGGAGTTCATCCTTGAGCACAGTGATGAAATAGTTGCTGTTGGGGAGATTGGTCTCGATTATCATCATGCCAGAAGCTTAAAGGAGAGGGAAAATCAGCTTGAAATTTTCAGACATTTTCTTGATTTAGCAAATCAGATTGACAGACCTGTCATAATTCATGCGAGGAATGCTGAAGAGGTTGCTGTTAGAGAAGTTGAGAGAAGCGATATTATTGCGTATTTCCACGCTTTTGCAAATCCAGCCTGTGTTAACATTGCTCAGCAGCTTGGTTTTGTTGGTATAAGCACGGGAATAGTCTTCATACCTGAAGTCGTGGAGGTAGCTGAGAAATGCGACGTTGAGAGAATTCTGGTAGAAACGGACAGTCCTTACATGAGCCCTTTTAAAGGAAAGGTGAATACGCCATGCAACGTCTCCATTGTGATAGACAATTTGGAAAAGCTTAAGAAGTATAAAAGAGAAGAACTTGTTGAAGTGCTAAATTCCAGCGCGGAGGAATTTTTTGGAGTGAAATGCAGCAGTGATGCTGTTGGCAGAGATAATCTTAATTATTAATCACTCAGTTCTCTGTCAGGCATGTTTCTAATTTTTAGTAATGGTGCCTAATTTTTAATAAGGTTTGCAGGCCGTTCGGAAACTTTCATAACCTCTTATGCTGGCCTTGGACAATCTATCAAAATTCTATGATGATTACCATCATCTTTGGAAAACTTTATATACTATCATGACAAAAATTAAAATCGTGATCAGCCATGAGGCGCTTTGACCGCAGGTCTTTTGAAAGAAAGGGCCTTAACAAGCTTCTGAGCAAGGACGAGAGACTTCTGCTTGAAAACCTGAACGACCTGAGGGTGGAAAGCCTCAGAATGAGCATCAAGGAAATAGCGGACATGGTTCTGCCTGAAGAGTACTGAACTGCAAAATTCCGCAGGTGTTATTAAGCTGGCTGCGGTCTCTCTCGCATGGTGAAGGTAAGGTTAAAGCTCGTTGGTTTTGAGGAGGGTGATAGGATAGTAGAGGTCGAGGAGGGTAAAACTTACTCGGATTTGATTGCTGAGCTTGGCATCAATCCTGAAACTGTCATAGTCATCAGGGATTCAACCCCCATCCCCCTCGACGAGAGGGTGGAGGAGGGTGAGGTAACAGTAATGCGGGTGATTTCAGGAGGGTAAATCAGGACTTGCGTGAGAGTTGTTTTGAGAGTTGTTTTAATTTCTACTTTTTACTTACATTATAGATTCTTAAAACATCAGATTCACAAAACCTCACAGCAGGCAAACTTTTTTGCTCCATCCATTAGAATGACTTCAATGGGTATTTTTGACTCTCTAAAAAATGCATTTGGAATCGGCAGCAGTAGAGATAATGTGAAAAAGAGCGTAAAGTATACGATATCAAGGGAAGTTCTTGAAATGGCAATTGCTGCGGCGAGAGAAAGTCACCCTCACGAATTCGTAGCTCTGCTTGGTGGAAACAGAAGAAAAAAGCACGTGAGCGAACTGATTTTTCTGCCATCCATCAGTGGAGGTGTCAGTGCAGTGATACACATGGACATGCTTCCCGTTGGTATGAGTGTTTTTGGAACAATACACAGCCACCCGACTCCAAATCCTAATCCATCTCCACAGGATCTTGAAACGTTCTCAAAAAGAGGAGTGCTCCACATAATACTGGCGTATCCATACACAATGCACACTTGGAGAGCTTACAGGAGTGATGGCTCTCCTGCTGATGTGGAGGTTGTTGACTGGTAGCTGTGCAGTTGTTGCGAGTGCAGTTGTTGCAAACTCCTGTCACCAGTTCTTATCACATTCTTTATCGGCATAATTAAAAAATTTTAAGTATTACTGTTTCTCTATCCTCTTTATGAGGAAAAGTCCTGTTCTGCTGGTGCTGGTATGTATTTTGCTGCTCCTGAGCGGGTGTGTGCAGAACACGCAGAACACGCAAAAGATGCAGAAGCAAAATCTGAATCAGAATAAGAGTTCAAACATCACAACACCCGAGTATTCCGCAATTGTCTCCTCTGAGAGCGTAAACGTCTCAAAACTGAAGTGTAACCTTTCCCTGATCAGGGACATTGATGAGTTCTCTTTCAGAATGATGAACTCACTTGGTAACGGCAATCAGTTCTTCTCACCCATCAGCATAGAGTTCGCTTTTGCAACCCTCGGCGAGGGGGCAGGAGGTAAGACAAGACTTGAGATTTTTAAGGCCCTGAACATTCCTACCAGCGATACGTTAAGGAGAACGGGATTTGCCTGCCTTTACAGTAGGCTTGAGAAATCGGGCAATTTTACGCTTGCAAACGCCCTTTGGATACAGGAAGGTTATCCGGTAAAGAGGAGTTACGTGGACGTTATCAGGAACTACTACCCTGCCGAGCTTTACCATGTAAACTTCAAGCAGGGAGATGTGGCCAAACTCATAAACGGCTGGGTAAGCAGGAAAACTCATGGAAAGATAAGGAGCATAGTTAGCAAAATAGACCCCTCAACGAGGCTTGCAATAACGAACGCCGTTTACTTTAAGGGAGAATGGGTAAAGAAGTTCTCCAAGGCAAGACCTATTGATTTCCACTCTCCCTCCGGAATTGAAAAAGTTGATGCCATGAAAGTTCTGTCGTACTATCCCTACTCTGAGTACGGTGGATTCAGGGCTGTGGAAATACCGTACAGGGGTAACTTCAGCATGCTCGTGGTAATGTCTGAAAATGGCACTTCATTACCAAGGATTAACTACTCCACATTCGAAGCTCTCATAGCTCAGGAAAATACGAGCTATGTTGAAATCTACATGCCAAAGTTTGAGCTGAAAACCCAGTACGATCTCAGAGGAGTTATGGAGAGGCTTGGAATAACTCTGGCATTCACACCTCAGGCAAACTTCTCGGGAATATCTGACGAAAGGCTGTGCGTTGGGCAGGCCTTCCACAAGGCCTACGTCAAGGTTGATGAGAACGGAACTGTAGCAGCTGCTGCAACCTACATAGGAGTGGTTGCAACTGCCATACCACCGCAGAACCACATAGTCTTCAAGGTGGACAGACCATTCTACTTCTTCATACTGGAGAACATTGATGGACACAGGCTTGTACTGTTTGCTGGCAGGGTTGAGAGGATTTAATCGGGAATTTAATTGTTAGTTATTTAATTTTTAATTAACATTAATTCGCTCGTTAAAAATCAGCTAACTGAGTGGTATTTTAAATCTGTTTACAGCAACGTTATAAATCGAACGAAGTTTCTGGCTGTTATGGTGAGGGTTGTAGCGACCGGCACTTTCGACATAATTCACCCCGGACACATAACGTTCCTCAGAGAGGCAAAAAAGCTTGGAGACGAGCTTATTGTAATTGTGGCGAGGGAGAAAAACGTCAGGCACAAACCGAAACCAATCATCCCGGAGGAACAGAGGAGGAAGGTAGTGGAGGGTATAAAGTACGTGGACAAGGCAATTCTTGGAGATGAGAACGACATGTTCAGGCCTATTGAGGAGCTAAAGCCGGACATAATTGCTCTTGGATACGATCAGCACTTTGACGAAAACTGGCTGCAGAAGGAGCTTGAAAAGAGGGGGATAAATGCCAGAGTTGTCAGAATAAAGGCAAAGGAAGAATGTGAACTTTGCTCTTCCAAGAAAATAATTAAAAGGATTGCCGAGCTTGCGAAGAAGAGGGTTGAGGAATTTGAAAGGGAGAAGGCAGCTCTGAAAGTTAGGTGATAGCAGATCTGGAGGTGGTGCTGTGGATATAGAGGACATGCTGATGATCCCCGGCCCCGTGCAGGTGCATGGCAGAATTCTGAGGGCAATGTCAAGACAGATGGTCGGGCACAGGGGTAAGAAGTTTAGTGAAATAATGAAGTACTGTGTGGATGGCCTGAAAGAGCTTTTTGGAACTGATGGAGACGTTTACATAATTTCCGGATCCGGAACTGCAGGGCTTGAAGCGGCAATTGCCTCTTTTTCTGGGGTTAAGAGGATAACATGCGTGGACAACGGCAAGTTTGGGGACAGGCTTGGCAGAATAGCTTCCCGGTACACGGACACGGATGTTGTCAGGTTTGAGTGGGGTAAGCCCGTGGATCTTGAGGCTGTGGAAAGGAGTCTTGCAGAGGGGAGTGAGGCTCTCGCCTTCGTTCACAACGAAACATCCACTGCAATGCTCAACCCCGCTAAAGAACTGGCAAAACTTGCAAAGAAGTACGATTGCCTTGTTATAATGGATGCGATAACGAGTGTTGGGGGAGATGAAGTCAGGATGGACGAGTGGGGAGTCGATGTGGCGATAGTTGGCTCCCAGAAGTGCCTTGGCATCCCTCCCGGTCTGGCAGCAGTGGCAGTCTCCGAAAAAGCCTGGGAGTATTACAGCGAGAAGTGTCCGTTCTATCTGGATCTTGCAGCCTACAGGAAAAAATCCAGAGATTATCAGACTCCGTACACCCCCGCAGTATCCCTGTTCTTCGCTCTTGAAGAGGCTATCAGGATGATAAAGGAAGAAGGGCTTGAGAACAGGATAAGAAGACACAGAATACTGTCCAAAGCCGTTAGAGCATGGGCTGGCGAGGCTGGACTGGAGCTTTTCCCGGAGCCGGATGAGATAAGCAGCTACTCCAATACGGTAACGGCAATTAAACTTCCGGAGGGGGTTGGAGATAAGGATCTCAGGGGAACTCTGCTTAACGAATACGGAATAACAGTTTCCGGCGGTCAGGAGCATCTGAAAGGCAAGATATTCAGGATAGGTAACATGGGAAATGTGGGTAAGAGGGAGATAGTTACAACTCTTGCGGCAATAGAGGATGTTCTGAGCAGATTTAACGCCTGTAAGCCCGGGCTTTATGCAGCTTTTGAAGTGCTTAGAGAGCTCTGATACCTTTTAAGGTGGTCGTATGGCTGTGACAAGGACAATTTACTGGGATTACAACACTTCCTGTGTAAAGCTGATAGACCAGACAAAGTTGCCGGACAGATTTGAAATTCTTGAGTGCAGGAAAGTGGAGGAGCTTGCCGAGGCTATAAAGAGGCTATCCATAAGAGGAGCTCCCGCTCTGGAAGCTGCCGGGGGTTATGGAGTAGCTCTCGCAGCCCATATTGCTGAGGGGGATATCGATGAAGTGAAAGAGTTCGTGAGAGAGAAGGCAAAACTCCTGTCTGAAACGAGACCAACTGCTGTCAATCTGTTTTACGGGATAGAGAGAGTTCTCAGGGTTGCCATGAATGCTGAAACTCCTGAAGAAATGAGAAGGGTAGCTTTGGAAGAGGCTGAAAAAATAGCGGATGAAGATGTGGAGAGAAACAGGAAAATGGGATCTTTTGGGGCAGAACTCATACCTGACAACGCTGTTGTAATGACGTACTGCAATACCGGCAGGCTGGCGACAGTGGACTGGGGAACTGCCCTTGGAGTAATCAGAAGTGCTGTGGAGGAGGGCAAGATTGTTAAAGTAATTGCCTGTGAAACCCGTCCTTTAAATCAGGGATCCAGACTTACATGCTGGGAGCTAATGCAGGATGGAATAGATGTAACCCTGATAACGGACTCAATGGCAGGTTACGTTTTGAGGAAGAAGAAAGTTGACTGCGTAATAGTTGGGGCTGACAGAATCGTTAGAGATGCAGTCTTCAACAAAATCGGGACGTACACGGTTGCAGTCTTGGCTAAGGAGAACGGAGTGCCTTTTTACGTCGCCGCTCCTTCAACGACATTCGACTGGAGTCGATGCGAGGATGATGTTGTGGTTGAGGAGAGGGCAAGAGAGGAGCTGATATACTGCAACATTAAATGCAGAAAAACGCTCATAGCTCCGGAGGATGTGAAAGTTTACAATCCTGCCTTCGATGCCACGCCACTTGAATACGTTTCTGCTCTTATAACGGAAAAAGGAGTGATAAGACCGCCCTACAACGTAAACGTTCCGGAAGTTCTTGGTTTCTAATTTTTCGATTTTAATTGTCGCTTCAGTTTTAAAGTTAAAAATTTTAAATAAAATTTTAAAATCAAAATCCAAAAGATGCTCGGAATACAGGTTACTTCCAGACGTCAAGGCACTTGTTTACCTTGCTTGCAAGCTCAAGATCGAAGAGGGCGATAGTTGGCAGGAGCCACGACAGCCAGTATCTGGGTCTTCCCTCCTTATTCTTTCCAAAGTAAGCGAGAGCGAGCCTGCCAAAGCCAGCATCTTTCTCTATACTCTTCGCCTTTCTGAGGAACTTTATCACCTCTCCCGGCAGCTCCTCGTAAGGCAGGGGTTTTCCTTCCTCTCCCTTCTTCTTTATAAGCTCCGTGGTTGTACCCACGTTTCTAACAGCCTCAAGCAGATTGCCGTACCTGTTCTTCTTGAAGAGAGCTACAAGTAGAGAGGCTGCCGGCACTCTGAGAATTTCAGTGCTGCCCTCTTCCTCCCACAGCTCGGCCACGAGGTACGCTCTTCCAAGCTCCATTTCTATGTTCGCAAATATCTTCTGCTTCGTTGAGAGTTTGGAGACTACTTTTTCCACCTCGTACTCGACTCCTCCCTCTGTGTACTTATCTCCGACCTTTCTTGCCTTTTCAGACGTGAAGTAGCAGCTTTTTCCACCTTTCTTTCCGTAAAGCAAATCGAACCCCCAGCTCTTCAGAGATTTTAGCTTGAACTCCCTCGCCCTCTCTGGCTGACCGAGAGTTTCAAACACAAGCGTGTTTAGAGCCTGCACTTCTCTCAGATCCATCAGGCTCACTCAACCACCTCCTTTGAGAAGCGAAAGTTTTATCCAGCCCAAATATATTTATTGCGGTATCGACAATCTCGATGATATTTCGAAAAATTTGAACTAAATTGCACTTCGTTTTTATGCCTTATTTCCCATATTGTCGAACGTAGAGACCTTCTTAAGGCCTTCAATGAAAAATCGTTAAAAAAATTATTTCGAAATACTTATATAGGCTCAGCTCGGTGTTAATTATGGGTTTTAAAGGAGGTGAATTAATGGCGAAGTTGAACATTCCGCCACCACACGGTGGAGAACTCGTTTATAGAGTTATAGAGAAAAGAGATTACGCCGAAAGCATGGCCGCTGGGGCAATAGAGTTTGACCTCAAACCGACAACCCTGCCAGATGGAACACCAATAAGGCACGTGTACAGAGAGATAATGTCTGTATGTTACGGTTTCTTCAGCCCGGTAGAGGGTTCGATGACCTCTGCCGACCTTGAGGGTGTCCTCAAGGAGAGGAGACTTGAAAACGGTTGGGTATTTCCATATCCGATTCTGCTTGATGTAAGCGAGGAAGACCTCAAAGCTCTGGATGTTAAAGAGGGCGACAGGCTTCTGCTTAAACTCAAGGGTCAGCCTTTTGCAGTGATGGATGTTGAGGAGATCTACAAGATCAACCCTGAGGAGGTAGCAACAAGGACCTTTGGTACTCCTGAGGACAATCCGGAAGTCGTCAGAGAGCCGTTCAACGAGAAGCACCCCGGTTACATGATCTACAAGATGATGAACGACAATGTGATCGCTGGAAAGTGGACAATAATCAACCCGCCGAAATTCAGGGAGCCATACGACAGGTTCTGGCTGCCTCCAGCTGAGTGCAGGACTGTAATCAAGTACGTCAAGAAGTGGAGGACGTGCATTGCTCACCAGACAAGGAACGTACCTCACACCGGCCACGAGGCTTTGATGAAGAACGCTGCATACACCGGAGACATTGAGCCCTGCCACGGTATACTTGTAAACGCAATTATCGGTGCAAAGAGGAGGGGTGACTACCCGAACGAGGCAATACTTGAGGGGCACGAGGCTGTCAACAAGTACGGATACATCAAGCCATCAAGACACATGGTGACTTTCACGCTCTGGGACATGAGATACGGCAACCCGATCGAATCCTTGCTCCACGGAATAATCAGGCAGAACATGGGATGCACGCACCACATGTTTGGCAGAGATCACGCTGCAGTTGGTGAGTACTACGACAAGTATGCAACCCAGATCCTCTGGAGCGAGGGAATTCCAAGCTTCGGATTCGAGGCTCCACCAAATGAGGTTGAGAAGGGCCTCAAGATAATCCCGCAGAACATGGCTGAGTTCTGGTACTGCCCGGTCTGTGGAGAGATTGCTTACAGCGAGAACTGTGGACACGTGGACAAGAAGCAGAAGTTCAGCGGTTCATTCCTGAGAGGTATGGTCGCTGAGGGAGTCATGCCTCCGAAAGTCGTCATGAGACCAGAGGTTTACAAGGCAATAGTCAAGTGGTGGAAGGTATTCAACTATCCGTTCGTGAACAAGAAGTACCTCGAGAACCTGAACGCGAACCTGGAGGTTGACCTCGAGCCAATGGAAGTTCCTAAAGCTTAACGCGGGGTGGTAAAAATGGTTCACTACATTGGTGTTATTCTTGACGATAGCAGATACGAGCAGATTAAGGGTACTCCCATAGAGGAGAAGGTCCAGAGCATATTTGGTGGAGCTCTCAAGATGCTCGTCGTCGAGGTGCCTGAGGACAAGAGCGAGCAGATCCTCAAGGCCTTCGACAGAGCGAGAATCGACTCAAGAGGATTCATTGAGGATGTGCCAGTTGCCTTCAGAAGGGCAGTTTTCGAGGAAATAGTCAAGAACAAGTCTCTTGACATCATAGACAAGGTCCTCGAGAGATTGCCCGAAATTCAGGAACTGGCCAAGAAAGAGGATGAGTACATACCCCCGCCCGAGATCGAGTGAGGGCAAAAAGGGTAAAGTTTTTAAATTTTTTAGTTTCTTAGCCAGATAGTGAACGGGCCCTGAAAAATACGGTTTGAGGGCTCGTGAAGTTGTAAAATGGGAGAAATCGATTTAGAAAAATTTGAATTGGTGGAGGTGGAAAGATGCCAAGCTATGTGAACCCGGATAAGTGCGACGGTTGTAAGGCTCTGGACAAGACTGCTTGCCAGTACATCTGCCCCAACGACCTGATGAAATTGAACGAGGAGCTGAACAAAGCCTACAACCAGGAGCCAGACATGTGCTGGGAGTGCTACAGCTGTGTTAAGATCTGCCCGCAGGGCGCTATTGAGATGAGGGGTTACGCAGACTTCGTACCTCTCGGTGCAAGCTGTACGCCAATGAGAGGTACCGACGCAATCATGTGGACTGTAAAGTTCAGAAACGGAAAGATCCTGAGATTCAAGTTCCCGATAAGGACAACCCCATGGGGCTCAATCCAGCCATTTGAGGGCATGCCCGAGCCGAGCACTGACGGTCTGAAAGACCAGCTTCTCTGCGGTGAGCCTGCAATCCTTGAGGTTGACGCTCTGCCAACCCTCAAGAAGTAATGTTAATGGAGGTGTAAAGAATGGTAGATGTTAAGAGAGTTGAGACCGACATTTTGATTCTTGGTGGTGGATTCGCTGGCTGTGGTGCTGCTTACGAGGCAGCCTACTGGGCAAAGGCCGCCGGCCTGAAAGTCACCCTTGTAGAGAAGGCTGCTATCGAGAGGAGCGGTGCAGTCGCTCAGGGACTTTCCGCTATAAACACGTACATGGGAATGTCCGGTAAGGTTATTTACGGACAGCACACTCCTGAGGAGTTCGTCAAATACGTAACAAACGACATGATGGGTATTGCAAGAGAGGACCTCGTTTACGATGTTGCAAGGCACGTTGATGGAACAGTTCACCTCTTCGAGAAATGGGGACTCCCAATCTGGAAAGAGGGCGACAAGTACGTAAGAGAGGGTCCATGGCAGATAATGATCCACGGTGAGTCCTACAAGCCAATCATCGCTGAGGCAACCAAGATGGCAATTGGTGAGGAGAACATCTACGAGAGAGTCTTCATAACTCACCTGCTCATGGACAAGAACAACCCGAAGAGGGTTGCTGGAGCTGTAGGTTTCAGCGTTAGGAAGGATGAGTTCTACGTATTCAAGGCTAAGGCTGTCATAATAGCTACCGGTGGAGCTACGATGCTCTTCAGACCAAGAAGCACCGGTGAGGGTCTTGGTAGGACTTGGTATGCCATATTCGACACCGGTAGCGGTTATGCCATGGCTATTTGGGCTGGAGCTGAGCTGACCCAGATGGAGCACAGGTTCATCCCGCTCAGGTTCAAGGACGGTTACGGGCCTGTTGGTGCATGGTTCCTGCTCTTCAAGTCAACTGCAACGAACTGCTACGGTGAGGAGTACATAAAGAACAAGGACACAATCGCTCAGTACGAGCCATACGCATCTGCAACCCCAACGCCAACCCCGCTCAGAAACCACCAGGCACTTGAAGAGCTCGTAAACGGCAGAGGTCCTATCTACATGAGAACCGACATCGCCATCCAGAAGCTGCAGGAGGAGGGTAAGGACCTCAAGAAGCTCATAAACGAGGCCTGGGAGGACTTCCTCGACATGACCGTTTCTCAGGCACTGCTCTGGGCTGCTCAGAACATCGAGCCAGAAAAGAAACCGTCCGAGATCTACCCAGCAGAGCCATACATCATGGGTTCACACTCCGGCTGTTCCGGTATTTGGGTAGCTGGACCTGAGGACATCATGCCTGATGAATACAAGCAGACCTTCCCGCTCAACGGTGCCTACAACAGAATGACTACAATCGAGGGTCTCTTCGCAGTCGGTGACAACGCTGGAGCTTCCGCCCACAAGTTCTCAAGCGGTTCATTCACCGAGGGCAGGCTTGCCGGTAAGGCTGCAGTCAAGTACGTTGTAGAGCAGAACCCGAACCCGGAGATCGACGAGGCAAAGGTGGAGGAGCTCAAAGAGCTCGTTTACAAGCCGTTCAAGATCTTTGAGGAGGGCAAGGGAGCATCCACCAGAGAAGACGTCAACCCGAACTACATCCTGCCGAAGCAGGGTCTCTTCAGACTCCAGAAGATAATGGACGAGTACGCTGCCGGTGCAACAACCTGGTACAGAACGAACGAGAAGATGCTCGAGAGAGGTCTCGAACTCCTCCTGATGCTGAAGGAGGACTGCCAGAAGCTTGCTGCAAGAGACCTCCACGAGCTGCTCAGGGCTTGGGAGCTTATCCACAGAATCTGGACTGCAGAGGCCCACATCAGGCACATGCTCTTCAGACAGGAGACCAGATGGCCGGGTTACTACTACAGAGTTGACTATCCGAAGATCGACGACGAGAACTGGAGATGCTTCGTCAACAGCACCTACGACGCAGAGAAGGACGAGTGGAACATCTTCAAGAGACCATACGTCCAGCTCGTGCAGTAATTTTCCCTTTTTCTTTTCTATTTTGTCTGTTTCTGGTCTGTTTTGTATTTTGTATTGATAACATTATTCCATCACATCTCCCCAGATGTTGCGACATTTTCGATATTGTGCACTGCTATTTCGACGAACCTAAAACTCGTTTTAAGAGGTAGTTTTCAAAAAAGTTTAGCAACCGCTCAGGTTTCGATTGATTTATAAACAAGCAGTGCAATTAGCAGCAAAGACCTCAAGGAGGTGTACCATGAGCGAGAAAGCTGGCGGTTGCATTCTTGTAATTGGCGGAGGCATCTCAGGGCTGACAGCAGCCATAGAAGCAGCAGAAGCAGGGTACAACGTTTACCTCGTTGAAAAAAGGCCGTTTCTTGGTGGAAGAGTCTCTCAGCTCTGGAGATACTTCCCCAAGCTCTGCCCGCCGTACTGTGGACTTGAAATCCTTTTCAAGAGGTTAAAGAACCTTCCAAATCTGAAGTACTTTGTCAACGCAGAAGTTGAGAGCATAAGTGGAAGTGCCGGAAACTTCGACGTAACAGTAAAAATAAACCCAAGGTACGTAACTGATGCCTGCACAGCCTGCGGGAAGTGTGTGGAAGTTTGCCCTGCAGAGAGGCCGGATGAGTTCAACTACGGCCTTTCCACAACCAAGGCAATATATCTCCCGCATGA
>CAZUMR010000069.1:0-3968 GCA_964622075.1 uncultured archaeon | reverse complement strand
CCGTTCTTTGGAGCGTAGGCTTCAATGCCTACCTCGCTTTCTATCCACTCTGCAAACTTCTCGCACTCCTCTCCATGCACTGTGAAGACTATTTCCACGCCCTTGTCTGCTGCCATCTTAACGAACTCCTTTAACTGCTCGTCATCAGCGTGAGCCGAGAAATCGTACTGTTCGACACCCATTCTAAGCTTGACAGTCCTCATTCCAAGGTTCAGCATTCCGGTTTTTAGAGCCATATCGCCATTCGTGCCCTCAACCTGATATCCGGTGAGCAAGATCTTTGACTTTTCGTCTCCGTATAGGCGGGATATGTAGAACATTGCTGGCCCTCCATTGAGCATTCCTGCAGTGGTTACAATAGCAGCAGGCTCCTCAAGAACACTCTCCCTCTTTCCCTTCTCTACTGGAATCGCCTTTCTTAGCGCCTTTCTCAAACCTTTGGCATTTCTTATGTATTCCGGATACTGTTCGAGTATCTTTCCAACTTCCTTGCCCATCCCATCAACGTACGGTGTTATTCCATGCTTTTCAAGAATCATCAGAATCTCCTGAGTCCTTCCAACTGCAAAAGCCGGTATTATCGCATGCCCTCCCATGTCCAGAGTTTCTATCACGCTCTCGACGAACTCCCTTTCAAGTTCTTCTCTCTCCGGGTGAATTACTCCGTAATACGTGCTCTCAACGATCAGTATGTCTGTTTCGGGGAATTTTGTATCTGCTTTCCTCATGAGTCTCGTGTCTTCAAGCTTTATGTCTCCGGTGTACAGGATGTCGATGTCTCTTGACATGTGCACCATTGCACTTCCGGGTATGTGCCCGGCATTGTAGAGTGTTACCTCCCATCCTCCAATTTCTACAGGTTCGCAGAAGTCTATCTCAACTATACTGTCCTCAAACTGTCTGAACTCTCTTTTGGTGTATGGTGGGCATTCCATTATGTTCATTGAATCCTTCAGCAGTATGTGCGATAGCTCTCTTGAAGGTGGGGTCATGTATATGTTCGGGCTGTAATCCACAAGGTTCGGTGCCACTCCAACGTGATCGAGGTGAGCGTGAGTGATTATTACTTCCGAAGGTGAAACGCCATTCAGTGGAAACTCCGGAGGGGACGAGGGTTTCATGCCGTAGTCAAGCATGATAGAGTCAACTAGCACTGCTGACCTTCCAACCTCCCTGCACCCTCCGAGGAAGTGTATTACGGTCATTCCTCTAAGGGTTGTGACGGCAGAATATATATGTTTTGGTGTCCCCAAAATTTTCCGGGGCAGGAAGTTTTTTAAGCTCATCCCGGGAACTTTAGGCAGATTTAGTAGTCAGATTTCGCCAATTCGGGGCAGTTTGATTCTTAAACCAGTAGAGATCGCGATTACCCTATTCGAATCGATGTGAAATCCGGGAATGCTGAAAAATCTGTGGGAAAGGAGGTGATAGCGTGAAAATCTGGCTGATCGGTGCTTACGGGATAGTCTCAACGACGGCGATGGTGGGTGGTAAGGCCTTGGAAAAGGGGATAGTCGAAAAAACAGGACTCGTTTCGGAGCTTCCATGGTTTGAAGGGATCGAGAAGTACGCTCCTTTGAAATTCGAATTCTCGGGACATGACATAAGACCTCTGAACAACGCATATGAAGCGGCTCTTGAGCACTGGGAGCTGAACAGACACTACGAGAGAAGCATTCTCGACAGCGTCAGAGGTGAGCTTGAGAAAATAAAGGCTGAAAAGGGAACGGCAATAAACTGTGGTAGTGGGATAGAGGAGCTTGGAAAGATAGAGACGCTTGAGGGCAGTGGATTAACACTATCTGAGATAGTCGAAAACATAACAGACGGAATTAAGAAGTTCGCTGATGAGGATACGGTTGTTATCAACATTGCTTCAACTGAACCGCTGCCGAAGAAGAGTGAGAAGTACCACAGCACTCTTGACGGATTCGAAAAGATGATTGAAGATGATGCCAAGGAGTATGCAACAGCAAGCATGCTCTACGCATATTCAGCATTAAAGCTTGGATTGCCATATGGAAACTTTACACCAAGCGTTGGATCAAGCATTCCAGCCCTAAAAGAGCTTGCCATTGAGAAGAAGGTACCTCACGCTGGAAACGACGGAAAAACAGGAGAAACTCTTGTTAAAACAACACTGGCTCCAATGTTCCTTTACAGAAACCTGAAAATTATCGGGTGGATGAGCTACAACATACTTGGCGATTTGGATGGAAAAGTGCTCTCACACAGGGACAACAAGGAGAGCAAGGTTGTCAGCAAGGACAGAGTTCTTGAAAAGGTTCTTGGTTACTCTCCTTACAGTATAACGGAAATTCAGTTCTTCCCGAGCCTTGTGGACAACAAAACAGCCTTCGACTTCATACACTTCCAGGGATTCCTTGGCACGAAGATGAAGTTCTACTTCATATGGGACGGCATAGATGCAATAGTTGCAGCTCCACTTGTGCTTGACATAGCAAGGTTTTTGCTTTTCGCGAAGAAGAAGGGAATTTACGGTGTTGTGAAGGAACTTGGATTCTTCTTCAAGAGTCCAATGGACAGTGACATCGTTAACACTCATGAACAGTTCGAGATACTGAAGAAGTGGTTCTCGGAGCTGAGGGACTGAAAGCCATTAATTTTGGATTTTTATATTTGTTTTATTTCTGTTTTGATGATTTTAATAAGCACGTTAAACGATTTCAAAAATTTCAAAAAGCGAAACGGGAAAACGTCTAATTCCAGAAAACGTTTAATTCAATTAACTGACTCTCACCCGTGGGATTCGGGGATGTGAGGGAGGATATAAGGGAGGCTGTAAGGGAAGCCAAGGGAGGATGTTATCTGAATGTCATCGTAACTCCTGGCTCCAAGAAGAGTGGGATAAAGGGTTATAACGGGTGGAGGAAGGCAGTAGAGGTATCGGTCAAATCTCCTCCAAAAGGTGGTAAGGCAAATTCTGAGCTTGAAAAACTGCTCTCAGAAATTCTGAACTGCAGGACTGAGGTTGTGAAAGGCCACACCTCGCAGCACAAGGTCGTTTTTGCTGAATGTGGGGCTGATTTTGCGAGAAAGAGAATTGCTGAAATTTTACGGGGTTGAAAGCATGAACTACATGAGTGTGGAAGAAATCCTTGAATTTGAGAAGGAGCTTGACGAGCTCGTGAGCAGGTGCGAAAGCGGGGCTGTGGTTGTTGTTGAGGGGGCAAAGGACAGGAAGTGTTTGATAACCCTTGGAGTCAGGGGGAGAATAGTTGAGGCCTCAAGCAGACCGGCAGACGACGTGGCTGAGGAAGTTTGCAGGTTTTCAAGAGATGTTTTGATATTTACAGATGCGGACAGGAGAGGAATCTCTCTCGCAGAAAAGTTGCTGAAAGCGTTTGAGTGCAGGGGAGTAATACCCGATATTAAAATTTCGAGAAAAATGCTTTCTCTCTGCAGGGTTAAGAGTGTTGAAAGCATGGCAATCCGCTACTACTCATCCCTTGAAGCAACCAGATTCTGAATAGCGATGGTTGTGATTAAAAAGGATGAACAGAAAGGTAAATATACCTCTCCGCAAAATCCAGAATAACCCGCCGTTACGGCCGGAGAGTGCACAGGCACGCAATGATAGGCCGTCGGCAAGCCGCCAATTATATTTTTTGTGATATTTAAATTTTAGTTTTGAATAAATGTTTTAAATAAATTAATAAAATTCTAATATCTTTTGTCAGCGGTAAACCGCAATTTACTTTAGTCTTAATATTTACGCTTTTGGTATGATTAATAGCAGAATTAATATACTGTTAGTATCAGTAGTTGTTAACAAAAGCCTTGCAAAGGCTATTGAAGATGTTAAAGATTATGCGGAAGTTAAGCTTATCTTTGCTCATAAGCTTCACGAGTACTCTGTAGAGGAGCTTCAAAGTTACGTAGATTGGGCAGACATCGTTTTGACGGATATAAGAGGAGATCCCTACGTTTTAACTGAACTGGATTAT
>CAZUMR010000068.1:0-7947 GCA_964622075.1 uncultured archaeon | reverse complement strand
TATAGCCCTTGGAGGGAGAATTGGTATGAATCTTGATACTGAAGTCGTCAGAGACTGCGTTCAGAGTTACCTGCCAGAGTTTTACAGTATCAGAGTGGAGGCTGTGAAGGACGAAATGTCCGTTGCAAAAGGTGCATGCTTATCTTGCATCAACTGGTTCCGGTGATTTGGTTTTATTTATTTTATTATTTTAATTTATCATAAAAAATTCTCAAAAATCCTCAAAATACAGACTTCATAAACTAAACATCCACATAAATCCAGGAGGGTTAAAATGCCGGGAAACTTGCTGAACAAAACTTGGCTGAACAAAACCAAGTCCGAATTCGTGTTGAGGGTTGAGAATTTGAGCTTAAAGCTGAAAAACTTCGAGCTGAAAAACGTAAGCTTCAGCGTCAGAAGGGGGGAGCACTTCGCAATAGTAGGCCCAACTGGAAGTGGAAAGTCTCTCCTCCTCGAAACAATAGCAGGAATATACACCCCGGATTCTGGCAGAATAGAGATTGACGGTGTTGATGTAACGCACACACCTCCAGAAAAAAGGGGAGTCGGAATGGTCTATCAGGACTGTGTACTCTTTCCCCACATGAGCGTTTACGACAACATAGCTTACGGGCTCAGGGTAAGAAAGCTGGAAAAGAAGAAAATAGAAGAGAGAGTGCTTGAGCTTTCAGAAATGCTTGAAATAGAACATCTGCTAACAAGAAAGCCTAAAACTCTGAGCGGAGGGGAAAGGCAGAGAGTTGCAATAGCAAGAGCTCTTGCCGTAAGACCAAAACTCCTTCTGCTTGATGAGCCGTTCAGCGCTCTGGATGCAGAAACAAGAGTGAGGTTAAGGGATACGATATTCAGAGTTCTCGAGCAGGAAAGAGTGACTACAATACACGTCACCCACATAATCGAAGATGCAAAAATGGCAGATAGAATAGCGAGAATGCATGGAGGAGTTCTTTATTCTGCTTTATCTTTAGATGCAACTTCTAAATGCAACTTCTAATGCTCAGTAATCAGTAAAGTATCCTGCCCATATCCTCTCCACCGTAAAATATCTCCTGTATTTTATCGTAAATGTCCTCCATCCCATATCCCTCTTTTGCCGAGACAGGTATGGGTTTTTGAAGTAATCCCGCTTCTCTTATCACGTGGAATAGATCCCTTTCAACACCACTTCCAAGTTCAGAGTAAAGAAAGTCAGGATCACTCCAGCTCTCTATTTTTTCAAGCTCCCTTTCACCAAGAAGATCGCATTTCGACAGTACAGGAATGTGCGGTATTTTTAACCTGAAAATCGAGGAGGCCATCAGAAACGTTACCGAAACGAAACCTTCAGGCTGTTTTGATATCACCGGATCGAAAAGAAAGACTGCCACGCTATCCTTTCCCAGAACGTTTATCACTATTTCACTGCTCCTCCTCAGTGTAAATAGCTCCATCTGCCCGGGAGTGTCTATAAGAACGTATGGGACGTCAAACTCATCTATTTCCTCCTTTATTTCGTCTATTTCAGCTCCAAGCAGATCTGCCCCAAGAATCTGAGCTCCGTTGGGTCCCACGCCATAATTCAGCATGATGTCCTCAAGTGTAAATCTCTCCCTGATATCGACGTCTGGAGAGTATGGCATATTCTCACTTCCCGGATCGAGGTTGACTGTCACATGATCTATCTGGTTAAAGTCCAGCCACTCAGAAAAAGCTGCCAGCAGGTGAGTTTTTCCACTTCCTGCAGTCCCTATGAAGTAAACGTTAACTTTCCTCATACTCTCACCAGCCATTTGGCAAACTAATTAAACCGGTAAAAAATTAAACCTGTTAAAGGTAAAAAATTAGCCTGTGAACCTCGTAATTCCACTCCTCCACGCGAGATCAAGCTTTTCCACATCAACGCTTAAACTGCCTTTTGCATGAGCTATCTCCAGAGAACTGCCCATGCTCTCTCCAATGATCCTCGCTTTCAGCCCTCTTTCCTCAAAGAACTTTACAAATTCCTCCCCACCATCAACCTCAACAACCCACCTTGTGTTGGATTCGGAGAACAGGGATACGTAATCCCCCGCTTTAACCCTGCATCCACTCCCTCCAATACACATTTCAGCAAGTGCAACAGCTAAGCCTCCCTCCGATAGGTCGTGACAGGAGTAAACCTTGAACTGGCTGAAAGCGTCAAGCATCGCCTTTGCATAATTTCCAAGTCTTTCTGGGGAGGTTCTTGGAACGACAGTACTCCTCTGATCTGTGATAACACTATACAGGCTGCCTCCAAACTCCTTCGATGTCTCTCCAACGAGAACTACATCTCCCTTCCCCTTGAAGTGGGAGCTGATAGCGTTTCTCACATCCTCAACGATCCCTATACCCATTAGAGCGGGAGTTGGAGCTACTGCGGAATGTGGCGTTTCGTTGTAAAAGCTCACGTTTCCACTCACGCACGGCAGGTTAAGTCCTCTTGCCATCCATCCCAGTGCCTTAACGCACTCAACGAACTCTCCCATCCTCTCAGGTTTTTCCGGATTTCCAAAGTTCAGGCAATCAGCAAAACTGTGAGGCTTTGAGTTAACTGCAACAAGATTTCTCACCATCTCATCAAATGCCGATGCCGTTCCCCAGTAAGGGTCTATCTTGCACATCCACGGGTTGACGTCTGCAGTTAGCGCCAATCCTCTCCAAGAGTTCGTCGGCCTTATCACTGCAGCATCTCCGTGAGTTTCAGAATTAACCCTTCCCTGCAGGGGTGGAAGTACCGTTGATGCTCTAACCATGTGATCGTACTGCCTGATTATCCACTCCCTGCTTGAGACGTTTGGGTGGGAAAGCATTTTCAGCAGTAACTCTTCGTAATCGTGAACGTCTCTTGTCTCATCAATTTCCGCAATTTCCCTTACCCTGTATTCCCTGCAATATTCCACAGCCCTGACCACGAAGTCTATGTCCATGTCGTATATTTTGTACCCTCTGTAGTACACCCTGAGCTTTCTGTCTCCAGTAACCCTTCCAACTACGACTGCAGGTATGTCCCACTTCTGGAAAATGTAAAGAACATCATCAACGTGTTTTGGATTGACCGTCAGCATCATTCTCTCCTGACTCTCGCTAACCCATATCTCCCATGGAGCCATTCCCTCTTCCTTGAGAGGCACCTTGTCGAGCCAGACCTCAGCCCCAAATCCAGCTGACAGTGCCATTTCCCCGATTACGCAGCTAAGTCCTCCACCTCCAAGATCCTTCATTCCCGTAAGGAGTCCTTTCTCAACAATCTCAAGACATGCATGAATCAGTGGCTCCTTTATTATTGGATTGCCAAGCTGGACTGCACTTCTTGATTCCTCCTCACTGCTTTCATCAAGCTCGGCAGAGGCAAAGGTAACTCCATGGATGCCATCCCTGCCCGTCAGACCTCCGGCGAGAACGAACAGATCTCCAACATCCCCCGCTCTGCTGTGAACTATCCTGTCCCTTCTGGCAATACCTACGCACCCGACGTTTACAAGGCAGTTTGTGAGATAGGAGCTATCGAAAAACACCATTCCCGCTACAGTTGGAATTCCCACCCTGTTTCCATAATCCCTTATCCCGGCAACCACTCCAGAAAAAAGGTAAAGTGGATGCTTCGTTCCTCTCGGGATCTCAGTCTCAGGCGTATCAAGGTTACCGAAGAACAGCGGGTCAAGCAGAGCAACTGGCTGAGCCCCCATACACAGCACATCTCTTAAAATTCCACCAACACCGGTGGCTGCTCCTCCATAAGGTTCTATGGCTGAAGGATGATTGTGAGACTCCATTGCAACAACATAGGCATACTCTTCGTCAAAAGCCACAACTCCGGCATCTTCCTCAATAGCGGAGATTACGTAATCTCTCTCAATTCCAAAAAGGTGCTCTCTCAGGTAGCACTTGGAGCTCTTGTAGCAGCAGTGCTCGCTCCATGCCTGAGCTATTGACTGAAGTTCTATGTCATATGGGTTTCTGCCAGCTCTTTCAAAGTAAGCTTTAACTCTCTTCATTTCCTCAACGTTTAAAGCAAGACCGAGTTCCTCGCTAATCTTCTTTAAATCCTCGTCAGAAGCGTGCAAAATGTCAATCTCGTACAGTTCAAATGGAACGTCCACTCTTCTGTACAGCATGGAAAATGGTAAAAAAGGGTTGCTTAAATTCGTTTTGAAATTTTTACCCTGCTGAATTTTTACCCTGTATTTTCACCCTGTGTTCTAGTGTTTTAGCCAGCATCAGTTGAACATCAGTTGAAGTCAGCATGACACGTACAGGAAAGGTGCACCGGAAAGATAACAGAATGCACTGAAATCCAAAAACTATAATCCCACACCTGCACTTTCAGAGTCATGGAGCTCAGGGAATGTCTGAGGTTGATTTACGAGAGAGTTTCCATAAGGAAATACAGGGAAGAAGATGTTCCGGATGAACTGATAATTGAACTCCTCAAAGCTGGAAATGCTGCTCCTTCTGCCGGAAACCTTCAGGCAAGGGATTTCATCGTGGTCAGAAATCCAGAAACAAAGAGGTTGATTGCAGAGGCAGCTCTTGAACAGATGTTCATCGCAACCGCACCGGTGGTGATAGTCGTTTGTGCCAACTATCCAAGGAGCATGAGGATATATGGGGAGAGAGGAAAACTCTACGCCGAACAGGATGCTACTGCCGCTGTGGAGAACATACTGCTTGCCGCCCACGCTCTTGGACTTGGAGCTGTCTGGGTTGGTGCATTTCACGAAAGAGCAATTTCAAAAATACTTGAAATCCCCGAGTACGTGAGGCCAATCGCAATAATCCCAGTAGGATGGCCAGCTGAAAAGCCGGGAAGGAGGAGCCGTTATCCTGTGCAAGAGCTGACGCACTGGGAGAAGTGGTAAAGGCAGGGTGGGAGAGTGACAGAAAGAGTAACAGTTAGCTCAGATTTATCCTCAGGCAAAAAGTACGGCGTTATAACACTTATTACGGATTTTGGCGTTTACTATCCCGGAGTGATGAAGTGTTCCCTAATTTCCTCTCTATCCTGCCTAAACCACAGAGCCGAAGTAATCGACGTTTGCCATGAAGTGGAGCCTTTCAACATCTATCATGGAGCCTTTCTTCTCCTCAACTCGTGGAAGTATTCAAAAGCCGTTCACTGCGTGGTCGTTGACCCCACAGTCGGAAGTGAGAGGAGAGCTATTGCAGTGCTGTGCGAATCATCTGCATTCGTTGGTCCAGACAACGGAGTGCTCTATCCGGCTGCAAGAGAAGCAGGAATAGAGAAAATAATCGCTCTCGACTCCGAAAGGGTCTTCGACTTTCTCAGGAGATGCCTGAAAAGGGATGTAAAGATGTCAACAACGTTTCATGGAAGAGATGTATTCGCTCCAGCGTCAGCTCTGACAGCTTCAGGAATTGTTGAGGATTACGGAGAGGAGGTGGATGATATCGTCAAACTTGATCTGTTCGAACTTAAGATAAAGGACCGGCTGGAATGCAGAATAGTGTTTAACGACAGGTTTGGAAACGCGATAACCAACGTTAAAGAAGAAGTTGCAAGGAAATTCAGGGGTTTCTGGTTTAAGGATTACTACTTCCCGCTTGTCGAGAGAATAACCGACGTTGAGAAGGGAGAGCCGTTTGCAATAATAGGCAGCTTTGGAACTCTTGAACTCTGTATAAGGGAAGGAAGTGCAAGAGAGCTCGGTTTAAGATCTGGAAAGGTCAGATTGAAATACATTGAGGACGGTGATTGACGATTTATCTCTTACACATTATCTCATCTTACTCCAGTACGACAACGATTTATTCCACCTGTGAGTAGGCATGTCCATGAACGATAAGGAGTCAATAGATAGAGCCATAGCGAACCTGATAAATGCCGTAAACAAACACCTGCCAAGGAACAGCAGAATGCTCGCAGAGATGCTTGAGGAGGAATACCCCACCATAAGGGCAAGGGACGGAAACGAGTACGTAATAGAAAAGAAGGAGCTTGAATTTATAGCAGAATATCTTGACGAGGAAGAGGCAAAATCATTTCCGATACCAATAATTCTCGAAATGTGCGAAATTAAAGGCAACAGGCTCGTTTACGTTAGAAACAAAAAGCACGCCGAATTTCTTAAGAGGGCTTTTGGGTTTGACAGGTTCGTTGAGGACAATCTCGTTCTTGACGTTCACGAAATACACCCGATAAGAAGAAAATTGAAGACGGCATCTCAAATAATGTTTAACGTAATAGACTGATTCATATACTGATTCCACTGATTTTCTGCAGAACTCCAAAAGCCTCAAAAAACTGTGAAAACTGTGTTTGTAAATTCAACAGATTAGACAGATTGTTTAAACAGCACAACTGTTTTTTACAGCGACATCGTATATACACCCATGAAGTTTGAACACCTGTATTGTACACGTTGCGGATCTGAATTTGACATCATAGTAAGAAGGACCACCGGCTATTCCGGGTCTCTACACATACCGAACCTGTTCTGCCCGTTTTGTGGTGGTAGAAGGCTCGTAAAGAAGCAAGGGGTATTCTTACATGAGCCCTGACGGGGCGTTAAAGACGGAATTTGAGAGAGAGTTCGAAAGGAGAAGAAGAATTATAGCCGATTTCGTAAGGGAGAGGGGAACAGTATCGTTCAGGGACTTCTGCTGGGCTTTGCTGTACCATCCGGAAGCTGGATATTACGTTAAGGGCGATGTAGAGCTTATAGAAACTTGCGACGATTTTGTCATAGACAGGAGTCTGAGAGAAGCAGCAATAGAGATCGCTGTAGAGGACATGAACAATTTCGGCGGGGATACTGTAACTTTGAAGTTGCTTGGAGATGAAGAGAAGGTAGAAGAAGGGTTTGAAGGAGTTGTAGTTGCAAACGAGTACTTCACATCACTGCCATTCCACATTGTAAAGAGTGGAGAAAGGACTGTCTGTGTTAAATACGATGGAGATTTTGTTGAGACAGATTGCAGCGAGGAGTTTGAGGAAGTCGAGGAATTTCTGAGCTATGCCAGACCATACATCAGGGTTAACAGGTTCGCAGTTTGCAGTGATGCCGTTAGAAAAATGGAGGAGATAGCATCTAAGATAGACAAAGGGTACGTGCTTGTAATTGATTATGGATTGCCTGCTGAAGAGTACTATTCAAGGAAGATGAGAATAGCGTGCTTTAGCAAAGATAGCTTCAGCTATAACCCGTACACCTCTGCCGGAAAGAGGGCGATTTCAGCACCTGTAGATTTCACGGCACTGATAAGAGGAGCTGAGAGAGAGGGCATGGATGTATGTGGGATGACAAGTTACAGGTACTTCTTGCTTAACACGATAGGAAAAGATGAAACTGAGGAAGTTTCCGACTTCAAATCCATTGCCATGCCCGTTACTATCAAAGTTCTCGTCCTGCAAAAAGGCGTGGAGTGGAGAAAGCTGAAGTGCCTAAGAAATACACCTGCATTTGGTTACTGGACAAAATACAACAGAACGTCTGATCAGGGATTTATTGTTTAATTTTGATTTCAGAATATTTTTGTTCAATTTAAATAAAAAATTTACTCTTATTCCTGAGGTTCTAAAACTCCAACATCCCTCAGCACGTCACTCTGTTTCCATCACCACCAAGTGTCGCACATTCCCGGCATATGCCAACCTTCAGAACTTCCTCTTCAGTAAACTTGTAGCCGAGCCAGTGGTGAAGAACCCATCCCTTTGCGAGTTCAATTTCCACAGTTTTACCGCAGAACTGGCAGACAGCTTTCATAGTAGTTCAGGTTTACAAAGAGTTGAATATAAATTTTTACATCTTCGTTCATTTAAGATTTGCCATTTAGAATTTGCCCGGAAAAACAGTGGAATCAGAAAACCAGAAACCTCTCCCCCCTGTAACTAACAGCCGGCTTTGCAAACTCACAGCTCATCGGCCTTATAACACACCTGCATCCGGTAACTTCTGCAAGAGAGATTATGCTATCCCAAAGTTC
>CAZUMR010000067.1:0-12177 GCA_964622075.1 uncultured archaeon | reverse complement strand
CCAACCCCAACCACAACTGCTACACCAACACCAACCCCAACACCCAAGAAGAAGACTCCAGGCTTTGAGGCAGTGTTCGCCATTGCCGGACTTGTCGCAGTGGCATACCTGCTGAGAAGGAGGGAGCTCTAAAGTTTGATTTTTATTTGATTTTTAATTTTTATTCACTAACCTGCCATCTGCTTCCTCAATAACTCTCAGGAGAAATCTCCGCAGGAACAGAATGCCTCATTTACAGCACCGAAAACATCCTCCAGCCCGTAACCTTTCAGGGCAGAAACCTCAATTATCCTGTAATTTGCAGTTGTAACTTCAAGAAAATCTACGAGTCCTTCCATTAGCTCAGCCAAAACACCCTCTCTTTTTCTGAGCTCTTCTCTGACCTTTCTGATATCCTTCACAGAAAAAGGAACTCTGCACACATCCGACTTGTTGAAAACAGTAATCACCGGCATGTCCATCCTGAGGGAAACCACCGCATTCTGGGCAAGCACTGAAACGAAGTTTTCGGGAGTGCTGGCAACTGCTGAATCGACGACAAACACGCAAACACTCCAGTCCTTCTCCGCAATCTTTTTCGCAATTTCTATTCCTGAGCTGAGGTATATGAACAGCTCCATCTGACCGGGAGTGTCTATCAGAACAAAATCTCTCCTCTCAAGAACTTCATCTACCACCTCCTTTACAAGCTCCATGGATCTCAAAAGTGCACCGTTTATCCCAAGTTTCTCTTTTGCCATAATCTCCTCCGTTCTCACGAAATCCCTGATGTCTCTGCATGGATAGTTTGGAGGTGAGGCTGGATCGAGGTTAATGGCCTTAACGTCATATTCTCTCTCAAGGAGAAAGTTGAGCATTGATTTGACGAGAGTACTCTTACCACTGCCAGCCGGCCCAAGAAATACGACATTCATGAGTCCATCTCCACTTCTTCAGACATTAACGTTTTGCGGGCGTTTTTTGTTGCGTTTTTTAATTTAATCAACTGCCTCTGGTATCGCCTTTAGCCCCCGTTCCGTTTATGGCATTTGGAGTATTGCGAATATCTTGAGTAGCTACATACTCATAACAGATTTTTTAGGAATTGCTTAACTTGATAAGGTTCAGATTTATCACATTTTGAAAAACTAAGATCTTCAACACCCTCTCGAACATACAACATGACTCCTATCTCAATATTTGAATCCAAACAGTTCAGTAGCTTTGCAAAGATCAGTAAATCTGACGTTCTTTGGATTTTCCTTCAGTTATCCTGGCAACCAAGTATACCTATAATATAACCCGCTGCCCAGTTTTTGGGATCAATTCCACGCTTTCTAAGATTCTGTATCTTTTGCGGGTTTAATCGAGAGATTATCCGCTCAACGTGGTCAGGATGTACAGATTTAATATGCTCTCTAAGATCCTCTCTTTTGTAGAACTCTACTCTTTTTCCCTGCATATCACAAATTTTGCATATATATACTGACATAACTTCACCCGACACTATCTCTTAGCCTCCCCAAGAATTAAGATAAAAAATAGGTTAAAAAGTTATTGTTTTCTCTAATTTGGAATTCTAATTTGGAATTTAACGGACAGGTAAAAGTTTGTGTGGAAGTAGTCGATCATCCGATCGCAATTACTGAAACTGTATCTTGTATCTGTCGGCTACCTTTTCGATTTATTCTATCAGCTTTTCTGCTTCCTTGGTGTATTTTCTGATGACATAGCTGATGACATAGAAACTTTGACCCCACTTCAAGATTATCACTCTGAACTCCCAAGAAGGTTTTTGGTCTAACGCTGACTTTGATATCTCTCTAAATCCTGTAGAGCCTGTAGAGTCTGTCTTAAGCAACCTGTAATGTTCTAACTCTTCTTCGCCTATCCGAACTATAGCTTTACATGATTCTTCTACAAGATCTTTGACGGCTCATCTTTTATTCTCATCATGAATTAAATCTACCTCAGCTAAAACAGCCTTAGAACCTCTCAATTTTCCTTATCGTTTTGCAAGTATTTGAAGAACAGCGTTAGCTTCTTCGATAATCCTTTACTCGCTCATCAAATAATCTACACCAAACGCAAATTTAATTTTTTAGCTTAAAAAAGACAATCTGACAACTGTAAACGTAACAGTAAAACGATGAATAAAAAACGTTTTAACTCCGTGCAATAAGCGAACCACCATGCCAAGTTCCTTTAACGTTTCTCAGCTTGAAAAAGAGTACAGAGCCGGAGAGGTTGAGGAAAGGTGGGTTAAGGAATGGAAAGACGAAATGTACTACTTTGACTGGAATTCTGATAAACCGCACTACATAATCGATACACCACCTCCCTATCCAACCGGCTCATTCCACATAGGAAACACGCTGAACTGGTGTTACATCGACTTCATAGCAAGGTACAGGAGAATGAAGGGATACGAAGTGATGTTTCCCCAGGGATGGGACTGCCATGGATTGCCGACTGAGGTCAAGGTCGAGGAAATCCACGGGATAAAGAAAAACGATGTGCCAAGGGAAGAATTCAGAAGACTTTGTGTTGAGTTTACGGAGAAAAACATAGAGAAAATGAGAGAAACAATGAGGAGGCTTGCCTTCTCTGTTGACTGGAGCAAGGAATACATAACTATGTATCCCGAATACTTTACGAGAACACAGGTTTCTTTCGTCAGAATGTTCAGAAAAGGGCTGATATATAGAGGATATCATCCAGTCATATTCTGTCCGAGATGTGAAACAACGATAGCCCTTGCTGAGATAGAGTACAAGAAGGGCAAAACGAGGTTGAACTACATAAGGTTTGGTGATGGTGAGAACTCAATAATTATTGCCACAACAAGGCCTGAACTCATCCCCGCATGTGTTGCAATAGCTGTTCATCCCGAGGATGAGAGATTCAAAGATAAGGTCGGGATGAAAGTCAGGGTTCCCACAACCGATTACGAGGTAGAGGTCATAGCAGATGAGGATGTCGATCCGGATTACGGTACTGGAGCTGTCATGATATGTACGTTTGGTGACAGGCAGGATGTAAAGTGGTGGAAGAAACACAACCTTGAACTCAGAATGATTCTCGACAGGAATGGCAGGCTAAACGAGAAGGCAGGAAAGTACGCTGGGATGACAACTCTTGAGGCGAGGGAGGCAATTCTTGAAGACCTTGCAAGAGAGGGGAGATTGCTTAAGCAGGAAACTGTGGAGCAGAACGTTGGTGTTTGCTGGAGGTGCAAAACGCCAGTTGAGATAATTGCCGAGGAACAGTGGTTTGTAAAGATAGAGAGGGAAAAGGCTCTTGAGGCTGCAAGAAAAATAAAGTGGGTTCCAGAGCACATGCTCTCACGTTTGGAGAGCTGGGTTGAGGGAATGGAATGGGACTGGGTGATTAGCAGGCAGAGAATTTTTGCCACTCCAATTCCCGTATGGTACTGCAAGAAGTGTGGCGAAATCGTTGTTGCTGAGGAGGACTGGCTTCCAGTCGATCCCACGAAAGACAGGCCAAAGAAGCCCTGTCCAAGATGTGGAAGTGAGGAATTCGAAGGGGAGACAGATGTGCTGGATACGTGGATGGACTCCTCAATAACTCCCCTTGCAATAACGGGATGGCCATACGACTGGAAGGATTTCGATTACCCCGTAAGCCTGAGACCTCAGGGACACGACATAATCAGGACGTGGGCTTTCTACACAATAGTGAGGTCGCTCGCACTCGTTGACAGGATTCCATGGAAGGAGATAGTCATAAACGGAATGGTGCTTGGAGAGGATGGCAAGAAGATGAGCAAAAGTTTGGGCAACATAATTCAGCCGGAGGATGTGATCGGGAAGTACGGTGCGGATGCAATGAGACAGTGGGCCGCTACCGGGGTTGTTGGCAGTGATGTGATATTCACGTGGAAAGAGGTTGTTGCAGCGTCAAGATTTCAGCAGAAATTCTGGAGCATAATCAGGTTTACAGCCTCCCACATTTCCGGCTGGGATTACATTGCTGAAGAGAGTGCTGAAACTAAAAATGTTGAGACTGACGTTAAAGCTACTGATGTTAAGACTCCTGATGTTAAAACTCCTGAGAACCTCAGAATTGCTGACAGATGGATACTATCCAAACTTGCGAGACTTGTGGAGAAGGTAAATCTGGCAATGGATAACTACAGGTTCGACGAGGCCTTAAAGGCCATAAGGAGCTTTGCCTGGTATGAGTACGCTGATAACTACCTTGAGATGGTCAAGAACAGACTATATTCCGGAAGTGATGAGGAGAAGAATGCAGCAAGGTACACGCTTTACAAGGTTGCAGATGCCCTTATAAGAATGCTTGCACCGATAACACCGTTCCTCTCTGAGGAATGCTGGAAAGTTCTTCTTGCCTGTAGAGGAATGGACTGGAGCTGCGAGAGGAGTGTGCACAGGCAGAGATATCCTGAGGTGGAAGAATACAGTAAGTTCGTGGATGAGGAAGTTGAGAAAAGTGGAGAGCTTATGAAGGAGCTGGTGGCTGAGATTAGGAGGCTCAAGCACGAGAAAGGTCTCGCTCTGAACGCACCGCTGAAACTTGTGAGGATATATTCTCCCGTGGAAATAGATAGCAGGGATATTGCAGGAGCTTTAAACGCTAAAGTCGAGATTTTGAAAGAGATGCCAGAAGTGGAGGAGAAAATCAGGGAGATAAAGCCGGACTTCAGCATTCTGGGTCCGATGCTGAGAGATAAGGTGAAGCACGTTGTTAAGGCCGTCAACTCTCTGAGCGATGAGGAGAAAGAAAAGCTGATTAGAGAGGGAATGAAGCTTGAAATTGGGGGAGAGGTAATAGAGCTAAAGCCAGAGTGGTTCAGGGCTGTGAGAGAGAAGGTCGTGAGCGGAAAGGTTGTTGATGTTGTGGAGGTTGGAGATGCAGTAGCCTTCGTTGAATTTTAATTCTACTTTAATTCATTTATTCTACTTTTACATTTATTCTATTTTTAGTCAACTTTTAGTCAAAGTTCCTGATGGGAGTTTCTTAAGAGTTTCTGGTCAGTTTTTATCTGATCAGTTTCTGAATGTAAGCGAAAATGGCGAAATGTAACAAGGTCAGATTCTAATCAATTCGTCGTCCATCGAATCGAAAATTTTAATAATCTATCATTAATCAAGTGCGCTTGATCTTAAATCCGAAAATGTGAATAAGGGGGTGGTTGAGTGCACATATCCGACGGAATACTGAGCATGCAGTGGTGCATTTTCTGGTACATAGTTTGCATACCTTTCTGGATTTTGGGAATTAGAGAAATAAGGAAGAGAAGCGAGGAGGATCCAAAGTACAAGCCAATGCTTGCCCTGATGGGAGCAGCTGTCTTCATAATATCTGTCTGGCACATACCTGTCCCGGTTACGGGTTCCTGCTCCCATCCTGTCGGTACTCCGATGGCAGCGATAATTGTTGGACCGTTTGCGACAATAGTCATATCAACGATAGCCCTGTTCTTCCAGACCTTTGTCGGGCATGGCGGAATAACGACCCTTGGGGCCAACACTTTCTCGATGGGGATAGCAGGCACCCTGACAGGTTACGCAACTTACGTGATTCTGAGAAAGGCAAAGGCACCACTCTGGTTCTCTGCCGGAATGGCCGGTTTTATCGGTGACATGGTTACATACCTCGTCAGCTCGTTTGAGCTTGCAGTCGGATTGCATACAGGGAGTAGCATTCTGCACTACTGGTGGATATACTTCATGGGTTACGGACCAACCCAGATACCTCTTGCCATTGGAGAGTTCATCTTCACAGCAGCGGTTGTCCAGTACATAGCCGATAGAAGGCCTGAGCTCGTCGCTTTGGGAGGTGTCGCCTATGCGTAAATTTGCGGCAATCTGCATAGCTCTGATGGTTCTGATAAGCCTTGCAATAATGGTCTCGGCTTGGTACAGCTACAACTCCGGCAAGAGTCTGGAAGCCACAGACGATATAGTCAACGGAATGGCCGAACACCACGGAGCTGTTGCGACAGATTACATGCCTCACGTCCCGGAAGAGCTTGAGCCGGTGGGATTCACTCTCGCCGGGATAATTGCCGGACTTATTGTTGGATACCTCTGGGAGGACATAGCAGAGCTTGGTAGAGGCGAATTTGAAGGTAATAGGAGCGGGAATGGCAGATAACAGCTGGGAAGGTGATAACATGCCTCCATGGTTCACTGGAGATGTCGTGAATGGAATTGGAACGACTGTCGGATTCTTCCTTGCTGCAATAGTTGGCAGGGCTATAAGGGAAATGAAGAAGTGAGAGAATGGAGACGGTAAGATTTGACAGTCTCTATAGGGAGAGTTTCGCAAGCAAAATAGATGGAAGGGTAAAAACTCTCTCTGTATTTATTTTACTTTTTACAGTTACGGCGATGCAGGATATTTACATACCTCTAACGCTGCTCGTCTTAACGTTGATTCTCGTTGCTATACTCAGAATTCCAGTAAAAAAGCTGATTTATCCGCTCTATGTAGCAGCAGTTGTTTTTGCTGTCGTCCTATTTACAGTTCCATACGGCAGAACTGTCTGGGAGTGGTGGATACTAAGGGTTACTGAAGGGGGAGTGTATCTGGCTGCTCTAATTCTTGTAAAAGTTCTTGTCTGCGTTTCTCTTCTCCTGATCCTCATTTCAACCACAAGAATGCACGAAATAGTCTCCGCCTTGAGCTGGTTGCCGGATGAGGTTGTGGAAATAACCCTGCTCATGCTCAGGTACATAGAAACTCTGTCCCAGACTGGCAGAAAACTACACATGGCTGCAAGGGCGAGGTGCGCTTTTTCGAAAAAACTCCCGTTCTGGAAGAGAATATCAAACACAGGAACTCTTGCAGGAGTTTTAATAGTAAGGGCGATGGACAGGGCTGAAAGAGTTTACACGAGCATGATTGCAAGAGGTTACACTGGAAAGCTTTACTCCAGAGGAATAGATTCGGGTGTAATTCTCAGGTTAATTCCCGTTATCATTGCGTGCTGTTTTGCCATATACATTGACAGGTTCGTTCTCAAAGCTCCTTACGTTCTCGGGAGGTGATCGTCTTGGACACGAATTCCGTGCCAGCTATAGAGGTTGAGAACGTTATTCACTTTTACGACAGGATAAAGGCTCTTGATGGTGTCAGTTTGAAGGTTAGGAGAGGAGAGAAGGTTGCAATACTTGGTCCAAATGGGAGCGGTAAGACGACTCTAATGCTCTGCATCTGTAACCTCCTGAAGCCTAAAAGTGGAAAAATAAGGGTGATGGGGGTTGATGTAAACAGGAAAAATGAGGAAAAGATAAGAAAGCTTGTGGGAATAGTGTTTCAGAATCCAGACGATCAGGTTTTCTCAGCAACAGTTTACGATGATGTGGCCTTTGGTCTGAGAAACATGGGTCTTGATGAGGAGGAGGTTGACAGAAGAGTCAGGGCGATTCTGAAAACCATGAGAATAGAGCATCTCGCTGAGAGAAATCCAGCAAACCTGAGTGGAGGTGAGAAAAAGAAAGTTGCAATTGCTGGAGTTATAGTCATGAACCCTCCAGTAATGCTGATTGACGAGCCAACAGCAGGCCTCGATCATCCCGGAGTGCATGAAATATACAACATACTCTGTGAGTTGAATGCCAGAGGTCTGACGATAGTTGTGACGACTCACGACTCCGAATTTGCATTCTCGTGGGCTGATAGAATTGTTGTTATGAGTAAAGGCAGGGTCGTTTCAGATAGCTTCTCCTCTTCCCTGACGGACTCTTCTGAAGTTAAAATAAGACTGCCGGGGAAGGAGAAAGCTTTTCTGGAGATGAAGGAACTTGGAATCATCAATCCGGATATTTTCGGGTGTTTGAAGAAGTCCGGATTGAAGGGCAGGATAAGAATTGTGGAAAGCGGAAATCAGGCGGACTACTGTTACGGAATGGTTGATTTTGAGAAAATAAGAAACCCCGAATTCGATCTCGATCTAATAGCTCTGGAGTCTCACAGAAGACCTGTTAGTGTTGCTGTATCGGAGCACCTTCTTGATTACTTCAGGAAAGAGATGATGGCTAGGAACTGCGATATAGATATTTAGTTTTTGGTTTTTGGTTTTAACAATATTTCCAGCTTACTACATCCTTTTGGGTTGGCAGAATAGCTGTAAGATTGGCTGTAATCAGAAGGATCGATTTCAATGGAATGATAAAAAGGTTAAAACTTAAGTAACACCGAACGCTAATTTATCTATGAAAGTTGTAATCATGGCTGGGGGATATGCTACAAGACTCTGGCCAATAACAAAGACGAAGGCCAAACCTCTTTTGCCAATAGGCAGAAAAAAGATAATCGATGTAATATATGAAAAGGTAAGAGATTTTGGTGAGGTAATTGTTTCCACGAACAGGAGGTTTGAGGAAGACTTCAGAAAATGGGGCAGAGATAAAGACGTGAGTATAGTGGTGGAAGAGAGCACGAGGGAGGAGGAAAAGCTTGGGGCAGTCAGAGCACTTGCACAGGTTTTAAATGGGATAGAGGAGGAAACTCTTGTTGTTGCTGGAGACAATCTGTTCTCATTCGACCTGAAGGAGTTCGTCGATTATTATCAGAATAAAAGAAAACCCTGCACGTGTCTGTACGATGTTGGAGATTACGAACTTGCTAAGAGGTACGGTGTTGCAGAGCTGAAAGGAGATAGAATAATCAGATTCCTCGAAAAACCGAAAGAACCTCCAAGTACACTTGTTGGAATAGGTATATACGCATTTCCTGATTACGTTCCCGGGCTTATAAGCGAGTACGTTTCCACGTCTCCCGATGCTGACAACATAGGTAGCTTCATGTCATGGCTGTGTGAAAGGGATGAGCTCTACGGTTTCTCGTTCAGCGAAGGTACGTGGTACGATATAGGCAGTCCTGACTCTTACATAGGAGCACTGAAGGTTTTCATGGAGAACTACGTTGGAGATGTAGAGATTGACAGGTATTCGAAGATAATTGAGCCCGTGTGCATTGAGGATGGTGTAAAAATCGTAGGCAGGTCGATGATAGGCCCATATGCATGTGTTGGCAAAGATTGTATAATAGAGAATTCCGATGTATGCGAAAGTGTACTGTTTGAAAGAGTTATACTCAGGAATACAACCATATGGAGGAGCCTGATAGATGACGACTGTGAAATCAGGAGACTTAACCTCAGCGGGTCGATAATTGGTTCTCATGCAAAAATACAGAGAGCCTGATACAGCTGAGATGCAGCTGAAATATGAATACATTAATTCGGTAACGGGAGGAATACTGAAACGGGCACAAAGCTATATAGCTGCAAATGCTGACTGAGAGAAGGAATGAAGGTTGCCGTGGTCGATGGTTACGTTGACGAACCTTCCTGCCTTGGCGTTCCACCTTACGTTTCACCCTATCCAAGGTATATCAGGGGGATGCTGAAGGCTTTAAAAATACCTTCAGCCTACTTTACGGCGGAAAAGGTGAGGGAGAATCCAGCAATTTTAAGGAAGTTTGACCTGAGCATAGTAATAGCCGGTGCCGTTGTTCCGGGGAAGTATCTTAACGCAAAACCTCTCAGCCTTTATGAGGTCTCCACTTTACCGGGAGAAAAAGTGGTGGTAGGTGGAATCGCTCTGGAGCTTGACAAAAATGAGAGGGAAAGGCTGAACGTTCTTGATTTTCCTTTCGAGCACGAGCTTTTTTCCACCCTCAAGACACTCTGTAGATTATCTGGAAATTCAGCAGAGTTTGACATCGACAAATTCGCAATCCTTGGAAGCGATGTCGTTCTGGAGCATCCCGATTTTCCTCACATCATCTGTGAAATTGAAACTTACAGGGGGTGTTACTGGAGGAAGTGTTCCTTCTGCATGGAGAGGCTGCATGGAATGCCTGCGATGAGAAGGCCTGAAATGGTGATAAAAGAAATTAAGGCTCTCTACAAACTTGGTGTGAGACACTTCAGACTTGGGAGACAGACAGACTTTTTCACGTATCTGTCATCTGATCTTCCATTCTGGAATGCTGGAGATGGAGAGAAGGTGGGAGAGAAACTGGACACATTAAAAGATCCGGAGAAACCGCCAGAACCAAATCCTGAAAAGATGAGGGCGTTTCATGAGCTTCTGTGGAGAGAATGCCCTGAAATAAAAACTCTGCATCTTGACAACGTGAATCCCAGGACTGTGGCAGCGTATCCTGAGGAGAGTAAGGAGATAATAAAGACTGTTGTTGAACTCCAGACGCCCGGCAATGTTGCGGCCATGGGTCTGGAGAGTGCTGATCCTGTAGTTTGCAGGAAAAACAACCTCTCTTCAACTGTTGAGGAGGTGGAATTTGCTGTAAGGCTAATAAACGAGTATGGAAGAAAGAGGGGCTGGAACGGGATGCCGGCTTTTCTGCCGGGAATAAACTTTGTTATCGGGCTTGATGGAGAGAGTAAAAGAACTTTCGAACTCAACTACGAGTTTTTGAAGAAATTGCTCGAGAAAGATTTGCTACTCAGAAGGATAAACATAAGGCAGGTTAAGGTCCTCAGGCACACTCCTCTGTATTCGAAGAAGGAGGAAATTGAAAGGAGGCTGAGAAAACATAGAAAATACTTTCTGAAGTTCAAGAAAAGAGTTAGAGAGGAAATTGATAGAGAAATGCTCAGGAGAATGCTTCCTGCTGGAACAATGCTGAGAGAAGTCAGGTGTGAGGTTTGCGATAGAGGCATCACTTTTGGCAGGCAATTTGGCAGCTATCCTTTGCTGGTCGGGATAATTGGCAAGTACGAGCGGAATGAGTACCTTGATGTAAGGGTTGTGGGATATGGCATGAGGTCTGTAACGGCCATACCGCCCGTCAGATTGAGTGAGGCAGATCTCAGGGTAATTGAAGCAATACCGGGGATAGGGAAGAACCTTGCAAGGAAAATAGCTGGGGCAAGAGCCATGGGATTGAGCGAGGAGGAGTTGAGGGAGTTGCTGAGAAAGGAGGCTGGAGAAGAGTTTAAGAGGATTGAGAGGTTTCTCTGTTAGGAATGGTAGATAAATTATGAAATTATGAATTTCGTTATATTGCATAAATTTTTGGACTTGACCAATAATGCAGGTATTTCTAAAATGATCATAATAACCTTTAGATTGGGCTATTCAAAATTTACTAATCTCCAAATGATGAAACGAAGTTAAAGCTAGAAAATCAGATATTTGTTTGGACTGCAGACGTTGATGCCGATGAATGCTTCTATATGGGCTTCTGAAGGGAGAAGTTCTTTCCATGCTTACGTTTTCCTTAGAGGAGTCCTAAAATACTGCGAAAATAAGCCAGAAGTTGTTAATAGGGGATTCTGGTATAGATGGGCTTTATTACAAAGGCTGGATTGAAGTACGAGCATGAAACCTTGGAGAAAGGAATACTGTTGAAAGATTCTTTTTCAGGCTTAAAGAATGGACAAGGAGGTTTTGGAACAGATTTCCATTCAATGGACCTTTAGAGTTGATTAATTAGATAGTTTCATGGCTTTCTATATTTAGTAGTTAATCTTGATACTTCTACATGATACTGAGACTACGATGTGCATTACCTCGCAGTCTTCCCCTACAGGTATTCGAAAACACTCTATGATCCAAACGCATTGATAAAGATAAACTTTCACGAAGATTTTCTGCGGTTACACCGACTCAAAAACGGCTTACGAGGAGTACAAGAAAATCTTGTTGGAGAACGGATTCGAATTAAAGGAAAGTAGTGGCAGCTTTTTAGCAGAAAACGAGACTTTAATCGTGCGCTATAGCGTGAAGGTGAGCTAATTACCATGATGAAGGTGGAAAAGAGAGATCTGGAGAACTCTAAAGTTGTTAACTTAGAAGTATAATATAAGTGTATACTTAATTGTTTTAACATAATGATTTAGAAAACACTGAGTAGTATTTTCACAAAATTCTCCTTATGGCCATCAGATCAAGCCTGGATTGAGGTCTAATCACCCCACTAAGAGGTTCCACGAACATCACGTTAGATCTGACCAGATAGTGTTTGGTGACTTCATCTATTGCTTCAAGAGGAACAGATTCCGCATCTTTAAACATGCTAAGGGCTGAAACTACATTGCTGTATTTAACCTCGTACTCCTCTCCACCAATAACCACACTATCACCAAGCTCTTTCAATCTCTTCAACATCGACTTAATTTCTGTAACTCTCAGCCTTAGCTGCTCCTCACAAAACTCCCCTATCCTCTCCCTCTCC